>CBDUUV010000039.1:0-21168 GCA_965370495.1 uncultured bacterium
TGCCCGCTCCACCCGATGCCAGGACCGTGTTTCGAGCCAGGTATGCCGTCACTCTTTTTTCTTCAATATCGAAAATGTAGCAGCCACTCACGCGTCCGGTATCATCTTTTATAAGATCTATGGCGAGCTGCCCCTCTACAAGGGTTATCGACGGATGGGAAAGACAGGCCCTTATCAGGTTTTCTTCCAGTTCCCTTCCAGTAATGTCACCAAAATGTACGATTCTCGACCTGGAATGCCCCCCTTCCCGACCAAGTTCAAGAAAACCGCTTTTTTCATCCCTGCTGAACCTCACCCCCAACCTGATCAATTCCTCGATCCTGTCCGGCCCCTCCATAACCATCACCCTCACAGCTTCTTCATCGCACAACCCCTTACCCCCCCTGATAGTGTCGGCTATATGTATGTCGAAAGAATCTTTCACATCCATAACGGATGCTATACCACCTTGAGCGAAATTCGTGTTGGACTGATCGGCCTTCTTCTTGGTCACTACGAGAACTTCCGCGTAATCAGCAACCTTCAAAGCGAAGAAAAGTCCGGACGCCCCACTGCCTACAACAAGTATGTCCGTTCTTTCTACTTTCAACCGTACTTCCTCCTGTCATTAGATAATAGTTAAAACCGGGGTTTGGAGGCAATCAAAAGAAGTGCAATCTGCACAAAGAATCTGATGCCTTAATTCCCTTGATTATCGTGTTGGTCCTAACTAGCCATCATTACATTGTTTAGACTTTTCACCCTCGGTAGATCCTTGGCACAAACATTGCGTATGCTTCACTGGAAACTATTTGGATGCCAGATATGTTCAGGAGGTTACCCGATGTCGTTCAGAAAATTCGCCACACTGGCTGTTATTTCACTTCTTGCTATAGTCATTCTAAACTCGGGTTGTGATACCGACACTCAATATGATGAGAGAACTGTTGTTTATGTAAGTAATATCAACGATGGCTATCCATTCATCTGCGATGTAGTCAATCAGGGTGATTCCCTGTATTACAAGGACACCTTCATTATCAAATACGAGGACGACTATGTCGTTGAAGACAGAGTCAAGGTCACTATACACAACAGGCCCTACAACAGCCTTGTAGATCCGTGCAACAGTTCGCTCTGTGATTTTCTTATAACCGGGTACACGGTTGAATTTGTCAGGATGGATGGTGGCCCCGAACTCGTAGCCCCTTTCACAGGCGAAATGAGCCTTCTCGTACAGGCAAATTCCGTGGTCGAAACGTATATCCTCCTCGTCCCGTACATATCCAAGATCAACGGCTTGCTACTGGGTGTACATTATTCAAATCTTGAGTACATGACGAACGCACAGATCACCTTTCACGGCCATGAGGTTCAGACAGACAGGAATATCAATTACAGCGCCGGACTTCAGGTTAACTTTTTAGACTGGATGAGCAAAACGGATCCGAACGAACATTGACCTTTCTCTACCGGGTAATCAGTATTGAATCAATATCAAACGGCCCGCCTTCACCGGCGGGCCGTTTCCTGTTCCAGGCCCTGTTGGTACCATCGATTACCATCCTGATCTCCAGAAAATAAATCTCTTTTTCACCGGGAAAGAACCGAAACGATTTCAAACGGTCTTTCTCTGTCGTAATAATGACAGCTTCCTCCGGGATTTGCGCCATCAAGTAATCTATGTCACCCCTGGAATAGGGATGGTGATCCGGGAACCGCAATGACAAGACCGGATCCACACCGAGGTTTCTGATATTCCTCTCGAAGGATTCCGGCCTGGCTATACCTGAGTACAGCACGATATCCCTGTTTTCCAGCACGGAGAAGGAACAAGGTTCACCCAACCTGTCCCTGAGGCCAGTTATGACGTGCTTTGCGAAATATACCTTTTTACCTTCAACCAGCTTTCGCGCTTTCCCGGGCACCTCGTTATCAACAGCACGCGTGAAAATCACCGCATCTGCCCGCTCCACCGCGTAAGACGGTTCACGCAACCTGCCCGCAGGAAGGATCCACCCGTTTCCAAAAGGCTCCTTTTGATCCAGAAGGAGAAGATCAACATCCCGTTCCACATCCCTGCGCTGGAAAGCGTCATCGAGAAGTATGTGTGAAGGGGAAAACAGTTTTTTCGCGAGTGCCACTGCGCGCTTTCTTTCCGGATCGATGATAACGGAAAACCCACGGTCACGATACAGCATCACTTCATCACCAAGGGCTATAACGCGGTCTTCATCCGAACCGTCCATCCCCTGCGAATCCATCAGTTCCGCCAATGTGAGATAATCGATATTGTTGCCGCCGGCCTTTCCGGTTCCGGAAAGGATAACGACACTCTTTCCAGCCTTTTCAGCAAGACTTCCATAACCTCTTGTGATTATCACTGGTTCTCCGCCCATTTTCCTGATATTTTCCGCCAGCGCGATCGTGCACGGAGTCTTTCCACCACCTCCCACCTCAAGGTTCCCTATCGAAATTATCACGGGAAAAGGCGTTTCCGTGACGGACCTGTTCGATGACCTCTCACTTCTCCGGATCGATCTGATTCTATCACCACTAAGAAAAAGAAAGGTTCTGTATGTCATGGAGAGCATATATCTCAAAGGCGACAGCATCAACCATCCCCCTTTTCCCATGAACATCCTCAATCCTGCGGGATATTTTTCAATCACCTTCATGAGGCCACACCTTGTTACCGGTAAAACCCATCTCGAGATCCAGTTTCCTTGTCAAATCCCCGAGAGCGTGCTCGAGCTGCATACGCTGTTTCTCCCTGTCATCGGGTCCAGCACTGCCGGGTACGATAAATGGTTTTTCATAAGCCACGATCACCCGTGAGAATGGAACCGGCACCTGGAACCTGTCCCAGGATTCAAACAGCACCCTTCGCCTGGCCGTACAGGAAACCGGTATTACCGCGGCAGAACCCATTCTTCCCAGTTCGATTGCGCCTTGCTGCACGTGTCCCAACGGCCCTCGCGGTCCATCGACAGCCAGCCCGATATCCAGTCCATTCTTCAACACCGCCGTAAGAACCCTCAGAGCTTTTGCCCCACCCCTCGTGCTGGAACCTTTGACATTCCCGAAACCGAGCCAGGATACAATCCTTCCCAGCAGATCTCCGTCATAATGTTCCGAAACAAGAGTCTGGATATTCCTGTTTCTATGCGCCCAGCTGAGTATGAAAAGCCTCCCGTGCCAGAAGGAAAAAATCACCTGTTCCGACATCCTCCTGGCTTCCTCCAGGTGTTCAAGGCCCCGCCATTCTATCCTCAAAGTCATCCCCACCAGTCTTATCACGCCAGCACCAAAAAAACTCATTACCGTTGGATTCAACCTGATCTTCATACCAGACCTTTTTAACTATTTGCCTTGCTGGACAGTCCCTTACACATATCCAGTGCCTTCTCAGCTAATATGTGTAACCCGTTTGGTTTATATAAATTACCGTGTATTCCCAAAAGTGCCTGTGACACTTCCCAATACCTGTTCCTGTCCTCCAGAAATGATACCGCCTCATTTGCGATCTTCTCTGCTATAGCCTCTTTTTGTATTAACTCGGGGAAAACCTTCTTCCCTGCCAGAAGGTTCGGCATAGCAATCCAGGGGACCCTGACCAGAGATTTTCCGATCCTGTATGTAAATGCCGATGTCCTGTAAATAACCACGGTCGGCGTTCCGGACATAGCAGCCTGGAGTGTAACTGTCCCTGAGGCAGCTATGACAAGTGATGCTTCCTCAAGCTCCTCGACCCCATCCCTGCTTATCTCCACCAGGCCTTGCAGGTCCTCCGGTATTTCTATTTCATCATCGCTTATCAGGGGTGCCAGTCCAAGCCTGAATTTTGCTGAAGGTATTCTGGAAGCTATGATTTTGACGGCGGAAAGTATTTCAGGCAAATGCTTCCTTATTTCCTGACGCCTGCTGCCCGGAAACAGCAGTATCATGCAATTGTCTTCCGGCCCCGGAGCATCCTTGGCACTGTCTGGAGGCATAATACTCCCTGCCATCGGATTTCCGGCATAATATACCGGAATTCCCACATCCCTGTAGAACTTCTCCTCGAAAGGCAGGATCACCGCCATCAGGTCGATGCATCTTTTCATCTTCCCTATACGCCATCCCCCCCATGCCCAGACCTGGGGACTGATGAAATACAGTACAGGGAGATCCTTCTTACCGGCATAACCTGCCAGCCGCAGGTTCAAGCCTGGATAATCCACGGGGATAAAGAGGTCTACCTCCCCTTCGCGTATAAGTTTTTTTAACTTTTTTTCAAGTGCCAGAATTTTTGGAAGCCCGGCGATGATCTCGGAAAAACCCATGAAAGCAAACTCCTTCATGGGAAATATTATTTCCGCGCCGGATTCGCGAAGCCTTTCTCCACCCATCGCAAGTATTCGACAGGAAGGATCAAGAAGTTTGAGCTCTCTGACAAGCCTCGCGGCATGTTCCTCTCCGCTTGTTTCGCCACATGTCATAAGGATGGTCTTCATACCCGCTATCCACCCTTTTCGATGCTCTCCAGTATTCTTTCAGCGATCTTGAGAGCTTCCAGCGCCTGCCGCCCAGTCACCTCGGGAGTTGTACCTTTTCGAACAGCATCGAGAAATGATTCTATCTCGAGGCGAAGAGGCTCACTCTGGTCAACTTCGACATCAAATTCCCTGATAAATGCCCTTGGGTCTGCTGAAAGCTCTACCATAGACAGATCATCCGATTTTGAAAAAGCTTCGACCTTTTTTTCCCTGAAATCAGCCGATATATAGAGATTTTCCTGAAAGAAACGGACTTTTCTGAGAGGTTCCCGTGATATTCTGCTGGCTGTCAGGTTGGCCACACATCCACTCTCGAATTCCAGGCGGGCATTGACTATATCCGGCGACCCGGTCAATATCGCTGCTCCTGACGCTTTCATGTCGACAAGCCTGTCATTTTCGAGAATGGTCAATACCAGATCGATATCATGTATCATCAGGTCGACCACAACTGAAACATCCGTCCCTCTGGGACTGAAAGTCCCGAGCCTGTGAGATTCGATAAACAGGGGTTTATCAAGCAGAGCCCTGACCGCCAGAAATGTACCATTGAATCTCTCTATGTGCCCGACCTGGAAGACCAGTCCCTTCTCTTCAGCCAGGCGGACCATTTTCTCACCATCAGAAGAATCAGAGGCGATCGGTTTTTCGACAAGGACATGTACGCCCTTTTCAAATGCACTCGAAACAGTTCTGAAATGATCGGTCGCATGAGTACAGATACTAACCACATCGCAGCGGCTAAGCAGGTCTTCAACCGATTTACAGATTTCCGCTCCATATTCCCTGGAAACCTTTTCCGCTCTTTCGGGAATCATATCGTAGAGAAACATCTCTCCGACAAAGTCTGCCGAGGAATACAACCTTGCATGATTCTTCCCAAGGCTGCCCACGCCGATGACACCTGCCTTGAGATCACGACCTGTCTTGTTCATATTGTCTCCTGGTTACAAACTGGAAGGAACGTTCACTTGGTCAGTCCCCGTCTCGACATGCAGATAAACTCCAGAAGTATCCCTATTTCGTCACTCTGCTCGAGTTCGCTTTTTATTTTTTCAACAGCCTGGGAAACATTAAGTTCGCTCCTGTACAGATAACCATATGCTTTCTTGAGAAGTGCCCGTTGGTTCAGACTGAAACCCCGGCGCTCAAGACCTACACTGTTCAGCCCGCTTACCCTGGGCGGGTTACCGGCAAACTTGAAAAATGGCGGAATGTCTTTGGCTATCCTGCTTCCTCCCCCGATAAAAGCATGTGCACCGACTGAAACAAACTGATGCACCGGGACCATACCACCTATGATCGCCCAGTCGTTGACAGTGACATGCCCTGCGAGATTGACCGCGTTCGACAGTATTACATTATCTCCGATGATACAATTATGAGCGATATGCACATACGCCATCACAAGGCAATTGCTGCCTACAAGCGTTTTTTCACTTTCTCCCGAGGCTGCATTGATCGTGACATATTCACGAATGGTGTTATTATTACCTATTTCAACATATGTTTTTTCTCCATCGTATTTCAGGTCTTGCGGCTCGGTTCCGATCGAGGCTCCATGGAAGATAGTGTTTTCTGAACCTATAGTGGTGTATCCATCCACCAGAACACTGCTGCCGATCCTGGTGTTATCACCTACGCAAACATTCTCTCCGATTATTGAAAAGGGGCCTATGTTAACATTCACGCCAAGCCGGGCACCATCATGTACAACAGCCGTCTTATGTATTGCCACAGGCATTATTCCTCCATTATCGTAATACTATTGTCGATGTAAGATCCGCTTCTGCAACAACATTCCCATCCACGTAAGCGACGCCCCTCATCTTACAGAATCTTTTCTTCAGAGATTTCATCTCGAGCTCGAATCGTATCTGATCTCCGGGGACAACCGGTTTTCTGAATTTCGCGTTATTGATTCCTATAAAATACACAAGGTATTTCTCATGATCGTCCACGCTTGAAAGGAGAAGAATTCCACCGACCTGAGCCATTGCTTCAATGATCAATACTGCCGGCATTATCGGGCGGTTCGGGAAATGACCTGTAAAGAACGGTTCGTTTATCGTAACATTCTTGATCCCGACGACTCTCCTTTGGTCTTCCAGTTCAAGGATCCTGTCAACGAGCAGGAAAGGATACCTGTGGGGCATGATATCCATGATAACATTGATATCCCAATGATTTTCTACCGGCCCTATCACGTTTCTTGATGATCGCTGCCGCTTTTTGTTTAGAAGCCGGGTAAATTCCAGGTTAAAGCTGTGGCCTGAACGAATCGCTATGATGTGGCCTTCAATCGGAACTCCTACAAGTGTCAGGTCACCGATAATATCGAGAATCTTGTGCCTGACAAACTCATCGGAAAAGCGCAGCGGTTCCTTGTTGAGTATCCCTTTCTCATCTACTACTATGGCATTATCAAGGCTTCCACCCTTGATAAGCCCTTCCGATTTCAACATATCTACATCTGACATCAGGGCAAAAGTCCTGGCCGGAGCAATCTCTCTGGCAAATATATCGGGATTTATATCGATCGAAAGGAATTGGGTGCCAATATGGGGATTTTCATATTCGATTGTAAAACTGATTTTAAAGCCATCGTACGGCAGAGCTATCAGTTCCACATCACCTCTGTGAAAAGTCACAGGTGCCTGAATCTTGAAATATGGTGCTTGCACTCCCTGATTTTCAAAACCCGCTTTTAAAAATTTGTCCACGAGCGAGGCTGCACTTCCATCCTTGGGTTCAGGTGGCTCATCGGCATCAATTTCGATAACAATATTGTCTATCTGCAACCCGGAAATCGATGCAAGAATATGTTCGACGGTATGGATGACTGCTCCACCGTTGGAAATAGTCGTATTACGTTTAACCTCTTTCAAATGGATATACTCCGCAGTAGCAGGGATCTCTACGACAGGGTCAAGATCTACCCTTCTGAATACTATCCCCGAACCCGGGCCAGAGGGCAAAAATACGGTTTTGACGTTCTTTCCGGTATGAAGGCCTGTTCCGCTGTAAGTAAAAGCTTTCTTAATCGTCCTTTGCTGTCGGATCAATTCCCAGTCCTTTCTCGAGGGCCCTTACCCTGTTCTTCAGGTCTCTGAAATTCTTCAGAAGATCAGGGAGCCTTGCACTGGCTGCATATACCTTTTTGGCAAACAAGTGCTCACGTGCCGGATAACCTGAAACAGTCGTACCGGCAGGGATCGACTTGGTCACACCTCCCTGGGCGCCAACCATAGCGCCTTCACCAATCCTTATGTGTCCTACCAGGCCTGCCTGGCCTGCAAGCACAACATTCTTTTCCAATTCCGTACTTCCCGACACTCCTGACTGCGCCGCAAGTACCGAGTTTTCACCAACTCTTACATTATGCGCAATCTGAACAAGATTATCGATCTTACACCCGCGGCCGATAAAGGTGGTTCCAGTCGTAGCCCTGTCTACCGTTGTATTCGCCCCGATCTCCACGTCATCCTCGATTTTGACGATTCCGATCTGCGGAATTTTGTGATGCTTGTTGCCTTCCTTGGCATAACCAAACCCATCGCTGCCGATCACCGCGCCTGAATGTATGATAACCCTGTTGCCTATCTCACATCTTTCACGGACGGTAACATGTGGATAGACAAGGCAATCTTCACCTATCTTTACATCTTCAGCGACGCATACAAGCGGAAGTATCGTTGTCCTGTCGGCGACAACCACATTCTCCCCTATCACGACATAGGCACCTATTGATACTTCTTTACCGATCCGGGCGCTGTCGGCGACAACAGCCATCTTGTGTATACCCCTGGCATACTTCTCCATCGGTCCTTCAGCAAACATTGTCACGACCTTCAGAAATGCAAGGTATGGATTTTTTACTTTGATAACCGGCCCCAAAAAACTACCGTTCCCCTCTGCAATGAGGGCTGAAGCCTTTGTCGAAGCAAGGAACGATTCGTACTTCTGATTGGCAAGAAATGTAATCTGTCCTTCACCGGCCTCCCTGATACCTGCGACTCCAGATATCCTGATACTGGGGTCACCTGCGACCTCCCCGCCTGTGATCCTGGCCAGCTCTTCAAGCTTATATGTTTTCATCATTACACCCGGCCTGAATACATTTTCACTTTTTACGTACTATCACCTTGAGATTTTACTCCCGGCACCTGAAAAAAGCAATTATTTATACGGTTCTATTACCTGTAAACTGTCTTAACTTATTGCATTGTTTCTAGTTGCGATTCAAGCTCCGCAATAACAACGTCGGTTAGATCTATCGATTTATCGGCATAAATAATATTACCCTGTGAAGAATCAAAGACCATCGTGTATCCTTCGTCTTCTGCCAACTTTGCAATAACGGCATTGATCTTCTCGACGATAGGATCTGTCAGTTCCTTGTTCCTCCTGGCAGCCTCTCCGTTCTCACCGAATATCTCACTCATATACTGCCGGTATTTCTCTACAGCCGTATCCAATTCCAGTTTCTTTTCCTGAAGCTTCTCCTCGCTCAACATCAGGCTCTGACTCTGGATATTTTCGCCCATCTGCGCCAACTCTGTTTCCATCTCCTCGGCTCTCTTCTTCCAGGCTTCAACCTCTTTCTTGTAGATCTCTTCGGCTTCGACAGTCTCCTTGAAATTCGCGAAAATCCTGACTGTATCGATATATCCTATTTTGACCTCTTCGGCAATCAGAACCGCAGCCTGTACAAGACTAACCGCGAAAATGCCCAGCAACACAATCGATATTTTCTTTTTCATCCCATACCTCCTTATGAATTCTGTAACTCACGAAATATATTACTTTCCTTCCGGAACGAAACCATTTTTTTTAGAAAAATGTCCCGAATGTGAAATGGGGTTCCCACCCTGGACCATCCTCCTTGTCGAAACCGTAACCATAATCAAATCCCAGGTTACCCATTCCAGGAATCTCAAGCCGGATACCAAGCCCCAACCCTCTCTTCATGCTGAACAGGTTTGCGTCACGGAATGAATTCCATGTGTTTCCCGCATCAAAGAAGAAAATCCCGTAGACAGCGTCAGAGAAGGGAAAAACAATCTCCTGTGTGAATTTTGTCATCAACCGGCCACCGATATATGGGTCGTTACCCTCGGGAACGACTTCATAGAAATCATACCCCCTGAGAGGATTCCTCCTGTTCCCACCCAGGCGGAATTTCTCATAATCCTCAACGTCGGAACCTCCATACCCATTTATCATAGCAGCATTCATCTCGAGGTGGAAAGTGAACTTCCAGAACAGATTTCTGAACCATGACATTCCCGCATTGTAACGGACAAACTTGACGTTTCCGCCGATAGGCCCTCCGGCTACCTCCAGGCTCAGGTTGCTTTGTGAGCCTCTGCTTGGATGGAAGGGGCTGTCGGTCGAGTTACGGGACAGGCTCAGCATCACTGTGCTCTTGTTCAACGGCCAGTCGACACCTCTGAGGCTTCCCCATGACGGATAGGATGGATCGAAATTACTGAGTTCCACCCTTTCAAAACGGTACTGGAGATATGCTCGGGTATAATCGAGCCACGGCAAAGGATACCCGGCCTGTATCGAGAATCCTTTTCTGCGGTCTGTATAGTACTGCTGGCTAATCCTGTCCTGGACCCAGTTGAACACACTGATAGTCATTGCTATCTCTGAATTGAACAAATGCTGTTCGGAATATCTCAGGTTCATGTTCTTACGCCAGCGTCCGAATTCCCAGTCCAGAGCCAATGTTTTTCCGCGGCCAAAAAAGTTGCTCTCCTGTACTCCCAGGAATCCACTCAGTTTGTTAAGCTGCGAAAAGCCAAAACCGGCCTTGAAATTGCCTGTTTGTTTTTCTTCGACATCTATCAGAAGATTGATGTCCCCCTCTTCATTTACCTGCTCTGTATCTATCTGCGGAGGCCCGCTGAAATAACCCAGCTGGAAGATCTCACGTATACTTCTCTGAACGTCACCCAGAATAAACCTGTCACCGGGGTATACATCAAGTTCTCTGCGTATTATTGACTCGAAAGTCTTTGTGTTTCCGGCGATCTTGATCTCCCTTATCGATGCGGGATTGTTCTCGATGATCTCAAGGGACAGGTCTACTCTGCTCTTTCTTACACTCTGGTCCGGGACAACCCTGCTCCATATATAACCTTTTTCCCAATACAGGCTGTTTATCGACATCTGCGTAATTTCTACCAGATCAAGAGAGAATGGTTCTCCTTCCTTGATAAAAACAAGTTCTTCTATCTCCTCGTCAGAGACGATGTCATTGCCGGTCCAGTCTACCTTCCCCACAAAATACTGTCTTCCCTCTTCTATCTTTATATATACATCAACGTATTCTCCGTCATTGATTTCATCGAGTTCAAGAAGTGAAACACTTACATCCAGGTATCCTTCATTTCTATATAATGACTCGATACGGGTGAGATCCTCATCGAGGATTTTCGGTTTGTATTCCCCCCCTCTCCACCAATGGTTCACATTACTTTCCATCGCCTTTCTAAACTTCTTTGATTCGATAGCCCCGTTTCCGATAAAATCGATATGCCTGATCTTGACTTTTTTACCCTCATCGATGAGATATGTAACGTAGATCCTGTGTTCATCCGGAAGTTCATTCATGCGGGTAGTAATCTTTGCCCTGTTATAACCTTTCTCGCTCAACAACTCCTGAATTTGTGCTATATCATTCGTTATAATCGCGGGACGGGCAAAAAACCCTTTCCTTAACATTATCTTCGCCCTGATATCTTCATCACTGACGTGATCATTCCCATCCAGAAAAACATCCTTGACGCGGGGATATTCCTCTACCTTCACCGTGATCACGGCTTTGCCTTCCTCTTCGCTGTACAAAGCTGTAACGTCGGCAAAATCCTTGGTTCTTATCAGTCTCCTGATACCTTGAGAGATCCTTTCACCCTTGAATTCCTCTCCCACCAATACCCCGAATATTGATACGATCTTTTTCTCAGAGACAAATATGTTTCCCTCGATATCCACTCTTGCTATATCTATAGCTCCGGCGCCCGCAGTCAGTGTCACCAGTATCAGAGCTAAAAGTGCTGACAGTACTGAAATCCTCATTTATTCCCTTCCTCGTTGAACCACCCTTTGAATCCGGGGAAGCCTAGCACAACTCCTCGCAGATTGCCAAGATAAAAGGATAGCCGTGAAACACCAGGGCACGGCCGGCATCAGGAGAAATATCTCCTCAATAAATACCAAAAAACCGTACAAGGGGCGGGTGTGGGAATGCAAACGTGCTTGTTCCCGGCCTGTCATATACCCGGGTCCAGCCCGGGCATATATATCGTTTTACGATTGGATCAGTAAAAAGGTTCCCGTCTATTCTGGATTTCCTGTCTCGATTTTTTTAATGATTTCGAACAGCAATTTTTCCGAGCCAGGCACCATGGTGATCTTCAATTTGTCATTCTTGTCGATATCGCCTGCCAGTATTTTCTCGCTGAGCGGGTCTTCGAGAAGTTTCTGTATCGCTCTCTTCAGGGGCCTTGCACCCAGCGTAGGATCGTACCCCTTGTCGATTATGAAATTTTTTGCTTCGACGGTAATCTCGAAATCGAGTTTCATGGACTCAAGACGACAGTAAAGGTCCTTCAGCAAAATATCGATGACCTTCATCAGATCCTTGCGGTCGAGTTGCCGGAACACGATCATTTCATCTATCCTGTTGATAAATTCGGGGTTAAAGATCTGTTTGGCAGCATCCATGATCTTGCTTTTCATATGTTCATATCCAGTATCGCTTTCATCCTCGCCGGACACGAATCCGAATGCTTTTTTGCCCCTGACATCTTTCGCTCCGGCATTTGACGTCATGATAAGTACCGTATTCTTGAAATCAACCTTTCGTCCGAATGAATCGGTAATACTACCTTCCTCCAGGATCTGCAGAAGCAGGTTGAATACATCAGGATGTGCTTTTTCGATCTCGTCCAGCAATACTACCGAGTACGGTTTACGCCTGATTTTCTCGGTAAGCTGTCCGCCTTCCTCGTACCCAACGTATCCGGGAGGGGCTCCGATGAGTCTGGATATCGCAAACTTTTCCATATATTCCGACATATCTATCTGAATCAGCGCATCCTCATTCTCGAAAAGAGTTGCCGACAGCGTCCTTGCCAGTTCGGTCTTTCCAACACCGGTCGGTCCAAGAAATATAAACGACCCTATCGGGCGCTTCGGATCCCTGAGCCCGGCCCTGTTCCTTCTGACCGCCTTGGATATCGCTTTCAGCGCAGGTTCCTGGCCGACAACGCGTTTTCTGAGTTCTTCTTCGAGGTTAAGGAGCTTGACAGTTTCCTCTTCCTCGACATCAGCGACGGGAATGCCTGTCATATCAGAGATAATATTGGCGATATCCCTCCCCGTAACAACCGATTCCTGTTCCTGCCTGGATTCAGCCCATTCCCGGTGTTTCTGCTTGAGTTCTTCGCGAAGTTCCTTTTCCTGGTCACGGAACGAAGCTGCTTTTTCAAACTCCTGGGCCTGGATCGAGGACTCCTTTTCTTTTGCTATTTCTTCGATGCGCTTTTTCATTTCTCGGAGTTCTTCCGGTGTGGTCGTAACAGAGAGCCTTGCTCTCGCGCCAGCTTCATCGATGACATCTATTGCTTTGTCCGGAAGGAACCTTCCCTGTATATACCGCTGGCTCAGGTATACTGCCTGCTTCAGGGCATCATCCTCGAATTTCGTCCTGTGATGAGCCTCATATTTGTCACGAAGCCCCTCGAGTATCTTGATCGATTCTTTTTCGGACGGAGGATTGATAATGATCGATTGGAATCTTCTTTCCAGTGCACCATCCTTTTCAATATGCTTCCTGTATTCGTCCAGGGTAGTTGCGCCTATACACTGGATCTCACCCCTTGCAAGAGCTGGTTTCAGCATATTCGAAGCATCTATCGCGCCCTCCGCACCACCGGCACCGACAATAGTATGAATCTCGTCTATGAAAATGATAACTTCTTCGTTATCACGAATCTCGTTGATAATGCTCTTCAGCCGTTCCTCAAATTGTCCTCTGTATTTCGTTCCAGCAACAACAGATGCCAGATCGAGAGTAGTTATCCTTTTGTCTTTTAACAGCTCGGGAACCTTATTGAAAACTATCGCCTGGGCAAGCCCCTCGATTATAGCTGATTTGCCAACTCCCGGTTCTCCGATAAGAACGGGATTATTCTTCTTGCGCCTGCACAGAATCTGGATGATCCTGTTCATCTCGCGTTCCCTGCCAATGATCGGGTCCAGCTTGTTGTCTCTTGCCATCTGAGTCAGGTCTCTACCAAACTGATCGAGAGTCGGAGATTCGCTCTTCGCTTTTATCCCCTTACTTCCACCCACGCTACCACCACCCTGGTGAAGGATCTTCATTATCTCTTCGCGAACCCTTTTCCTGTCTACACCGAGTTCAAGCAATACACGGGCGGCTACACCCTCTCCCTCACGAATCAGGCCAAGCAGAAGATGTTCTGTTCCAACATAATTATGTCCCAGTAACCGTGCTTCCTCAACGGAAAGTTCGAGGACACGTTTTGCTCTCGGTGTCAACGGGATCTCACCTAGTGTAAGAGTTCCGCCTGTCGGTTTTACCAGGTTTTCTATAGCCTGTTGTATCTGTTCCAGGTTAAGATCGAGTTTCTGAAGTACGCGTGCTGCGATCCCCTCACCTTCACGAACAATACCCAGCAACAGGTGTTCTGTACCAATATAGTCATGCTGGAGCCTGTTTGCCTCGTCCCTGGCAAGATAGATGACTTTTCTTACCCGTTCTGTAAACTTGTCATTCATACGGCCTTCAACATCCTTTCATCCGAATCATCCATCCGTGGTCAATCCCAGTTCAATCTGGATCTGATATGATCAGCCCTGATCCTGTCTCTTTCTTCAGGTTTCATGGCCTTCTTGTAGAGCATTTGAAGATGCATCGGCTGTATCATTATCAGAATTTCGTTCAAATTTACCAGTTCTATGTCATTGATGATCCCAAGCCCTATGCCAAGCCTGACAGAGGAAATCAAACTCATTGCCTCTCTTGAAGTTACAAGCCTGGCACTTTTCAGGATCCCATACGACCTCCAGACCCTGTCTTCCAGCAAAGTCCGTGCCTCCCTTACGAGGCTCTTTCTTGCTTTTTTTTCGAACTCGATGACCTTCCTTATATGCGATTCTATATTTGTAACAGTATCTATTTCCGAAAGGCCAAGTGTAATGCTGTTCGAAATCTGGAAAAAGTCCCCCTCCACCTCGCTTCCCTCACCGTAACTTCCCCGTACGGTAAGCCTTACATGCCTTAAACCATCGATCAGCTGCCTGATATCATTATTATGTACAAGGCCTGGAAGATGCACCATAGCCGATACCCTGAGCCCGGTTCCGACATTCGTCGTGCATGCCGTCAGGTAGCCAAGCCTTTCCGAAAAAGCAAATTCAAGTCTTTCGTCAAGCTCATCGTCAAAACCATTGATTTTCTTGAATGCTTTCCTGACCGAGAGCCCCGATTCGAGAGACTGGATCCTCAAGTGATCCTCTTCGTTGATCATTACACTCAGTTTCTCAGCTTTATCGACGATAAGGCTTCTACTCTTGAAATTCTTTACCAGTTCCTGGGATATAAGACGTCTCTCCGCAAGCACCATCCGTTCCGTCTCGGCAATCTCGTCCATATCGAATGTAAAAGCGCCACGCATGGATGAAGTGCTGAAAACAGCTCCCTTTATCTCTCGCGATAATTCCTCCAGAACTTCGGATTTCGCCACATGCGAAAAAGGCCTGTTAACGAGATTTCTGGCAAGCCTTACCCTGCAGGAGAGAACGATCTCACTTTCTTCTCCATCTCCGGACAACCATTCCGCCGGCTTTTCAATCAATTCCGAGAGTTCAGACATCCGCCTGCCCCTCCACTTCACTGGTTTTTTTCAGGGCCTTGATCTCATCTCGGATCACCGCGGCCTTTTCATACAACTCCATTTTGATCACCTTTTCCAGTTCTTCCTGAAGCTGGAATATCCTCCGGGAAAGGTTTAAACTCTCGATAAACCTATCAGGAACTTTTCCCTTGTGCCTCGTGTCGCCATGAATGCTGCTGAGGACCTGATCCAGCCTTTCCCTGAAAATATCATAGCACTGCGAACATCCGAGTTTTCCGGATTTTTTGAAAGCTGCATAAGTCCTGCCGCAGCCGGGACATCGTTTTCTCGAAGAAGTCTCTTTGCTCATCTCAGCGGCAAGATTCATAAGCCCCGCGAGCAGGTCGCCCTTCTCGAAATTGCTTTTCTTGAGATAATCGAATCCTTTTTCTTCAGCACATACCTTACATATATGGATCTTTTCGACATTCTTTCCTATTACGTTTGTAAAATGTATCGTTGCTTCCCTTTTTTTGCAAAACTGGCAGATCATTTCACTCCATTTCCGCCTCTATGAGCCTTCCATCCTTCATGATGAACCGCCGGTCGGCACTGCTCAGCAATTCCTTCTTATGAGTCACAACAATGAATGTCTGGTTCTTCGATCTGCTTAACTGAACGATAAGTGCGTGAAGCAGCTCACTATTTCTTTCATCCAGGTTCCCGGAGGGTTCATCAGCCAGGATTATCGCAGGCTCGTTCATCAGGGCTCTCGCAACCGCCACTCTTTGCTGTTCCCCCCCTGAAAGCTCAGACGGTTTGTGTGTAAGTCTCCCCTCAAGTCCGACTTCCGAAAGAAGTTCGACACCACGCGGCACCACATCTTCTCTTTTTGCTCCATGCAGAATGGCCGGCATAATCACATTTTCAAGAGCATTAAATTCCGGGAGCAGGTAATGAAACTGGAATACCAGTCCGATATCCCT
Organism: uncultured bacterium; assembly: GCA_965370495.1. Taxonomy (GTDB): domain Bacteria; phylum Krumholzibacteriota; class Krumholzibacteriia; order Krumholzibacteriales; family Krumholzibacteriaceae; genus Krumholzibacterium. The sequence continues at coordinate 16,378 of CBDUUV010000039.1, forward strand.
GTTCCTGATCATATCCAGTTCCCTTATGGAACATTCCCTGGGATCCTTCCCCTTGATCAACACTCTCCCTCTGTCGGGAGTGTCCAGGGTTCCCAGGATATGCAGCAGGGTACTCTTCCCCACTCCCGATTCACCGAGGATAGCAACAACTTCACCCTCTTCGGCATTAAAATCGAGCCCCTTCAGAACCTCTATTTTTCCCTTTTCAGAACTGAAGACTTTCCACACGCCCTCAGCTTTTAGAATAGACATATCAACCCTCTGTCAAAATATACTTTTTATCTCCTGCTCACGCAAGGGGGGGGACATATAACAGCTCCCATGTGGCACAGGCAGACCCTAATCATATCTTATCGCATCGAGCGGGGGCATCTTGCAAGCTTCCCAACTCGGGTAAATAGTTGCCGCAAATGAAATCACTACCGAAGCGATACTGACAAGGACGACATCCAGGCATTGAATGGATACCGGAAGCGTATTGATAAAATAGATGTCCGCGGGGAGGTCGATCCTGACCACCGACAGGATCGCACATGCGATCAGCCCCAGTACGACACCAAGTATCGTCCCGACAATACCGATTATCGTCCCTTCCACCATGAAGATGGACATGATCCCTCTCGATGACGCCCCCATCGACCTGAGAATACCTATCTCGCTTCTTTTTTCCATAATAACCATTGTTAACATCCCGACCAGGTTGAAAGCAGCGATCAATATTATCAGGCCCAGCAGAAGAAACATCAGTATCTTCTCGACTTTTATATAACTGAACAGGCTGCTGTTCATCCTGATCCAGTTATTGGTGCTGTATACGTATGACTGAAGTTTTTCCTCGATATCCTGATCGATCTGCCCGGCCTTGTAGATATCCTCTATCCTTATCCCGATCCCGCGGATAGATGCCTCAAAATCATACAGCTTCTCGGCTTCCCTGATATCGATATACCCGAAACGTGAATCAAATTCGAAGACACCGGTCTTGAAGAAACCTATAACCCTGAAATCCATCGTCCTCGGCCTGATTTTTCCTGCCCTGAGTTCTGCCGGAGCGCTGACCAGTGTCAGCATTTCCCCGAGTGATATGCGAAGGTCCGCCGCCAGTTCATCTCCCAGAACTATACCCGGCAGCTCTTCTCCATCATAGAATCCCCCGGTCTCGAATGTGGTAACAGAAGGCGTGAATGAATCGATAACGGTCGACACACTCCTTTCCTTATCGATATCGACTCCCTTTATAATGATACCTTTCGTCTTGACCCTGACCCCGGGAATAAGCTCGAAGTTAACAAGCGATTCCCCCCTCACAAAAGGAGATGAGGCCACAACACCCGGAATAGCGCCTATTTCCACGGAGATAGAATCGATATTCTCCCATGCTTCGGAAGTCCTGGCAAATACAAGGACATGCGTGTTGAACTCTATTATCCTGCTGCGCAGTTCGCTTTCGAACCCGTTCATCAGAGACAATACGATGATAAGTGTGGTTACACCAACAAGGGTTCCCCCTATTGCTATCATAGTCACCCTGGACACAAATCCGCTTCTGCGCCTAGCCCGCAGGTATCTCAACGCTATTGACATGGAGTAATGCATCCTTGCTACCTTTCGTCTCTACCCGCTTCAGGCCTCATCTGCGGGAAAAGGATGACATCTCTTATCGAAGGAGAATCTGTCAGAATCATAACGAGCCTGTCTATCCCCACACCTAATCCTCCGGCCGGAGGCATTCCGTGTTCGAGCGCCCTGATGTAGTCTTCGTCTATCGGATGTACTTCATCCGCTCCGGCATCACGCATTCTTATCTGTTCCTCGAACCGGGCCTGCTGTTCGAGAGGATCGTTCAGTTCGCTGAACGCGTTTGCAATCTCCAGCCCGGCAATATAGAGCTCAAACCTCTCGACGAGCCCTTCTTCGCTGCGATGCACCTTTGCGAGAGGTGAAAGTTCCACAGGATAATCGGTTATAAAGGTCGGTTGTATCAACCCCGGTTCTACAAGCTTGGAAAACAGCTCGTCGAGCAGGGCTCCCTTTCCAACAATCCCTTCTGTATCGATGTTGTTTTCAACGGCGACTTTTTTTATTTCCTTCTCACTTGCTTCTCTCAGATAGACACCAACCTTCTCTTGCAGCGCTCCATAGAAAGTCACCCGAAGCCACGGCGGCGTGAGATCGATCTCGTACTCGCCGAATTTGACATTCGTCATTACAGGCACTTCCTCACAGATTCTGCCACACATCTCCTCGAGGAACCCCATCATGTCGTTATAATCCCAGTATGCCGCATAACACTCCAGCATGGTGAATTCCGGGTTGTGAGACCGGTCCATCCCCTCATTTCTAAAATCCCTGGAAATTTCGAAGACCCTTTCCATCCCGCCTACAACCAGCCTTTTGAGATAGAGCTCATCAGCTATCCGCAGATACAGCTTCATATCCAGTGTGTTGTGATGAGTAATGAACGGCCTGGCCATCGCGCCGCCGTACAGTGGCTGAAGCACAGGTGTCTCCACCTCGAGAAAGCTATGTTCCTCAAGATAATTACGAATTGAGTTCATTATCAGCGTCCTCGTACGAAATACTTTCATCACATCATCATTGATGATCAGGTCGATATACCGCTGCCGGTACCGGATCTCCTTATCCTGCAATCCATGGTATTTCTCAGGCAACGGAAGCAGCGCTTTGCTCAGTAACTCCAACCTCCTGACCTTGATTGTCAGTTCATCGGTTTTTGTCCTGAACATGACGCCCCAGACGCCGATGATATCCGCAACGTCAAGCAGCTTGAATACTTTCCAGTCTTTTTCACTGATCTCGGCATCCTTGATATAGAACTGTATAGCACCCGTATCATCCTTGATGTTACCAAAGGAAACATGTCCATGTCCCCTTATCGACATAATCCGCCCGGCAACAGCGATTTCGGTCTCGCCTGAAAGGAGAGATTCCTCACCGTTTACAGCATTGGAAATACTATGCGTTCTCTGGAAACGGTACGGATATGGATTGACGCCTGATTCACGCAACTTTCCAAGTTTCTCTATCCTGTTCTCTCTTTCCCTGCCACCTTCGTGAACCGGTTCTTTCTCACTCACTTCAATCATTCCTTTCTTTCCACCTTAGATACGTTTCTATAAATTCATCTATCGCGCCATCCATCACGGCCTGGATATTACCTGTTTGCGTACTGGTACGGTGATCCTTGACCATTGTGTATGGATGAAATACATAACTTCTGATCTGGTTTCCCCATGATATCGCTTTCTTCTCACCCGTGATCCTGGATCTTTTTTTTTCTTCTTCTTCGACCAGCTTTACATATATCCTGGAACGCAACACCTTCATCGCTGTTTCCCTGTTCCTGTGCTGCGAACGTTCATTCTGGCATTGAACAGTGATCCCTGTGGGAAAATGTGTGATTCGTATCGCCGATTCAGTCTTGTTGACATGCTGCCCGCCTGCTCCACTGGCCCTGTATGTGTCCACCCTGATATCTTCGGTATTGATCTCGACCTCGATATTATCACCAATCTCAGGGTAAACAAACACCGAAGCAAACGAAGTGTGTCTCCTGTGATTTGCGTCGAATGGTGACAGTCTTACCAGCCTGTGGATCCCGGCCTCAGCCTTCAGCCTTCCATACGCAAGGTCTCCCTTGACCTCGATAGTAGCGTTCTTGATACCGGCTTCATCACCAGGCTGAAGATCCAGGAGCTTGTACTTGTACCCTTTCCTGTCAAGGTATCTTGTATACATCCTGAGCAGCATCTCTGCCCAGTCCTGCGACTCCGTGCCGCCTGCTCCGGGATGGATGTTAATCAGGGCGTTATTTCTATCATGCTTCCCTGATAACAGGATATCCAGTTCGAATTCGCTCATCCTTTTCTCAATCCTGTTGAGCTCCGACGATATCTCTCTCAGAATTGATTCATCACTGTCATCTTCATTAAGAATGATCAGCTCACGCAAGGACCCGATGTCACTCTTCAATGATTCACAGGACCCCGTTTTGCTTTTGAGGGATTTTAACCTGGAAACAAGTTCTTCCGCCTTTTCCCTTTCGCCCCAGAATCCGGGCCTGGACATCTTCTCCTCGATTACGATTTCCTCTGCCAGCATCTTATCCAGGTCAAAGATACTCCTTCAGGTTTGAAAGCCTCTTTTCCATATTTTTTACAGATTCTTTTATTTCCTTTACGGATATGCTTTCGGCCATCATCTTCTCCTTTAATCGCTGTCTTTGCGTCTCCGCAGCTATATGATTCTATACTTCTTCAAAAAATCATCACGGATCCTCTCAGCTTCCGCCCTGACACTGCGGATACCGGTATCCGTATCTATTTTCACGTCAGCCCGCAACCAGTCTTTTTTCAGCCGTCTCTGTGATTCGATCCGCTGCTCAGCCTCTACAATCGAAAAACCATCTCTCTTCATAATCCGCCTGAGGCAGGTCTTCTCGATCGCCTCTGTCAATACAACAAGTCCTGCTTTGAATCTGAACTTATACTGAAAAAACAGCACGGCATCAAGTACTATGTACTTCTCCTGTTCCCGGCGGTTACTTACAACCTCACTCACTATCTTCCTGACAAACGGGCGGATCAACCTGTCAAGCTGCCACAGCCTTTTTGTGTCGGAAAAAACCCTGTTCGCGAGCCTGGCACGCGACACTCTTCCTGACGGAGTAAATACATCGTCACCGAAAGCCTCCCTGAGTTTTCCTTTGAAAGAATCATCTTTTAGAGCACGGTGTGCCAGAGCATCGGCATCGATTATATATCCACCTCT
>CBDUUV010000040.1:0-20499 GCA_965370495.1 uncultured bacterium
ATGAGGATGCACAAATATCTCCGTCTCTATCAGTTCTTCTTCGTACTCCCTGAATTTCTTCAGCCTGTCACGTTCCTCGACATAATCTTTCAGTGATTCGGGCTTGTATTTCGCCTTGAAAAACCCTGCCATCAGGGCTTCATTCTCTATCGACCCGGGTACAATGACTACAGGAAAATACGGCAGGAGTTTTTTCTTGATCAGCCCCGTGAATTCCTGGCTTCTCGAAAGTCCGCCTGTAAGTATGACGAGATCTATCGTTCCTTCCACTGCGGACAGTTTCATTACAGCTCCCGCAATACTCCTTGCCATGAAATCTATGACCAGGCCAATCTTTTCCCGCTGTATATCGAGCGCGCCCGTATCCCTGAAATGGAGCAGCGCCCTGAAATCGTTGGTACCGGTCAGGTCGATCAGCCCTCCCCTTCCGAAAAGATATTTTTTCAGTTCCGGTATACTTATCTCACCCTTGTCATACGCCTCGATCAGGATGTCCAGAGGGATATTGCCGCACCTGTTGGCGCTGGGCACACCGGAAAAGGCATTCTCGAGATCACTTGCCTCCCCGTCACTGTGCCGAAGTATAGACATTCCCCCTCCCATGTGGGCCCCTACGGTCGTCAACTCCCTGTCCGAACACCCGAGGATAGAGCAGATCATCGTGTGTACCGCATTGTGATTGAGATAATGTGCCCCCGACCCGTTGCGCAGAAGTTTCCTGATCCCTGTCAGCCTCGCTCCTGTGCTCATCTCGTCTGTTCCGACAGGGTCGGTCGTGGTAATAAGTATCTCCGCACCATCTGTAAATTGTTTTTTGATCCGCAGGCCTATCGGGATCGCCATGTTGGAGGCATGCGATATCTTCGCATTATCCAGGTCTTCAACCATCGAGTCTGATACTTTGTATGTGGCGGAAGGCACGGGCCTGACAAATCCTCCCCGACAGGCTATCCCCGTCAGGTCACCTTTTCCTATCCCCCGGGCTTTCACCCACTTGATAATCGCGGATGCCCGCGTCTCGATGCTGTCCTTGAAATCAGGGGGAAGATGGACCTCCTCTTCAGCGCTGAGAACAAGCCCCCTGAAGAGAGCCAGTTTCGTCGAAGTGGATCCCGGGTTGACGCACAGGACACACTCCTCCCCCGCCCCTTCGGGAATCGCCTCGAGTCCATACAGAAAAGAAATTACCGTTTCCGCTCCATTTTTCGAAGAAAGGACCAGCCGGACAAGATGAGAAAATATATTCCCCCAGGCCTCTTCCCACTCCTCGATAAGGAAGGGAGGTTTCGATATAAGCACTATTCTGTTTAAAAGGGTTATAAGTTCAATCTCTGAAGTTACCCTGCCGGAATGAACAGATTCTGTGGCTTCACGGATCTCCCTTTCGATTTCGCTGGAACCGCTGGCCTTTCTGACCGCACTCATCAGGGAATTCAATTCGGCCTCGACTACATTCAATTCTATACTCATACGCCTCTTTCATCTATCTGCCCGAAATCCTTTACGCCAGCACAGGCCTGATCCGGTCACGGTACCATTTAACCATGGTTTCAGCCCTTGCGAGCATCTTCTCTTTGGATGGTCCGGTCATATATATGTTCATGTCTCTCAGGTCCGAACCGTCGATCGAAGAATCTCCGAGAAAGACCCCACCGAGAGCACCGCCATACCCCCCCTCATCGAGCTGTTTGCCGGCAAGCTCAGCCCAGAGAAGTGTCCACCCCCTTACAACGTCGGTCATGTTATACCCTCCTCCACCCAGGGCGACGATGCGCGGGAACCTGCTGTGAAGCTCAGCCGCGGCATCTATATAGCCGTTATTCGTCATGCGAAGATGCGTCAGCGGATCTGTCGCAAAAGTATCTGTTCCAAACTGTCCTACAACGATCTCCGGATCGAAAGCCCGCAGCGCATCGATGACTACTTCCCTGAAAAGAAACAGGAAGATCTCGTCATCCGTATCCACATCAAGCGGCAGGTTGATGTTGTACCCCTTGCCTTTATTTTCTCCGCTCTCCTTTTCAAACCCGCCCCACGGGAAAAGTGTCTTTCCCGATTCATGGATCGAGATCGTAAGAACTTCCGGATCGGAATAAAATGCTTCCTGCACCCCATCACCGTGATGCGCGTCTATATCGACATACGCCACCCTTTTTCCAAGCTTCCTCAATTCTCTGATCACTATCGCAACATCATTTACATAACAGAACCCTGAAGCCCTGTCAGGATGAGCATGATGGAACCCTCCACAGGGATTGAACGCGCTCCCGGCAGTGCCATCAGCAACCAGCCTGGCGCCACGGAGCGATGCGGTCGCGGAAAGAACCGAGAAATCGTACAATCCCCGAAAGACGGGATTCTCCATCGTACCGATCCCATGAAAAAGCATATCCACGCTTATGTCATCACCCTTGCCCGCTTTCTTCAACAGATCTATATACAGGCTTGTATGGAAGATTTCCAGCACACCGTCTTCAGGCTCGTCCACCTCTTCCACGAGGACACCTGGTCCATCGAAGAGACCTTTCCTCTTGCACATTTCGTAGACTTTTGCCAGTCTTTCAGGTTTGAATGGGTGTTCGGGAGAAAAGGAAAACCTTCCGAGTTTTTTCGAATTCATGAACACAGCTTTTGTCTTCGCCTCAACCGTCATTTAGGGTTCTCCCCTTTGAAATCGATAAAAACCGTATATGTCCCTTCCTCGAGCCTGGTCGTCAACGGGTACCCGCATTTGTGAAAAATGTCCAGCATCTTCCTGTTCTGTGCCAGTACTTCAGCCTTGAAACCTGTGATCCCCCGTTCTATCGCAATATCAGCCAGCTTGCGCATCAGAAAAGCGCCGATCCCTTTTGTCTGCCAGTCATCCCTGACGAGGAAAGCCACCTCGGCCGTATTGTCAGCCGGGTCGATCTTGAACCTGCCGATCGCGATCATCTCCTCTTTTTCCGTTTCACCGACAAGGCCAACGATCGCTATCTCCTCGCGGTAATCGATATTGACCATCGGCTGGATCTTTTCGTGCGGCATCGCTTTGACACGGTTGAAGAACCTGTAGTAGACCGATTCATCACTCAGTGAGTAAAAGAACTCCCGCTGAATCGCTTCATCCGTCGGCTTGACGGGCCGGAAAAAGATTTCACATGAATCAAACGATTTCGTCTCTTCATATTGTTCCGGGTAATACCTGCCGGGGATTGCGAGAGGCATCTGGTCCATATGAACGAGATTTCTCTTTTTCGCGTAATTAACCAGATCATCGCGATAATCAGGATGCGCGATACTTATCAGCGACAGGGCCCGCTCCCTCAGGTTCTTTCCATGCAGGTTGACGATCCCGAATTCAGTGGCGATATAATGAACATCTCCCCGTGAGGTCACTACACCTGCCCCCTGGTCGAGAAACGGCACGATCCTCGAAACCGTACCGTCCTTGGCGGTAGAAGGCATGACAATCACCGGTTTGCCGTCTTTTGAACGAGCGGCGCCTCTGACAAAATCGACCTGTCCCCCGATACCTGAATAGAAGTATTCGCCTATCGAATCGGCACAGACCTGCCCGGTCAGGTCGACCTGTATAGCTCCGTTGACCGATATCATTTTATCATTGCGGGAGATCACAAAAGGATCGTTCGTATAATCGCACGGATGGAATTCGAGAAGGGGGTTATCATTCACAAAGTCGTACAAACGCTGGGACCCCATACAGAACGTCGCGATGATCTTCCCGTTATGAATGGTCTTCTTGCGGTTATTTATAACTCCCGATTCGACAAGGTCGATTATACCATCCGAAAACATCTCGGTATGGACGCCGAGATCATTTTTCTCCGTAAGAAACGACAGGACTGCGTTGGGAATCATGCCTATACCGGTCTGTATCGTGGCCCCGTCACTGATCAACCGGGCTACATTGTAGCCTATCCTGCGGGCTACTTCGTCTATCTCGGGAGGAGTCCATGTCAACAACGGCATATCACTCTCGACAATAAAGTCGATATCTTCAAGATTAATAAAACTGTCGCCAAGAGTACGGGGCATCTGCCTGTTGACTTCGGCTACGACCATCGTCGCCATCTTGGCGCCGGCCATGACTACATCGACCGAGACACCCAATGAACAGAATCCATACCTGTCAGGCGGGGCTACCTGAATCAAGGCCACATCGATCTTCGGCCGGCCGGATCGAAACAGGCCGGGCAGTTCGGACAGGAATATCGGAGTATACTCGGCCCTGCCTTCATTAATCGCGTCCCTGACATTGGCCCCGATGAAAAAAGCGTTCTGTTTGAACGGCCCCCGCATAACCGCTTCGGCATATGGCGAGGTCCCGAGTTCGATCAGGTTGATCGTCTCGTGGTCGGGGATACTGCGCCCCTTATCGATAAGCATCTGTATCAATTTCTGTGGTTCGGCAGCCCCTGAACCGATGAATATCCGGCTGCCTGTTTTGATCAGCTTCAATATGTCGTCGATCGAACGCTTTTTCTTCTCGTAGTCACCGGAGTCGTTTATCCCCATCATAGACTCCTCTCTGGAAAGAGCTGAAAGATCCGCCCGAATTTCCCCGCGACGCCCTGATAATGATATATTCAGTAGCCATATTCAAGCTATACCGCCCGAAAGCAGAATAAAAACCTGCCTGTTTTTCAAAAGGCCTTTACGATAACTATCCCCTGTGCCGCGCGGCGGCTGAAAATCATTTCTATTCTTTCTGTCAACAGAATTTCAGACTGGCAGTATCCGTCTGTTTTTTGTAGATTTACCTGGAAGACTGTGTTCATCCGTATTGCCCGGCTTACTGAAGGGAGTTCTTCTTGAGCAGGATCTTCGGCCCCGTAGCTTCCAGAAGACTTGGCAGGTCCCTGGGAATAGATGTCATTCCCTACAAGACCTGCAGTTTCGACTGCGTTTATTGTGAATGCGGAAAGACCACGGACCTCTCGACCCTGCGCAGAGAATTTTATCCGCTTGAAGAAATCCTGGAGGAATTGCGTGAGCGCCTGTCCACGATAACGGAACTCCCGGATGTCATCACGTTCTCCGGCGCGGGAGAGCCAACCCTGTACAGCCGGCTCGGTGAACTTATCATGGAAACAAAGAAGGTCACCAGGCTCCCCGTTGCAGTGATAACCAACAGTTCCCTTTTCGGCAACCTCGAGGTAAGGAATGAACTCATGCAGGCCGATATACTCCTTCCCTCGCTTGACTCGGCGATCGAGGAAAGTTTCAAGGCAATCAACAGGCCTCACAGAAACTGCGATCTCGAAGGGATCATTAAGGGGATGGAAGAATTACTGTCAAGTTTTACTGGCCGCGTGTACATGGAAATACTGTTGATAGAAGGCTTCAATTCAGACGAAGAAAACCTTCATGCCCTCAAAACGGTTCTCGACAGGTTGAAATTTGATTCAATACAGCTCAACACCGCTGTCAGGCCGGGCACACTGGGAGAAATAGAACCGATCAGCCCGGACGAACTCGGGAGGATCAGAAGGTTTTTCGGCCCGCGCTGTGAGATCATAGCGAGAACTTCAGCCAGGGCACAGCATGAAGACGGCGCCGCGTGGGAACTGGTCCTGAAAATACTGGAAAGACGCCCATCCACTGCCGAGGACCTGCACCTTGCACTTGGTATACCCGTACAGGAACTGGTCAAGCATCTCGCCGCCATGAGGGAAAACGGCCTTGTAGCCACCGAAAGAAAAGGCAAACTGACCTTTTATACGGCTACCGAGCGCGCCGGTTCCTGATAAATGAACCCCGGACATCGCTCCGGCTTCCGGAAGGAATATGACATGTACTACAGGAGCTGCCGCGCTTTCTTTCGTCCGGGGCTGATACTTCTTTTTCTTCTCCTCTTCTCCACCGCCTGCAGTGATTCGACTACAAAACCTTACGTCCCGCCGAAACCGGTCCCTTCATGGAATTTCATGTCGACCTCCAGAAACCTCATATCTATATGGAACGCCTCTTCCGACGACATCTATGCCGGGGGGGAAAGGGGCGTGATACTTCACTACGATGGAGTAAGCTGGGCTACAATGGAAAGCGGGACAAGTGCCTCTATCCTGGCCATATGGGGCAGCTCCGCTGACAACGTCCTCGCCGCAGGCCAGTCGGGTGTCATCCTTTGTTATAAAGGGAGTTCCTGGGAACCGATGACAACGGGCACATCATACGATATCAACTCTATATGGGGAAGTTCAGACAACGATATCTACGCCGTGGGAAATGCTGGAACGATCCTTCATTTCGATGGATCCTCATGGACTGATATCTATATCGAAGAAGCTTCCGTCGATCTTTACGGGATATGGGGAAGTTCGGCAAACAACATTTACATAGTTGGTGATTCAGGCCTGATCCTCCATTACAATGGCGCTTCATGGACCGGGATGCCAGGGGCCTCCCAGAGAAAACTCAGGACTGTCTGGGGCAGTTCGGGAAAGGAAATATTCGCCGCGGGACTGTTCGGAGAAATGGTGCACTACGATGGTTCGTCCTGGAAAGCTGTTGCCAGCGGAACATATGAGGATATTACCGGAATCGCCGGAACAGGGCCCGATAACATCTTCGCCTCCTGTGACCACGGAATCATGCTGTACTATGATGGAGATTCGTGGCGCGAAATATACACGGTGACTACCGCGAAGCTGCACGGAGTCACAGCCGTGTCAGAAAATGATTTCTATGCCGTGGGGTTTCTGGGCGAGATCCTTCATTACAATGGAGTGAGCTGGTACGAGATCCCTGATGCCAAGTCGCAACACCTTTTTGGCGTGTGGAGCAGTTCCGCCGATAATATATATTCGGTAGGGAGAAAAGGCGCGATGTTGCATTTCAACGGAAGCGGATGGAATACGATACCCGGCGAAAATCCATATACACTCAATTCCGTATGGGGGTCGCCAGAAAACGATATTTTCGTCCCGGTCGAAACAGGCGCGATACTGAAATATGATGGGGTTGAATGGGAATCATATCCACAGGCAGACTCCATAGAACTGAACAGTATAACAGGAACTGCCGGCGGCGATGTCTTTGCGGCTGGATGGTTCGGGCGGATCATGCGTTTCAACGGGTCAGCCTGGGAAATAATGGTATCCGGCACCGGGGAAATCCTGAGAGGAATATGGGCTGCCTCGCCAGATGATGTCTGGGCTGTTGGCGGCCTGGGGACGATCCTTCACTATGAAAACGGGAGTTGGAAGAGTGTGGCAGGGCCAACCGATTTTCTCCTGGTCGGAATATGGGGTTCGGCATGGAATGACATATTCGCAGTAGGTTACGGTGGAATAATAATTCATTACGATGGCGTCGACTGGGAACTCCTGAAAAGCGGGACGAGCAGGCAGCTATATTCTGTCTGGGGAACCGGCCCGGATGATGTGTTTGCAGTCGGCCAGTACGGCATAATTCTCCACTATGATGGATCATCGTGGGGTCAGCAGCCCAGCGGCACCAGCGCTACACTGAGATCTGTCTGGGGAAACGGCCCTGAAGACATTTACGCGGTCGGTTCGAACGGAACTATCCTCCATTACAGGCTGGACTGACTCGGACTTTACCTGTCCCACCTGAGTTTTGCCGAAGCAATAGTGATAAAAATAATACCAAACAGGATAAGGACCGTAATGTGTCCTGTCACAGAGGCAAGGCCGTACCCGAATGAAATGAGCCTGTGAATCCCGTCGATTGCCCACCCGGTAGGAAGAAGAAAAGCCACAACCTTGAAAGGTTTTGATACTACTTCCAGGGGCCACCAGCAACCGCCCAGCGCCGACATCGCGAGAGTCACGGTAACGGCAACACCGGTCATATGGTCCGGGTTTCTGAAAAGAGCGCCGAAAAGGATCGAAATCGATCCGCAGCAGAACGCGAAAGCAAACATCAGTAATATCAACGCGGGAATATCTCTGCCGATCGATATGTGAAAGAAAAAACGCCCGATGACCAGGAGAACAAGGATCTGAATACCTCCGACCATCATCCTTCCCATCAACTTGCCGATTACAACTTCTCTTTTTCCCGCTATCGTCATACCCATTCGCCTGAGGACTCCGCTGTTTCTTTCTTCTGTAATTGCCGCTCCGCTGAACACCATGCCCATGAGAACGAACATCACGAGGTTGCCCGGTACCGAACCCTGGAAACCGGAAGGGATCTCCCTCAACCGACTCGCGGTCTCGGGCTTTACCGTTACAATCGGATTCCGGGCAACGATGCTGTCGATCCCGGCTGCTATCGAAACTTCGGAACCCTCGATATTTTCTATCACAAACTGCAGGTTGCCGTAGAGGGTATCTCCCCTTATATCGATAAATCCGTTCTTCCCGCCGATCATCTCACTCTCGACTTCGATCAGGCTGGAGACGGTCTTGATAAGTCCCCTGACAATAGCTACTGAAACCGCTTCCCCTGCCTGCATGTTCGACCCCTTGTCTTTTCTGAGAACAAGTTCGACACGCTCTCGGGAAAACACCTTTTTCGAAAACCCTTCGGGGATAACAAGAGTCCTGACAGCTTTTTCATCCGGCGCGAGGCTGTCGGCATCAACTATATGGAAGTTCTCGCGCCGGAGAGATTCGATGAGGCCGGCAGAAACCGGTCCCGTATCATGATTATCAACCGTCAGGGTCGCCTTCGGCGTCGAATAGGAACCTCCCCTGTTCATCTGCCCGAACACAAACATAAAGGCCACCGGCATCAGGATTATCCAGATGATGACGCTCTTGTCTTTCCACGTCATTCTGAAATCACATCCGGCTATCCGGGTAATAAGCCATAACGAACCGGTACGCCTCACCATATCATCCTTTTCCGAACCTTTTACCCAGAAGAATGGCCCCGGGTATCAGTGTTATGACCCCCAGCCCCACAAGGATAATGATATTCATCGAGATATCGTCAAAACCCGCCCCTGCAAGAAATATTTTCTTGAATCCATCATTTGCCCAGTATACCGGAGAGAACCTGCCGATAGTCTTCATGGGCTCCCCAAGCTGTTCAATAGAGACCATACTGCCACCGAAAAGAGACATTATAATTATCACGACCGACATGATCGCATCGGCGGCACGCCCGCTCCTTATCAGCCCAAAGCTGAAAGTCATGATCCCCGTGATCATAAACATCGTTACAATAAGATGGACTCCAAGGACGAGCGGGTCTCCCAGATCCATCCGGAACCCGACCTTCCCGATCAGCAGGAGCAGGAGACAGGCGATCATGGTCACGGCATAAGCAGCCATGACCTTCCCGGCTACAACATGCCCCGCTCCGACCGGAGCGGTAAGTATTCTCGCCAGGGTTCCGCTTTCTTTTTCCCTGACAATATCTCTCAGCATGATATTACTTGTAAACAGCAGGCCGAGCATAAGACTGCCCGACATTATATATGAGAAAACATTAAGCCCTCCCGCTTCATCGCCGTCCTCTTCCTCCGATGCGGCAGTCTCGGTCCTGAAAGTCACAAGGGAATCGGCAATATACCCCCTCGTGAGCAGGATCCCCGTCTTCGCCTCATCCATCAACACCTTCAGATCACCCATCGACGGCCACTCTTCTCCCTCCAGCATCGCTATGGCATTCTCAATCGGTTCGTCGAAGATATTTCTTCCATTATCGATTATCACCGCCATCGTGGCGACGATCTCCTCTACTATGACCGGCAGAAAACTCTCCGATGGATTTTCGACAACCCTGATCTCGACCGGTTTTTTATTGAGGATCCTGCTGGTAAATCTCTCCGGTATAACGATCATCGCGGATGCTTTCCCTTTGCCCATCTGCTTTTCCCCCTCGACACTGTCGACTGTCACAAGGTCGAGCAACTCGGCAAAACGGTCCTCCTGAAGCCCCTGCAATATAAACCGGCTCATGAATCCTTTATCCTCGTCCACGAAAAGAACCCTGATCCTGGGCAGGCCGCCCCTTCCGGACCTGCCGAAGACGCTGCCGATCAGAAGGGTCAAGACCAGCGGGATACACATCATCATGAGTATGGCGAGCGGACTTTTTATCCGTCTTCTGAGGTCGTTCGCAAATATAAGCAGGATCTTTTTCATCGGTCAGTCCCTCAGCTCGCGGCCGGTCAGTTTGAGAAAGACGCTCTGCAGGTCGGGCTCCCTGATCGAAATTGTCTCTATATGTATTCCGGCGGAAAAGAAAGTATTGAGAACCCTGCCGATATCACGGCGCTCCGGCACCAGGAATCCAAGATTACCGTCTTCCACATGATCGATCCTTACCCCCTCCGGAACACTTTCGACCTGATCAGCCTTAAAACTACCGGTGACAGTCACGACAACCTTTCCGCCAGCCAGCTCTGTAAGCTCCTGAAGCGTACCCTCGGCGTGGATCTTTCCCTTGTCGATGATCGCAATCCTGTCACAGAGGCTTTCCGCTTCCTCGAGATAATGTGTAGTGTAGATAATAGTCGTTCCCCTGTCGGCCTCTTTTCTAACAATCTCGAGTATATTGAGCCTTGCCTGTGGATCGATCCCGAGGGTAGGCTCATCAAGCAGGATAATCGCGGGCCTGTGTATCAGCCCGACACAAAGATTGATCCTCCGTTTCATCCCCCCCGAATATTTGCGAACAGGGTCGCCGGCCCTGCCCTGCAACCCGACCATCTCGAGCACCCTTTCTGTTTCCTCTTTCAATTCCCTGCCGGAAAGTCCGTAGAGGCTTCCCCAGAAATGGAGATTTTCCCTTCCAGAAAGTTCTTCGTACAGGGCAATCTCCTGGGGGATCACCCCCATAAGACTTCTAATCTTACGACCCTGCCTGACAATATCCATCCCGGCGATCCGGATCGTACCGGAATCCGGCTTTATAAGGCCGGAAAGCATCGAGATGGTAGTAGTCTTACCCGCCCCGTTCGGTCCGAGAAAACCCAGCACAGTACCTTCTTCAACCTTGAAGCTTATTCCATCCACTGCCTTGACATCACCGAAATATTTTCTTATTCCACTGACTTCTATCATCGGTTCCCTCCATAAGGAATCACGTTTCAATGCGGACATTGTATCCACACGCAAAAGTTCTGAGCCCAGGCCGCGTGATGTTCGCATAACCGGCATTAAGGTTCAAGAAATAATACGTGGTTATATCTTAAAAAGTTGCCTTGCCGGCCTCTTTCTCTTACAATGACCCGGTGGCCCGGTGCGATGAACGAATCGGCCGGTACGGCAAACAAAAACCGGTACAACGGGAAAATAGCCGGATAACACGATTTTCACCTGCTTTCCGGGAGGAACGAAATGACTGGTATTAAATCCAGGATTATCTGTATCGCCATCCTGTCAGCAGTTGTCTTCCCCCCCGCACATGCTGCAGCGGGGGAATACGACCATCCCGTGACAGACAAACCTCATGCCATATCATTTGACGATCTGATATCGCTGGGACGGATCGGCAGTTTTGAGATCTCACCTGATGGGGAGATGATAGCCTTTACCGTTTCCTGGTTCGACAAGGAGAAAAATTCCTCCAATACGGACATCTACATGGTCCCTCTCAAAGGAGGAGATGCTTATCGGTTCGTACGCAGTGGAGGGAATGACCACTCACCGTGCTGGTCACCCGATGGCAGTCAGCTCGCATTCGTATCTGACAGGGATGGCAACTCCCAGATATGGATCATACCTGCCGACGGCGGCGAGGCGCACAGGATAACAAATATTCCTACCGGAGTATCCGACCCCCTGTGGTCGCCTGACGGACAGACGATCGCCTTCACGTCCAGTGTCTATCCGGATTGCGAGGATATGGATTGTAACAGGGAAAAACTTGACGAATTCCGGGACAACCCGGTCAAGGCCAGGTTGATCGATCATTTGCTCTACCGCCACTGGAACTACTGGCGGGAAGGCCGTTGGAGCCACCTCTTCCTGACCGACCCCGACGGAGAATCTCTTACAGAAATCAACAAGGGACGGACCGACGTTCCTCCGATCTCACTGGGTGGTGAAAGAGATTACAGTTTTTCTCCTGACGGCAGGGAATTATGTTTCGCGATGAATCCCGACCCGATGGTGGCGATCTCCACGAATAATGACCTGTATATCGTCGATCTTCTGGAAGGGACGACAAAATCTGTAACAGCAGATAATCTTTCCAATGACAATAATCCGCGTTACTCCCCGGATGGAAAATATATCGCTTACCGGGCCCAAATGATTCCCGGATTTGAAGCGGACCGTTTCCGGCTCATGCTGTATGACCGGAAGCGCGGCGAGACAAAGGTACTTACGGAGAATTTTGATTACAGCGCAGGCCATTTCGACTGGGCGCCTGATAGCAGGACTATATGGTTTTGCGTACAGGACAAGGGCCGTTATTCTGTGTGCAGAGTTTCCATCCGCGGGAATGATGCAAAAAAAGTGATAACCGGAAATTACGATTCGAACCTGCGCGTTGCTCCAGATGGAAAAAACCTTGTCATATCAAGACAGAACGTCAGCCGGCCGGTCGACCTTTACAGGGCTTCCATTAAAAATACAAAGGGTGCCCGGCTCACCGACATCAACGCGGATATACTCGGGGATCTCGAGATGAACCCCCTCGAGGAATTCTGGTTCGAGGGTGCCGGGTCCAGGCAGGTACACGGAATGATAGTCAAGCCGCCTTTTTTCGAGGAAGACAGAAAATATCCTCTTGTCCTGCTCATTCATGGAGGCCCCCAGGGCGCATTTGGCGACAATTTTCATTTCAGGTGGAATGTCCAGATGTTCGCCTCGCCCGGGTATGTGGTGGCAACGATCAATTTCACAGGAAGCACCGGGTATGGGCAGGCATTCACAGATGCTATAAGCGGTGACTGGGGAGGAGCCCCGTATATCGATATAATGAAAGGCCTCGACTATATCCTGGACAACTTTTCCTATATCGACAGGGAAAGAATAGGCGCAGCCGGCGCTTCATACGGTGGATACATGATAGACTGGATCGAAGGACACAATGACCGGTTCAAATGCCTCGTCTCACATTCGGGAGTATATAACCTCGAGAGCATGTACGGAGCTACAGAAGAATTGTGGTTCCCGGAGTGGGAATTCAAGGGGATGCCGTGGACGAATCCGGAGACCTATTCCACCTTCTCGCCCCACAAATTCGTTTCCGCATTCAGGACTCCCTGCCTGGTTATCCACGGAGAAAAGGATTACAGGGTCCCGTATACCCAGAGTATGGAATTCTTCACCGCTCTGCAGAGGCAGGGCACCCCGTCAAAGCTGTTGTTTTTTCCGGACGAGGACCACTTCGTGCGAAAACCCCGGAACGCGGAACTCTGGTGGAATACCATTCACGAATGGTTCGAAGAATACCTGAAACAGTAATCTGTCTTTGCGGAACAGGCGTCCCACGGGGGCTTAATAGAAAAAACCGGAAAAGAGATCCAATGAAAGGGTCACGCGGGCCACCTCCTCAGAACCTTCTCCGGTAAAACATGCTTATTTCAAACACGGTATTACTGAATCACACACAAACTCAACCACTGACAGCACGCATTATATCACAAATTCCATGTAAATAAAAACGTTTTCCTCTATGGAACGAAAATACTTCCTTCTCCGACCTGGACGACCGATCCGGAAACCTTTACATCCTGAACCATACCTCTGTCGCAATGCACATCTACCCGGATAAGACCGGGCCTGTTGATCTCCTTTCCCTGCTCGATGACCAGCTTCAGGTCAGCAGGGAATTTCAGGATCCTGGCCAGATAGCCTCCAAGAGCACCCGCGGCCGACCCGGTAGCGGGATCTTCTGTTATTGACAGGGCGGGCGCAAAAAAGCGCGCATGGATATTTACCCTTTTACTTTCTTTACGCGCGAAGAGGTATATTCCGATTACATTGTGCCTTGACAACACGTTGAGAGCCTCTTCGATATTCAGATTGCTCTTCTTGACGATATCCTCCTCACTAACCTCAACTATCAGGAAATCGAGCCCATTGGAAACGACGCCCCCTCCAAGCAGATCGAAACCCCTGATTCCCACAGCTCTGGCAGCCTGCCCCCTGTTCTGCAACGCGGATCCGAATTCGGGAATCGGCTGGTGCATTGTCAGCCTGGTTTCTTTTTTCGTGGACTTGACGATATCTACCCTGATCATTCCAAGTTTGAGTTCCAACTCCATATTGACTGGCTTCTTGCCCTTTTTCTTTTTCATCAGCGCAAATACAGTACCCAGAACGGGGTGCCCCGCGAATGGTATCTCCCCGGCAGGTGTAAATATTCTTATGCTTGCCTCGGCATCCTTCGACTCCGATGGAAAAACAAAAGTCGTTTCAGAGAAATTCATTTCACGGGCAATCATCTGCATCTGGTTTTTCGTAAGTTTACCCGGATTAAGGAAAACCGCGAGCGGGTTCCCGTTAAAAGGTTTGTCAGTAAAGACATCAACATGTTCATAAACCAGTTTGCGGCTCATATTCCATCCCTTGAAGAGGGGGATAATACGTTATTCCAAGCTCGCTGCCCATGGTATCAAAATATTCGGCTTTGTGAAAAGAAAAAAAACATTCCGGGACCGGTGCGAGCAGGCGCCACAACCTGGCATTTCATATATAATTGTTGGTATTTCATATATAATTGAAGGATATGTTGAGGATTTCGTTTCTTTTTACTTTAATTTTCGACGCCGGGATAATATATTATTCTGGATTTGTTACTATAAACTCTGTTTTTGGATGAGGAGGTGCATCCCTCATGAGGTTCAGAAATTCAGTCGGGCTATTGCTGGTCATTTCAACAATCTTCCTGTCTATCGCTGTAAACGGTCCAGCTATGGCCGGGAAAGGACAGGAAAACCCCATGGTCTATGTAAAAACCAATCTTGGTAATTTCACGGTAGAGCTTTTCGAGAAAGAAGCGCCTGTTACGGTTAAAAATTTCCTGCATTACGTCGACAGCAAATTCTACAGCGGAACGATTTTTCACCGTGTGATGAGTACTTTCATGATCCAGGGCGGCGGGTTTACTCCGGACATGAACCAGAAATCGACGAGCCCTCCGATCAAGAACGAGGCCACGAACGGCCTTAAAAACCTCGTGTATACCCTTGCAATGGCAAGAACCGGCGTCGTTGACAGCGCTACATGCCAGTTCTTTATCAATGTAAAGGACAACACGAGCCTTGACCACAGGAATACGACACAGAGCGGATACGGATACTGTGTGTTCGGTAAAGTCATCGATGGTACATCGGTAATCGATAAGATCAAAAATGTCAAGACGACTACAAAAGGCCGTAACGCTGACGTCCCTGTCAAACCGGTTATCATCAAATCAATTACAAGACTCAGCCCCGAAGAGGACGAAAAAGAATAGATCCCGGTTCGGTTAATGGAGGCTTCCCGGCGGGAGGCCTCCATTTTTTCTTTGAAGCATCAGAATTAACAGGAAGCCCTATACGCGCGTTGAATCAAAAGGCTGCCGGCAGCCACACCGAAAACTCGCTGCCTTTCCCTTCTGAACTTTTACAAAGTAGTTTTCCGCCATGCCCGTAGATAATATTCTGGGCCATCGCGAGGCCTATCCCGGCCCTGCCCGAACAGTCGCCGTCAGGAAAAGACCCTTTCCTGAAAGGCAGAGAAAGCGTAGTTATCTTATCATCTGGAATACTGATACCATTGTTTCTTATTTTTATCACCAGGAAATTTTCATCTATGCTCCGTTTGAATGATACCTCTCCGGTCAACGCATCAAGTACAGAACAATCTCTGGCGGCTCCGGGATCTGAGCCTTCACCTTCGAACGGCTGGCAGGGAGAATTCCACATTCTGAGTTCTACTCCATCATCTTCTCCGGGCAGAGTATCAGACATGATCAGATCGATTTCTATTACACCGCCGCGATCGATATGCCTGATCGCGTTATCCAGAATATTCCTTATTACTACTTTCAATCCGGGAGCGTCGACATAGAGTTCTCTGTTACAGACCTTGTCGTTGAATCTTACCGTTATGCTTTTTTCTTCGAACTCGGGTATATATTCTCTGAGAGTTTCTTCTGCGAGAGAAGATATATCTGTCTTCTCCATATTGAGAGAAGTCTCTCCCATGTCGATATCGCACAATGAAAGAAACTGATCGAGCCTGCTTCCCATGCTCGTAACTGCATCCTTCGCCATATCGATCAGAATACCGCTGCCTGCCTCATCCGACTCGATGGACCATAGCGTACTTTTCAGTACAGACAACGGCATCTTTAATTCCTCGGAATTGCGTACTATGAACTCTTTTCTGAGTTTTGCATACTGTCCCGCCCTCTCCCTGAAAACAGCCGCGTCCTGGTAGATCGACGCATTTCTAATCGTTATTGCGGCAACCCTGACCAGCATTTCCAGAAATTCGTTATCAAAATCTGAAGAATCCCTTCCAGTTAACTTGCCACCGAAAAAAATGATCCCCAGAAATTCTCCGCTGTTTTCCATGGGACACGCGTACGACAGTCCCTGCTCGACGATTCCGGCCAGGAACCTGGTCTCGGATACCGGAATGTCGCCGCCGCCCGCAAAAAACCTGTCTATGAAAACAGCCCTGTTCTCTTTCCGAAGCCATATGGAAAATGACGATCCAACGCCGAGAAATGGGGATGGAGACAAAGAACCGGTTCCCACTGAATGCCTGAATCGGAAAATTCCCTCCGTGGGAACCGCCAGATATATGGCAACTTTTTTAAGGCCGAGATGCCCGGCAAAAGCCGTCAGGAACAACTTGATTATCCTGTCCTGTTCGAAAGCCCCCCCCAGCTTTTCGAACAACCTGAAAAGAGCCTCAAAGATAAAAGCTTTTCGCTCAAGATCCTCATCGAGTTTTCTGACTCTCGATGGATTGGAAACAGCTCTGCCACTTTTCACCTTTGAACCCTTTTCCTGCTTCTTTTTCGTCGTGCTCCTATCCATTTTTCCCCACAATTACTGTCTTTTTCAGCCGCCTGATACGATTTTCGAAGCCCCATTTATTTCAAAATATTCATCGAGGTTAAGCAATTTTAATATCGATAAGATCTTATGGGAAACATTGCTGAAAACGACATCTCCCCCTTCTGTCCGGATCGAAGAAACTATCCCGAGAAGGACACCGATCCCGGTGCTGGATACGAACGAGACTTTTTCGAAATCAAATTCGATATTAAGAGAATTATTCGTCAGTAACCGGCCCATCAACTTCTCAAGCATCAATGCCCCCATGCTATCGATATCCCCTGCCAAACCGATTTTTCTTACGCCTGAATCTCCTGTTTCTTCTTCTTCCAGGATCCTGAATTGTGTCATCACCCTCTCCCCATCCGTCGTTTTTTCCATGCTCTCCTGAAACCTGGCTTTCTCGAAGAACGTATAGTTGCACCCCTTGTCTCTGTTGTATTTCAGCAGTTGCGTGATCTTTTTCGTCAGCGCAAGCCCAAGCCCTCTGAAAATGCCTGATCTTTGAGCCTGTGCCAGATCGAAATCCGCTTGCCTCGTTGGGTCGAATTCGACCCCTTTATCGGCAATTGAAACACAAAGTTTATTCAGATTTTTTTCAAGCCGGACTCTGACCCAGTGTTTTGAGCCATCAAGCCTGCCGTGCTCTATTATATTCGTGAGAATTTCGTAAATACCAAAGCGTACTTCGAAGGAAAGAAAGCTGGAGAATCCGAGAATATTCGTAATCAGATATGCCAGGATCGAGGCAGTACCAACATTGGCCTTCTCCGGATGGAAGAATATCGAATAACTATTCGGATTCTGAGTCTCCCCAAGACACAGAATACCCTCATCCATGCAGACCAGTCTGTAACCGAACAGATCATCTCCCGCCTCTTGATCTTTCGGAGTTGCGTGCCTGAAAAGACGATTTCCGTTCAGCAGAGGGGTAATGGAATCATGTACGGGAGAAGAAATTATGGATGTACCCTTGTAGACAATCTCTTCGATTCCGGAATCCGATGCGATCATGGCGAGACTGACGAGCCTCCCCGGAAGCAACGAAGCCGGGGTACCCTCAAAATCTATACCCAGCGTTCGTGTTCCGTTATCGATAAATTCCAGTATCATGATCTCCGTCTTTCAGAAAATATGCGGGGAGCCGCTCCCCCCCCACCTCATCGCACCTCATTGAAACAGACCGGTTCGTCAGAATTCTATCCATCAACCGGCAGTTATTTAGTCAGCGTCTCTAGCTTCCTCATGCGCCCTCTAATTTTATTCCGTTGTTGCTGTTGTTGTTACAAACTTTTCGGCTTCCACGCGATCATGTTTCTTCTGATGATTGCGCAAGAAATATTCACAACGGCCGCCAGTGACCGATCAGAAGATATATTTCTGGAAAGAAAAAATCTGAATTGAACGATTTCAGTGCGGGGAAAAACCCGCCAAACGTGTTGATAACATGATATTCGAGGTATCTTCCAGGTTCATGATTCAGAAAAGTCGCCACGCAATCAGCATGGCAATAAATACTCCGCCATAGAGGAACGGAATAAGGTAGAGCGGCACACAACACCATCCCGATTCGGGCGTGTGAACCGCGATCAGCTTGCGTATGACCAGGAAGCTTAACGTGACAGCCACACCCATCAGTCCCAGGCCCAGAGCCGTTATTGCTGGATCACACCAGAATGGCAACGGTGCCAGCGGCACAGTTTTGTCGAGGATATCGCGCGCGGTTTCTACACCGACCGGATCCATCACAAGATATTCCCAATATGGAATACGCGAGGTCGTTTTCAGCAACACTTTTATGGCATGAGCAACCGCCATTATCGGAATGAAGGCGATGCCGAACTTTAACAAATAATCGCTGAAAGGGAGCCGTCCACCAAACAGGCGAAACGTGCCAAAAGGAAACAACCAGAAAATCGCGGGCAAGGCTACGAACAACGTCATCGATTTCACAATCTCATGTCCCCACGCGTCACTTCCGCCGAGTACCTGCTTAAGCCTCGTCGGCGTCCAAAGCAATAGATCCTTCGTAATCGACCATTCGGTGAAAAGTTCGTAGATGACAAAACCTGACACTACAAAGCAAAAAGCGGCTTGCGCGACGGTCAACCCCTTAAGGTCAAGTATGTCCTTGAACCAGCGACGCTGGAACCAGCCTGGATTGGGTCGCCCATCAAGCCCCGGATTATTGCGATCACAAGCCTTCAGGCATTGGCCGCAAACAAGGCATTCGGTATTATCATCAAGCCTGTCCGGGCTGAGCCCGACGCCACAACTTCTCCCCTGGAATTCATAAGCCGTCTTTTTCGAGACGCATGACCTGTCCTTACAGCCCGAACAGACAGACCTGTCGCGCACCCCCCAACCCATCGGCGCGAGCCGCGCGTAAAGCCCCAGCAAGTGGCCCACGGGACACACATGGGCACAGAAGGTGTTGCGGGAAAACAGCAGCCCGAACACCACGGCCATAGTGAACAAGACCAACATATAGATTGCCATGCGAAACGGCACACGGTGGATTGCCAGCGTGTGTATACCGACGAAGAGAATGAAGATGTAGAAAATCGTGATGCCCCAGCCGGAACGCAAGAAAGCCGGGGGGGTGCGCTTCAGCCCGACTTTGGAAGCCAGTGAGGTGACCAATTCCATAGGACAAACCGTACACCATACGCGGCCGAGAAATATCGCGGATAAAATTATGAGTGGCCACCAGTAAGACCACACGATCAAGTTCGCCGCGTTGGTATTGCGCAGCATCCTGGCAAAAGCCATGTCATTGGTGTTGGCGGCCAGGCCGCCAACGATCAGGAGGATAAACACACTTAGAGAGAGCAGTTGAAACGTCAGGGGAAACCACGCAAATCGGAATAATCGGTTAATCATTTTCGTGATGATCTTCCCTTTCGGGTGATGTGAGTTTCAGCTGCAAAGTACAAGGCAAACATGTCCACGATAAACGGACAAAAAAAGGCGGAAGTTCAACAGGAAACAATCAAACCGCAAGACAGTCACGGCAGGTGCCGTTCAGGTTCAATTGATATGATTTCACATTATGCCCATCAATAAGATTTTTATTCAAAAAATCTTTCATCGAATCATCTACGGAAATATCCACGATCTGGCCGCAGGTATCACATAACAAATGAAAATGAGGACTTGTATCCGGATCATAATTCAGGTGTTCTTCCGCGATATTAACGACCGTGACCTCATCGATCCTGTGCAGCATCCTGAGAGTGTTGTAAACAGTAGAAAAAGCAAGTCCTGAATACTTTTTTTTCAACGCCTTGAAAATATCACGGGCAGTCGGGTGGTCCTTGTTGCCTACCATATATTTAATGACTGATATTCTCTGAGGTGTAAGCTTAAAACCTTCGGCCTTGAGCTTTACAATCGTCGCATCCAATGAATACATTCGAATACTCCTGGTGAAATCGATCTTTTCCAGACTACCTGTACAACTATTGTATCATATTTCTTATCTGTCAATAACTATTCTTTTTTACCATCACTGGGAATAGGAACAGACAAGGTGACCCCCCTGTTCTGTCAGAGAGGCTTCTTTG
>CBDUUV010000041.1:0-20207 GCA_965370495.1 uncultured bacterium
AAAAAAGTTTAAATAAACCGAGAGATAACCCGGGCACTTCCGGAGATGAGTTTTTTAAGAGGGGTTGGCCAAGAAAATTCATGCATTTCAAGAGATAGGTTTTTGAGGAAGGGGATTGACATAGAACCCCCTGGCTTGCCCGGGGATGTGTCGAAAAAAGGCATGAAAAATGGGGGGGCCACCTTGCCCATCCCTGTTCCCGGAATTTCCCAGAATTTCAACAGAATTCGCTTCATTCGAGTCATCAAATGTGCTATAATAACACGGTTAAACCGGTATTATTGAAATACAAGGTGCCTTAGGCTTACATCATAAGTTGTGGAAATGTCATCAAGGCTGGCTTCGCTTTTCCTTGCGATTCTTTTTCTCGCCACTGATGCAAGGTCGGGCATTATCGAAAAAACAATCAATTTCGAGCAACCGTTATTGGAAAATTCGGGGATCGGTCTGCTTATCAGTGTCAAAGGTTGCCGAACCATCGGTCATCCCGGTGAACCTATGGTACCGGTATACCCCGCACGCTTTCTTCTTCCTCCCAACGAGATCATATCAAAGGTCACAATCGTTCCGTTGGATACAGTCAACATTGCGAATACTCGTACAATTGTTGCCATGCCACATCAATACCCTCTCGGGACTACTCGGATCCTGGGCGAAAAACGAAACGACGCAATCTACAGATCAACCTCTCACTATCCGAAAACATCCGGCATTCTGGCTTCGGAACAGATATCCTCCGGGATGAATCTCGCTTTTGTAAATATCTATCCCTGCAGAATCATTCCCTCAACTGGCTCGATCACCTTTGCTTCGGCCGTACATATCACGATCGAGACAAAACCATCCGGCAGGCCATATTCGCGCCTGATAAGGGCCAGGCACGCGAAAAATTTTTCCGGGATCAATACCGGTATAGAAAACCCGGAAATCATTGAGAAATTCATCTCCTCATCATCCTCTCCAGGTGATCCAGGCGATGGATTCGAAACCATCCCTTATATCATTATAACAAGTACAGATCTCGCTTCAAGTTTCGAGCCCCTGGCTCAATTGAAAAAGACATCAGGGCTTAATACCGAAATAGTAACAACTGACTGGATATCCTCCAATTTCTCAGGTGAAGATATTCAGGCGCGGATCAGGAACTTCATAATCCACGCATGGAATGAATGGCAGGCTGAGTTCATCCTTCTCGGCGGTGATGAAGAGATCATTCCTCACAGGTCCATGTATGTCAAAGTCGGCTCCGAGATTGAACCTGATATAGCATCTGATCTGTATTACGCGGCACTCGATGGCAACTGGAACTCGGATGGCGACGCGTACTTCGGTGAACCTGGAGAAGAAGACCTCATCCCTGAAGTCTGTGTTGGAAGACTCCCCGCGGACACACCGGAACACGTGGCAAACTTCATTTCTAAACTGACAATCTATTCTGTCTCCCCTCCTGCCGACAAATGTACAACAGCCCTGATGCTCGGCGAACTTCTCTGGGATGATGTCGTAACGACATGGGGAGCCGATTCAAAGGACGAGATTCTGTATGGATCGAGTAATTTTGGATTTACGACAACAGGAATACCTGAATCATTCGACAGTTATACACTCTATGACCGGGACCTTGGGTCCTGGAACAAGAACGAACTGCTTGCATACCTTAACAACGGCATCAACCTGGTCAACCATCTAGGCCACTCGAACCTGCACTCCGTGATGAGGCTGCCGATATGGGACATTCCGCTACTCGAGAACAGTGGCCCTGACAAGCTTCCTTTCATCTGCTACTCGCAGGGATGTTATCCCGCTTCTTTTGATAACCGGGATGATGCGGGAACTATTCTTGCGGATGACGCGATCGGCGAACAACTTGTTACAGGTCCTGCCGGCGCCGTAGCTTTCATAGGAAATACAAGACTTGGATGGAGTTCGCCAGGCACAACCAGCGGCGTAGCACAATATTTCGACCGGCAGTTCTTCGATGCGATGTTCGGGGAAGGTTTTCAGACACTCGGCGAGATCTTTGACGATTCAAGGATCGATAACATCTCCTATATCTCTTATGCGGCGATCAGGTATACCATGTACGAGATGTGCCTCCTTGGAGATCCTGCCATGAACGTCTGGACCGACACTCCAGCTGAACTTTCAGTCGAACATGACAATATCGTATTTGCCGAAGATGGGCTTTTCCGCGCGGAAGTAACAAACCAGGGGATTCCTGTAAATGGCGCAAGGGTATCCCTGCTCAGCGAAGACCTTGATAGTTACTATACTACCTTTACAAACACTTCAGGGGTAGCCTACCTCAAGACCACACCCGATTCTGCAGGTGTTGCCATTCTGTCTGTCACCGCATCGAACTATTACGTATACACCGATACAATCCCCGTGGTTTTTTCCTCTGAATCACATCTGTCACTGCTGCATTTTATCCTCGATGACGACTCCATCGGTATCAGTAACGGGGATGGCGATGGTATCATTGAATGCGGTGAGATCGTAGAACTTTTCATTGCCGTCAAGAACGATGGATCATCTACAGCCTTTGACGCAAAAATCGTTCTTTCTTGTGATGACCCTTATATCTACCTGTCGACCGATACATTCCTTATCGGTGACATGCCGCAGCGAGCCCTGATATTTATTGAAAATGAAATATCTATCGGACTCGGCCAAAATATCCCGAACGGGCACTCGTTTCACCTCGACATGAATATTCTCGCCAGCGGGCTGCAATGGAATTCATCTTACGAATTTATTGTAAGCGCTCCTGGAATCACATTGCAATCATGGGCATTGACCGATACGCTTCACGGCGATGGCGACGGGTGCCTTGAGGCATGGGAATACCTTGGCCTTAGCACTACATGGATCAATAATGGAAACACCGACATTATTGCGCCGGTGCTGACCCTTTCATGTCCCGCGGGAGACTGGAGCCGTGTAATAAAAAAATCTGAATGCCTTCCTGACATCCCGGTCGGAAACTCTGTTGATTCCGAAGGTATACTCGAGATATTCGTCAGGGAACTGACTCCACCTTTCTCGGATATCACTCTTTATCTGCGACTTGAAGCTGAGAATATCCCGGCGTGGATCTGCACTCTTACGACCACCACATGCGGATCCGGAATATCTGACCATGTTACCGGTGAGATTCCATGGAAGCACTCGGCTATTACAGGATATGACGGATGGCATATCAGTACTGAACAGTCTGTATCATCTCCCTCGAGCTGGAAATGCGGAAGCCACGACGGTTCAATTTATCCCAACATGATGGATGCAGCCCTGGTGACACCCCCCCTCTGTCTGTATGAAAACTCCATCCTTACTTTCCAGCACCGGATGGAAGCGGAAGCGACGACGGTATATCCATACTGGGCCCAGGATGCCGGTGTTGTAGAAATCTCCAGCGATGGTGGCGAAACCTGGACGATAATCAACCCGACAGTCAATTATCCATGCAGGGCGAGTGCAACAAACACAATCTTTCTGTCGCCTTACCAGCGATGTTATTCAGGGAATATAGACTGGAAAACCGAGACTTTTAATCTTTCAGCCTGGCACGGACCGGTTTTACTGAGATTCCATTTCGCGACAAATGAACAATACGCGTACTCGGGATGGTTTATCGACGATATACAGATATCAACGGAACAACTGACGGATGTAGATGATAATATTCCGCCGGTTGCGAACATCAATGCACTTCATTCCATATATCCCAACCCGTTCAATCCGTCGACGACCATAAAATATGAAGTGGCCGGTCGTTCAAACGTCGCAATGACCATATACGATGTCACTGGCAGACATATCCGTACCTTATTGAACGAGGCCCACGAGAAAGGCCTCTATGATATCACCTGGAACGGCAGGGACAACAAAGGCTCTACCGTATCGAGCGGTGTCTATTTCTGCAGGATAAGGATAGGAATATATACCGCCACAAAACGCCTTGTCCTGCTTCGATAGACCTCCAGGACATCAACCAGCAGACCCGATGAGTACCAATCGGCAAGCCCGACGGGCATCAACCGATAACCTCTACCTTCCCCGAGGAAAGATCGTAATGCGCTCCCACAACAAGCAATTTTCCGTCATCGACAAGCCCGCGGAGAACAGGCTCCATCTTTTTCAGCTCACCTGTAACATGTTCAACATTAACATCGACAAACATATCGGCATCTACGTATTCGGATTTTTTTATCAACGGTCTTATCGCATTGATAAAACTTCCGGTATGCCCCTCGGGTTCGCCTTCTGAAAAGGCGGCATTTACTGCCCCGCAATTGTTATGGCCCAGGACCATGATCAGCGGTACCGAGAGATGGGCAGCGGCATATTCAATACTGCCAGTCACCAGGTCATCAAGTACATTCCCCGCGACACGAACGACAAAGAGGTCCCCTATCCCCTGGTCGAATACTATCTCCGGCGGGACCCGCGAATCAGCACAGGACAGTATTATCGCAAATGGATCCTGCCCCGGGACAGTTTCTTCACGTCTCGCGGCTCCCCGTCCGGCCCCCTCAGGCTCCCCCGCAGCAAAACGCGCATTCCCATCCATCAACCGTTTTAATGCCTGTTGTCCATCCATGTGAATAGATTCCTTTCCCGGCAGATTTCCATTGTCAGTTATCCAGAAATTCCAGGAGCTCTGCCCCGATCGACACCATCTCTCTATACCCGGCTTCGATTATCTCATCCGCCCTGTCAAAATCAAAATCCTGAAAACCGCCGACCTTCGGCCTGACCATGAAATGCGGACCTGCCTTGAGCCTCTCAAACGATAACAGCCTCGATGAAACTATCGCGAGGCTATCAGTAAATACATCGATCAGGTTCCTTCTCCGCCGTTTCTTTTTTTCTTCGTCTCGCGATTTCAACAATGGACCGATCGAAGACAATATCGGTGCTTTTCCCACGCTCTCCCGGACCCACTCGTCTACCTTGTCCAACATCGGGATGTGCCTGGGTTCATGCGATTCCCTCTCGGTAAAGACGGCACGGCAGGCATTGATACCGATCACACGTTCCGCCCCCAGCTCAACCACCAGGTCCAGGGGAACGGGATTGACCAGCCCTCCATCTACCAGGTTCCTTCCCATTACATTTACGGGTGGAAAAACGCCCGGAATACTGGCCGAGGCGCTTATAGCATCGACCAGGTCTCCGCTTTTGAAAACAAACTCAAGCCCCGAATCGATATCGGATGCTACGCAGGCAAACGGGATCGGCAGGTCTTCTATCTTTTTTCTGCCGAAATCCTTTCTAAGGCCGGCTTCTATTTTTCCCCATTCGAATATGTTCTTTCCTGCAACGGAGAACCTCATGTACTTCAGGAGATCCTTCCAGTTCAGCTCCAGAGCGATCTCCTTCATATGCTCTGGCGAATATCCCGCAGCGGCTGCCGCCCCAATGAGGGCACCCATCGATGTACCGGCGATACACGAAATTTCTATACCCTGTTCCTTCAACCAGAGAAGTGCGCCTATTCCGCATAGCCCGCGGGCACCTCCGGATCCCAGCGCCAGTCCGATCCTGTTCTTCATCATTTATCCTTGATCCTGAGAAGGCCCGGCCACTTGACTATTGTTACAAGGAATCCTGTTGTCAGCAACAGCAGGGCTGATATCAGGCCGGGATGCATTGAAAGGAGGTGCGGCTTAAGCATAACAGAGATAAGTATCCCCGCGATAGCCCCTCCAAGATGCGCCTCGTGTCCGATATTTCCAAGCCTGGCCCTGATCCCGTAGACCGATATAAGAATAAAGATTATTCCGAAAAGCCATGATGGTATCACTACAGGCAAAAACATGACCGATATGCCCTGATACGGGAATATAATAATGCTTGAATATATGACTCCGCTCACCGCTCCGGAAGCGCCTATAGCCCGGTATTCCGGATCCCTCCTGTGGATATAAAGCGCAAGCAGGTTTCCCGCCATCAGGCTGCCGAAAAATATGACCAGATATGATATAAACCCGAATTTCCTGCCTATACTGGTACTGAACGAATACAGGGCAATCATGTTGAATGCAAGATGCCCTATGTTGGCATGAAGGAATCCGGATGTGAGCAACCTGATATATTCCCTTCGCCCCAGAATCTTTCCCACGTGAAAAAGATACTGCTCGAAGAATATCCTGTTGCTGAAACCCTTCATCGAAAACAGGACGTTTGCTATGATTAATATTATCGTAAATGTCTCGTTTACAGATTCCATCTACTCCGTCTCCCTTGTCATTCAAATGCTGCCTGGAGAGAGCCCGCGGTGGCCGCCCTGCGCTCTCATCACCTGACGCGCTACAACGATAAAGCACCGCTGGATATATCTTCAACAGTTTTTCTGCAGTTATCCAGCTTGGTTGCCGGAATAGTTCCTCTCATCAGGACCAGGTCGGCGAAATCCTCTTTCTCTATCCTGCCATCCGCGTTAAGGATCGCCTCCTTCACTTGCGTATGCAGTTTGTATGGAACCTCGAGCGAAAAAGCCACAGCTCGCACAAGCTTGCGGACCGGCAACCCGGCGATGAGATCCCGGGCACTGTCACCGTAAGCTTTTACCAGTCCTCCGGTACCCAGTTTCGTCCCACCGAAATACCTGACGACCATTATCAGAAGGTCAACGACCCTGCTCCCCTTGAGTACATCCATCACCGGTCTCGCGGCAGTCCCCCTGGGCTCTCTGTCATCGCTCATACCGGCGATCTCGCTCTTATCGCCTCCTACGATAAAGGCGTATACGACATGGCTGCACCCTGGATGCTCATCACGTTTCTGTCTGATGAGAATGCGCGCTTGAGCAACAGTGCTGACCGGAACAGCAAACCCGATAAATCGCGAATTCCTGATAACAGACTCGCATGTGAAGTCACCATCCGGAATATAAAGAATCTTGCTCATCGGCCCCCATTCACCCCTTTCAGAAACAAACCTATTGAACTGTCCGGTGGTTTCATACTATTTATTGCTAGAGGAGCAATCAAGTCTTGTTTTCGAAATGACATGGTTGAATTGATTTTCCTGATTTAACGAAAGGACCATCATGACAGACGTGATCACCAGATTCCTTGAGTATATCAAGATCGACACAAAATCGGATGAAGCATCAAAAAGCAGCCCCACGACAAAAATTCAGTTCGACCTGGCAAAAAAACTTGTCGAAGAACTCAAGGGGCTCGGCATAGATGACGTCTCGGTGGACGAAAACTGTTACGTTATAGGAACCCTCCCCTCTAATACGGACAAAAAGATACCTGTAATAGGCTTTATAGCCCACATGGACACAAGCCCCGACATGTCCGGCACGAATGTCAACCCACAGTTCGTTGAGAATTATAATGGAAAAGATATAATCCTGAACAAGGAAAAGAATATCGTTCTGTCTCCTGATGATTTCCCCGAACTGAATTTCTATTTAGGACAGACCCTTATCACTACAGACGGAACCACGCTTCTCGGGGCAGACGACAAGGCCGGTATCGCGGAGATCATGACAGCGATCGAATACCTGTCGAACAACCCCGACATCAAACACGGGACTATCAAGATCGCGTTCACTCCCGACGAAGAGGTCGGCAAGGGAACCGATCATTTCGATGTAAAGAAATTCGGCGCGGAGTGCGCGTACACTCTCGACGGCGGCCGGATCGGTGAACTGGAATTTGAGAATTTCAACGCCGCGAAGCTGACCGTCACTGTAAAGGGACGCAACGTCCATCCCGGCTACGCGAAGAACAAAATGATCAATTCGATGTTGATAGCCATGGAATTCAACTCGATGCTCCCTGTCAACCAGACTCCATTCTATACTGAAAAGTACGAGGGCTTTTTTCACATGATTAACATCAAGGGTGAAGTGGAAGAAACTGTCCTCACATATATCGTCAGGGACCATGATATGGGGAAATTCAAGGAGAAGCAGGAACTCAGCCTGAAGATAGCCGATTATCTCAACCACAAGCACGGCAAAGACACGGTAACCGCCGAACTGACCGAACAGTATCTCAATATGCGTGAAAAGATAGAACCGGTCATGCACATAGTCGATATCGTCGAACAGGCGATGAAGGATGTTGGCGTCGAACCGAAAAAGACACCAATCAGGGGTGGTACTGACGGCTCCAAGCTTTCCTACATGGGACTGCCTACTCCAAATATATTTACAGGCGGGCATAACTATCACGGCAGATTTGAATATATACCTGTAGAATCGATGAAGAAAGCCGTCGAAGTCATCCTGAAGATCATCGAGTTGTATACGGAGAAACAGGCTGTATCCTGAGAACTTGAACGGAGGGGGGGCAATGAAATCAACCCGAAGTGATGCCCCCCCCGAACAATATATTCGAGCAGGAGTACAGTAATTGACATCGCGAGGCGCAAAAAAGAGTTTCCGCATTACAGGATTTTCCAGTTGCGTGGGTTGAGCATCCAAGCTTGATCCGGCGGTGCTGGATCGCGTCCTGAAAACACTGCCTGAAAGTGATGACCCCGCGCTGATCCTCGGGATCTCATCACTTGATGACGCCGGTGTATACCAGCTGCGTAACGGGCCCACCATCGTTCAGACATTGGATTTTTTCACACCTGTTGTCGACGACCCGTATGCTTACGGCGCGATTGCCGCGGCGAACGCTCTTTCCGATATATATGCAATGGGGGGAAGACCCGTTACCGCGATGAATATCATCGCTTTCCCGGCCGAAGAACTGCCTGAGAGTATATTGACAGATATCCTCAGGGGCGCCTTCGATCTCTGCAGTTCAGCAGAAGTTGCGGTCGTCGGCGGTCATTCAGTGACAGACAGAGAAATCAAGTTCGGCCTGTCTGTAACAGGAGTGGTCGATCCGGATAAGTTGATGACAAAAAACGGGGGCAAGCCCGGTGATATCCTGATACTCACCAAACCGCTGGGCTCGGGGCTGATTTCAAATGCATTGATCAATGATGCCTCGAATGAAAAGGACGTGAAAAACGCGATCGAAGTAATGTCAGCCCTGAACCGCAACGCATCTGAATCGGCGACAAATTCAGGTTGCACGTGCGCCACAGACATTACTGGTTTCGGTCTGCTGGGTCATGTCAGGGAAGTCGCCCTAGCATCAGGTGTTGCCGCTGTTATTCAAACAAACCAGTTGCCCATACTCCCCGGCGCCATGGAAATCGCGTCGAGCGGTTCGTTCTTCTCCGGAGGTGAGAGAAGAAACCGTCAATTTGTCGAAGAGTCGCTCGAAATCAACGAAGGCGTATCAAGAGAATTGCAGAGAATAACCGCTGACCCCCAAACTTCGGGTGGATTGCTGGTAGCCTTGCCGGCTGACAGCGTCAATGGCTTCCTGAAAGAAATGAATGCCGCGGGAGAAAACGGCTGGGTAATAGGCAAACTGGACCATGGCATGCCGGGAAACGTAATTCTTTTGTAGCGACCTGCGCGATTCTCTACTCCTCACCGATAACCGTAAGCCGACCATCATGGGTTATCCGGACCCCGCTATTCCCGTCATCAGACTCGAACACGGCTTCAAACATCCCTGGTGTGACATGAACAGCCGGAGGCCATACGTAACCTGACAGACCGGGGTCTTCGATCCCGAGCCGGCCCAGATCTGTTGTATAAAACCCGAATTGTATAAAATGAGTCCTCTCGCCGTAATAGATCTTTCTCATCAGCCAGCGGGCCTGCTCGACCGGGGCTGGAGTGAACGAGTCGGAATCGAAAGGTTTTATAACATTTGTAAACATGACAAGCCCCCACATCTCAGGGTAATGCATGTTCATTATCCCCTGGGGCGACCAGACCCAGTTATGTTCAGGATTCGGCCTGCCTGTCTCCGGGTCTGTCTGCTTGACATACTTTCCGTTCTCTATCTTCACATCCCATTCCACCCTGGAAAAATTTACAAACCAGATATCACCATTATCCGGCGGCACTTTCCTGTGAGCACATTCACCGAGGATTTCCCACGGGATTGCTACTTCCACTGTCCATCCCCTGTCAATATCATCGGTTTTGTTAATCGTGCCATCGATATGCACGGCGGTTCTGAGCCCCCCGATATTCCACGCATTCACCGCGGGACCTCCGTCCCTGTATGGTTTTACGAGGAAAAGGTCCCATACGGTACCAAAAGCATTTATCTCCAGCTCATAATACTCGTGAGTATCGCCATCGGGATCAATAAATATCTCAAAGTCGTTATCGTTATAGATCACCGCGTCACGCATTGTAAGGCATGCCCGGACGTGCGGCTGGGCGAGATACGCGGCTATGTAGAAATACTCCTCATCCCAGAGCATCTTGACCCTTGTCCTGAATACAGGATCAGGCCCCGAGCCCCCTTCGATATCGGTAAAATATGAAGTCCATCCAACGGCGGGTTCGTTCCACGCGCTATCATCCATCCTGCCATCAATGATGATCGGATCCGGTGTCCAGCGGCAAAGGTAACGTTGCGGCCCGTACTCGATCGAAGGAACGGGAAATACCTCTTCCGGGATCTGCCGGCTTTCAACTTCTTTATCCCTGTTCCCGCACCCGTCCACCATCAGGCAGGCCAGCGCAATAACCATTGTACTGATTGTCGGGTTGCCGGAATACCTTTTGAAAATCATCTGCAGTAATTCTCCATATCAATTTTATTCAACCAAAAAACATTTACAAGTCAACTGAAATTACAGGCTCTCCTTGCCGGTTATCTCCTCGATATCTATCCTGAGTATCGAAAATATATCATAGTCAGTGTCGACTTTGAAATTTCTCTTTCGGACAGGGTCAGAATCGGATTCCTGGTGATCCATCAGGACATCGATCCCGTGTTTCTTTTCTTTGAGCTCTTCAACGACGGACATCTTTCCACGGATCACAAGAGACTGGTACCTGTGTTCGCATTTACCGTCCACATACCCATGGTCCCGCAGGATAAACGCGCATACTGCCGGGTTTTCATTTATGAAATCGAGCTTCTGCCCCCTGTTGGCACAATGAAAATAGAGCGCGTTCCTTTCAGGATCATAGCCGTAATTCATCGTCACGATATATGGTTCATTCTCCCTGCACATCGATACAAACGCGAGCCTGCAGCTAACGAGAAGTTCCCCGATCGATTTTTCGCCTGATATTTCTTTGTCTTTTCTGGCCAGGTGGTATTTTGTCATACCTGTCTCCTCATTGGCCTGACCGGGCAAATGACTACCCGCCAACCCTTTCATTATCCCGCCATACCGTACGCACCGACGCGCGCGCGCCCCCCTAAGTACATTTATCAGGCAAACCATGCTTTTTCAGGGGTAGCTTCAACTTGTTCACATCCACTTCTCCGCGCGCCATAAAACCGGCCCCCAACACCTCATGTACCCTGTTGATAATAACAAAAGCGTCGGGGTCTATATCCTTGACTATACCGACAAGCCTGTAAATCTCCCTGCGGTTAACAACGGTAAAAAGTATATCCCTTTCGATATTCCTGTACAACCCCCTGCCATGAAAAGCCGTGGCACCACGGCCCATCCTGTGCACTATGCAATCTGCTATTTCCTCATGTTTGTCCGAGATAATAAATGCTGATTTGGCATAATCGAACCCGAATATTATGATATCGATCAGTTGCGACGAAACCACAAGCAGCATGAATGAGTAGAGCATAAGGAGCATGACCGGTTTATCTGGGGAAAGCCCTTTTACGTGAAGAACGATCCCTGCAACACATATCACGAAAAAATCTGTAATGATGATCACGATCCCCGGTTTGGCTCTCAAGCGTTTTTTCGCGACAGCCGCTACAATATCACTGCCGGCCGTTGTCCCCTTGAACTTGAAGATAACCCCGAGCCCGACCCCTATGAATATCGCGCCTATTAGAATGAGAAAGAAAAAATCTTTCTCCATAAGGTATTGTATAGTACTTGTATCCTGCAGCCTGATCGATTTTACTATATCCCCGCGAAAAAGATCGATGCAGAACGAATTCACGGAAAAACCCCAGAACGTCCTGAACCCGAACGTCCTGCCAAGCTCGATCACACCCCATATAAATAGCGGAAGGTTCATTATCCACATAAGGACACCAACTGATACCTTTCCTCCCAACAAATAATGAAAAGCCATCGACAAGCCTGTCACTCCGCCGGGTACAACCCTGGCGTCAATAAGAAATACAGCCACTCCAAGTGACATGATCGCGGCACCGATCGTGATAAAGAAATACTCCGTCAAAACGCCCGTATTGATCTTCTTCAAAAACAAACCTCCATCTGCTTATTCAACTGTTCCCCGAACTATATATTACAGCCTGCTCCATATTACAGCCTGCTCCGGAGCGCTTTCGAGCAGCCCCCCCCGATTACCAGTGGTTGAGCGGCGAAACTGCATCGGCGCCCAGGTCAACATATGCGATATTGCCGAACGCCGGCGCCATGTTATTTGTCTGCGTCAATTTTTATCCGGCCTTCGCCTTTTTCCGTAAATCTCCCTATTATCGCGCTGTCAACATCCCTGCCCCCAAGCAGGTTGAGGAACCGCTTTGCGTCCGCTTCGGGCAGGGCTATGAGGAGCCCTCCCGAAGTCTGCGCGTCACAGAGAATAAGCCTGTCAGCACGCGCGATAGAAGGATCCCAGTCAGTAACCGATTCCACGAACGCGTAATTGTTCAGGGTCCCGCCGGGGATCACATCGGCCATGGCCAGTTCTCTTGCCCCATCGATCAACGGAACTCTTTCTTTCCACACGACCGCATCGACACCGCTTCCCTGCGTCATCTCTTTCAGGTGCCCGATCAGGCCAAAGCCTGTGACATCCGTGCAGGCATTTACCGGAAATTCCGACATCGCCTCGGCGGCGACCCGGTTAAGGCTGCTCATCAGCTCGATCACCTTCGCGCTCACACTCGCGCTCGCCAACCCTCTTTTCATCGCTGTCGTTATGATACCAGTCCCTATAGGCTTGGTCAGGACAATTGCGTCCCCGGGTCTGGCCGTAGAATTGCTCAGCACATCATCGGGATCGATAATCCCTGTTACAGCGAGGCCGTATTTGGGCTCACTGTCTTCAATAGTATGACCGCCTATTATCGAGATCTGCGCCTCGTCGGCCTTTGAGGCCGCGCCTTCGAGGATACGCTTCAATATATCGAGCGACAGCCGCTTGTCGGGAAACCCAACTATATTCAGTCCAAACAGGGGCCTGGCGCCCATCGCATACAGGTCGCTTAACGAGTTGGCTGCCGCTATCGCTCCAAAATCAAACGGATCATCGACTATCGGTGTAAAAAAATCCACACTCTGGACGATCGCCACATGCTTACTGATCCTGTAAACAGCCGCATCATCCGAACTGTTTGTCCCTATCAGCACATTCCTGTCTCGCGGAGCAGGCAGCTGTTCGAGAACCTTCTCGAGATCCTGCGGGCGGAGCTTGCACGCGCATCCGAGCCCATGTGTATACCTGGTCAGCCTGACCCCTTCCAGCCCGGCCCGACTATCCCCCACACTGCCACCTCCCGGCTTAAGACGCCTTACCGCGGTGATTATGATTTTCAGCGCCTTGTCAATTTCTTCAGTGGTAGTCATACGTCCCGTCGAAAAACGGATCGTTCCCATAGCTATATCCGTCGGAACAGCCATCGCCGTAAGAACAGCCGATATATCGATTGAATCTGTATGGCACGCGGCCCCTGCAGAAGCAGCTACATCATCGCCGATCTCGTCAAGCAGCGTATTAGCCTCCACCAGGGGGAAACTCACGCTCAATGTATTGGGTAAACGGCTTTTCTGGCTGCCGTTGATCTTCAGGTCCGAAAATTCAGCTTCGAGGCCGTCCTGCAGCCTGTCGCGTATCTTTTCCATATGTTTTATATTGTCCCCAAGGTCCCGCGCGGCAATCTCGGCCGCTTTTCCGATTCCGACAATCTCGAGTACATTCTCCGTGCCTGCCCTGATATTACGTTCATGGTCGGCGCCGTGGATCAGCTTTGACAGTTTTACCCCGGGCCTGATATAGAGTGCTCCAATACCCTTCGGCGCGTAGAACTTGTGGCCGGCGATCGATAGAAGATCGACGCCAAGTTGATCTACAAGGACCAGCGCCTTTCCCACGGACTGCGCGGCATCGGTGTGAAAAACGACGCCGTGCTCATGCGCGGCGGCGGCAAGAGCTTTTATCGGTTGCAGGGTCCCAATCTCGTTGTTGGCATGCATCACCGATGCCAGGATGGTCTGTGGAGTGATGGCATCACGAAAATCATTTACAGACACAAGGCCTTCCGAGTCGACAGAAAGGTAAGTCACGCTGAACCCTTCGCCCTCCAGATACCTGCATACTTCTATAACGGCGGGATGCTCTATCGAGGAAGTAATGATATGATTTCCTTTGTCCCGCAGGGCCAGGGCGCATCCTTTGAGCGCCATATTGTTCGACTCGCTTCCGCCGCTCGTGAATATCAAGGTGTCAGGCCGGCACCCGAGCAGGCTGGAAAGTTGTATCCGGGCGTGGGTAACTGCTTTCCCGGCCTGGACCCCGTACCAGTGCGAACTGGAAGGATTGCCGAAAAAACCCTCCAGGTACGGCCGCATCGCCGACGCTACCTCAGGGGCAATCGGCGTAGTCGCGTTATAATCGAGGTATATGGGAGGCATTACAGGCTACTCTCCTTGCCGCAGCTTCGAATAGACAATAACAAGCATACAAGCTGCATTTGTTGTTTACGTACAAGTCCCATTGTAATGTCGAAACGGCCATTATAGAACCTGTTTTTTTATCGGTGACAAAAAAAACAAATCTCCCCTGCCATATTGACATACTACCTATACTGGATTATTGTTACACAACTTGATAATAGAGGGGCCCTTCACAATGGAGTAATGGAAGATGAAAAACACACTGATGACGCTGATACTCGCTATGTTTCTCCTGAGTTCCTGCGGGGGCAGGGAAGAGGCCAGGCAGGTACCACCCATGCAGGCAAGATCCAATGACGTGCATATCTTCTATTATGCCTGGTATGGAACTCCCGAGATAGACGGAGCTTACTACCATTGGAACCATGAAATCGATGTGAAAAATGGAGACCCGGCTTCGTTCCCCGGCGGTAATGATATCGGGTCCAATTTCTTCCCCGCTTACGGATGTTACAGCTCCAACGATCCAAAAGTCCTCGATAGCCATATGGCCCAGATCGCCTTGATCCAGGCAGGCACAGTCTGTGTTTCATGGTGGGGGAAGAATTCCTTTTCTGATAAAACAATTCCAGGGTTACTTGACGCGGCATACAAGTATGGCTTGAAAGTCAATTTCCATATCGAACCCTTTGAAGGGCGGACCGCCGCGACGACAAGAGACGCCATAACCTATATCATCGATACATATGGACAACATGAAGCTTTCTACAAAACAGACCGTTTCGGCAAAAAACCCATGTTCTATATATACGATTCACACCTGATACTTGCCGAAGAATGGTCTACCATCCTGTCGCCCAACGGTTCGAATACGATCAGGGACACAGAATACGACGCGATAATGATCGGCCTGTGGGTGGAAGAGAATGATGGCGAGAAACTGCTGGAGAGCCACTTCGACGGATACTATACCTACTTCGGTTCTGAAGGTTTTACTTACGGTTCGACTGCAGAAAACTGGCCCGTGTTGTCCCAGTGGTCGTGGGAAAACGAAATGATCTTCATACCATGCATTGCCCCGGGGTATGACGACACGCGAATCCGTCCCTGGAATTCTGGCTGCACACGCGAGCGCAGACATGGTGAATATTTCGAAGAAATGTATAAAAGCGCAGCAAAAAACGATCCTCCTTTCCTGGGGATAAACTCATTCAACGAATGGCATAAAGGGACACAGATCGAACCGGCCGCACCAACCGAGATACCTGGTCACAGATACAAGGACTACGAGGATCCCAACCCGTTCTATTACCTGAAAGCGACCAAGCGTTTGATCAAGGGATTTTCTCTATGATATCCCGCGTTTTCAAATCTGAAATTCTGCTTCTGCTGGCTTCGGTGATATGGGGTTTCGCCTTTGTCGCTCAACGGGTCAGCATGGAGCATATCGGCCCCTACACATTCAATGCCGTAAGGTTTGCGCTGGGAGCAATCGTACTTCTGCCATTTGCGATCAGATCGACCAGAAAAAGAACGGAGACGGGCGGCAGGCTGGTACTGATCAGCGGATGCGCGGCGGGAGCCATCCTGTTCCTGGGCGCGTCTCTTCAACAGACAGGAATAGTCAGCACGACCGCGGGAAAGGCCGGGTTTATTACAGGATTGTATGTCATCATCGTTCCAATCCTTGGGCTTGCTTTCGGACACAGGACAAAGATTGGAACATGGGCGGGGATCGTTATTGCGTCTGCGGGCCTTTATCTGCTCAGCTTTACCGGAAGATTTTCAATAGGTTCAGGAGACCTTCTGGTCCTGGGAGGAACATTTTTCTGGGCGTCCCATGTAATTTTTGTTGCGGTTGTAATCAGAAAAGTCAATCCACTCCTTCTCGCCATGATCCAGTTTCTGGCCTGCTCTCTTTTAAGTTTTATAATGGCCATGATCTTTGAGACAGTCGAAACCGCGGGCTTGAGGAACGCCATCATACCGATACTTTACGGCGGACTCCTGTCGGTTGGAGTGGCCTATACTCTCCAGTTAATCGCCCAGAGGCGCACGCCTCCCTCCCATGCCGCAATTATTCTGAGTCTCGAAACGGTCTTCGCCGCGATCGGAGGATGGTTGATACTAGGTGAGATCATCCCGGGAAGAGGATTGATCGGATGTGCCTTGATGCTCGCCGGGATACTGGTTTCCCAGTCCGGTGTACGATCGGAAGATTGACTTTCCAGGTATTGGTTGTTATATGATGCGGCCCGTGGCAGGCGAATACGATCCGTTTGGCCCTGGCTTGATTGAAGTTCGGAGAAAACATGAAGATATTAATACTTGGAGCAGGACTGGTCGGCGGGCCGATGGCGGCTGACCTTTCAAAAGACAAAGAGTTCAAAGTCAGTATCGCCGATATCAGCGAGTCGTCCCTGAACAGAGTCAGCCCCCTATATCCGGTAACTACGATTGTGAAAGATCTTTCCGACCCTGAAGATGTCAAGGCGCTGGTCAAAGACTATGATATGGTAATCAACGCTGTCCCCGGCCATATGGGGTTTAGGACGTTCAAAGCTGTTATCGAATCCGGTAAAAACGTAATCGACATTGCTTTCTTTCCGGAGGACCCATTTCAACTTTCCGATCTCGCCATTAAGAAGGGCGTTATCGCTGTAATGGATTGCGGCGTCGCTCCGGGGATGAGCAACATCCTGACAGGGTATGTAGACTATCTTCTTGATGAAACGGAAACAGTGCTCATATATGTCGGCGGCCTGCCTGAAAAGAGGGAATGGCCGTATGAATACAAGGCTGTCTTCTCCCCTGCCGACGTACTGGAAGAATACACACGACCTGCCAGGTTGGTGGAAAACGGAACCCTCGTTATAAAACCGGCTCTTACCGAAACGGAACTGCTTGATTTCCCTCCCGTCGGAATGCTTGAAGCCTTCAACAGCGACGGCCTGAGGACCCTTGCTACTACCATCAAGGGTCTCAATATGAAGGAAAAAACTCTGAGATACCCGGGGCAT
This sequence comes from uncultured bacterium, assembly GCA_965370495.1. Taxonomy (GTDB): domain Bacteria; phylum Krumholzibacteriota; class Krumholzibacteriia; order Krumholzibacteriales; family Krumholzibacteriaceae; genus Krumholzibacterium. The sequence goes on from CBDUUV010000041.1 coordinate 17,646, forward strand.
GTCGAAAAAATGCTTGTTTTTCGCGAGACAGGATTTTTCAACAAGGAAAAGGTCGAGATAGATGGAACCATGATCCGGCCTCTCGACGTGACATCAAAACTACTTTTCCCTCAATGGGAAATGAAACCCGGGGATATCGATCTTACGATAATGCGTGTCATCATCGAGGGAAAAAAGAACGCAGAGAGGTTTCGCTATACATACGACCTGTACGACAGATTCGATGAAAAAGCCGGCATCCACTCGATGGCAAGAACTACCGGCTATACGGCAACAGTCGCTCTCAGGATGATCGTGGCAGGCCTGTATAACCAGGTTGGAATGTCTCCCCCCGAATACATCGGCAGGTTTCCCGAATGCGTCGAATTCATGCTGGCTGGATTGAAAAAACGCGGAGTGGAATACAGGGAAACTATCAAGAAGCTCTGAGAGTCAACCTTGATCCGTCAAAAACCGTCGTCCGGAAAACAGGCCATGCGTCCGGGCTGTCGCTGAATTTCAGTGTACCGACAACATATACACCGCGAATGAAGCGAGCCAGTGCTCTCCTTCATAACTGCCACTTGAGATATGCTCCAATGTAGCGGCGGCATGCAGATAAGCTGCATCTTCGAGAATCTTTTTCCGGGGGTCTGCAGGCGGCAGGACTGAAGCTATTCCAAGCATACACCAGGCCCTGCTGAGGTTCAGGCCATCAAGATGGACGATCTTTGGATCGCTTCTGTCTGATACTGCCACGGGAACCAGAAGGCTCGCCGGACCACCATTTTCAAGCTCAGGCAGGAACCTGCCCAGCCACTCACTGTATTCAGACAACCCAAGGATCCTTCTCATAAGGTCAGCTTCTATCAGGCAGGATGAAAAAAAATCATCCCCATCGGGCTCCCAGCCACCCGGGCAGTCTTCATCAAAAAGAAAATATGTGCCGGCTCGTTCAGTTATCAGCTTTTCCAAACCCTCTTCACCCGCAAAACGTACATAATCGAGAGCAAACGCCAATCCAAAAGCAGTATTGGGATGCACTCCCCTTCTTATGGGATAATCCTGCTTTGGCAGGAAATCGAGATACCTCTGAATAATGACCTGGACAAGAGGCCCAAGATTATCAGCCAGCCTCTGTAATCCCGGATCATCAGAACGTCCCAGTTCCTCGGCCAGCTTAAGAAGCCATGCCCACCCATATGTGCGTTCGAAAGATTTCCTGCTTTCGTCTCCGAGATATTCCGCTTCGACAAGGATATTTCCTGCTGTCAGGTTGGCTGAGAGAGCATCTCTGATCGTTTCAGCTTCGTCCAGGTCGGGAAACATCCTGAGCAGACGAGCCAGCATCCAGTGTCCATGAACAGACGAGTGCCAGTCGAAACACCCGTAGAAAGCCGGATGCAGCGCCCGTGGGCCCAGCACATCGTCTATATCGTTCATCACATGCCCGGGTTTGTTGGGAAATTCTTTGTGAACGCAGGCCATGGCAATACGGGCAAAGGTAGAAGCCGCCCGGCGTGTGAGCTTCAGAGGCCTGGTACGCGGCATGCCGCTATCTGTCTTCGGATACACACCGGCTGCTTCAGAATATCCGGTAACAGCAGATATAATCACAAGAAGAAACAGGCCCGCGGATATTCCATGAATTTTCCTGATAATCAATTTTCCCACGCTTCCTGTGTACAATTGCCTATTGCATTCGGATGTACTCCATAACAGCTAAAATTGATATATAACTACGACAAGGGAAAACACTCCCTTGCCAGGTTCTGTTATTTTTCTTCGTACAGGTAGAGCAGGCTGTCGTATGCCGAAGCGTATGTTACACCCAGAACTGGCGTGATAACAAAATTAAAAACAGAAGTCGTGAAAGCCCCCAGGTGCCCCATACCGATCAAGTAGGGAAAAACCGCAAGCCCGTATAGTCCAAGAAGTATCCCGTAATAAACGAGAAGTTTCCCCTCGTGTCCATTTGTGATCTTTGCGCTGAATTTCAGGGAATCTGTCAGGCTGGTTTCCTTGTCTACAACGATAAAGATGCTCATTCCAAGCCTTAATACCGCATATATCCCCGGTATGATAAAAAGGAATGCTCCCATGGCGATAATAAGCGACAACGAAATTGAAAGCAGCCATACAGACTGGAAATTGGAAAACGGCCGGAATATATCCCGGGCCGACACATCCGTTTCGCCACGAACAAGCCTTAGACAGAAGTTGAGCCAGCCCGCGGTGAGCACCAGCCCGAATGTAAACTGTATAATGATACCGATCGTCTCACCACCCGGCATGTAGCCAAGCAGAAGCAGAAGGATCGAGTATGCGATTATTACCGCGATACCACCGATCAGAACCCTGTTCCTGGTCTTGAACAAGTGCCAACCGCTGCGAAACCATCCATCGGCTGAAACTGGAAACTCGCCGGACATAAGAACACACCTTCCTCACAGGCACCGGTTGCTGACAAAATACTACTTCCTGAGTTCAGAGGAAATCATAATCCATTTCCGGAGTGGATGCAAACAGGGATTACCTGGCCATATTACCCCGGTTGGAACCCGTATTCCTTTATTTCTTCGA
>CBDUUV010000042.1:0-20088 GCA_965370495.1 uncultured bacterium
ATCGAAACCCTGCCTGCCGGGATTTTTCCCTGAATCCAGCATCAATAAAGACCTGTTGAGTGATCATCCCCGGACTTTGGAGTTTAGGGCTTTGGAGTTTTTGCTTGAAAATGGATGATTACTATGCTACAATCGCCCGCAGAAATGACAGGGAATCAAATATCAGAAATAGCCGTAAATCCGGTTTTTTGGCAACCGTGAAAAAGGAGGTCTGACAGGTTCTTTGTGAAAGTCTGGACGGCCTGTGGCCGTCGCTCCCCGAACATCCTTTTTAACAGGCATACTCGGTGATCGAGTGCGGGATCTCTGAGGGAGGGGAGAAGTCTTCAAAACATCAGCGAGTAAGTCAGGAGTAGTGTGATGAAGAGAACAGTTATTTTTTTCGCTCTCGTATTGTTTCTTTTTTCGGCCCCGGCGATGTCCCAGCAGATTATCGATGATTTCTTTATAACAGTCGGTTCGGGGATCGTTATCGAGGGTGGCGGATCAGGTTATGCCGGAGGGGAATGGTACGTCTATCCTTCCAACTGGATCAACCAGTGGTTCTACGATCATCCTTTCGATGAAACCCGCGGCAAGATCATACATATCGAGTTTGACTGGGCAGCAATGGATCCTACCTGCACCACCGATATCACTGTCGCCGTGAACTGGTCGACACCCGAGTACTCGGCCCTGGAGCTTGGGGATTCTGAGCCTCCACTTCCAGGTTGCGATGAGGAGCTCTATATCGTACGCGAGACATTCATCGATTTTTGCGGCGTTTATGCCGGGACTGAGCATGTGGTGTACGATTTTACGATCTACGATTATAACCCCGAATGGGTATCGATCGACGTAATGGGCTGCAATTTCGTCATCACTAACGGCGTCATTGTTCACGAATGCGCGGTTGCCAATGACGAGACCACCTGGGGAGCAATCAAGGCACTTAACAGGTAGTCCCCACGGTACACTTTATTTTTGAGGACGGGTGCATGTTCGTCCCCGGAAAGCCCCGGGTCTTGATGGTCCGGGGCTTTTTCAGTTTCTGGAAGTGATCAGGGAAATCTTCGACCTCTATACGCTGTCGGGTTTAAAGCCTCCCAGAGGCGGGTACAGGGTTGTTTGATCGGACCTGAAACAGAAAGGGGGGGGCGCAGGATCAATCGTTCAATCTGAAACTGATAAGGAAGCTGATCCAGAATGATCTGGGTTTTCCGTCCTCCATGACCGGTTTGAACGTGAACTGTCTGACAGCATCGAGCGATGATTTTTTGAAACTTTCCATTCCAAATACTTTCCTGACATACACTTCGTCTACATATCCTGACTCGTTTACATATACTTCCACAAGCACATAACCTTCTGATCTCTTTTCTATCGCGTCTTCAGGATATTCAGGCTGGAACATATTGAGGATTACATAATCTTCCCTGTATGGAACATCTGCATGTGTAGGATAGGTTGCCATGTACTCCATGCCAGGAATATCATCTAATATTGTTTCCTCGGGTTCTTTCTCAGGAGACGTGCTGATATCCGGGGCTTCTTCGACCACGTTTTCTTCTTTTTCACCTGAGATTACTACATTTTTGACGATCATTTCATGACGTTCTTTAGAAAAAAATTCTGCTTTAAGCCCTTCATCGTCGATGATCGTAATTTCGGGTATAAGCTGCATGGGCCCCTCATAACCGACCGAGAATATATGGTCGACTATTTTTGTATGCTCGACAGTTATAAGAAGGAAGACAAGAATTGTAATAGCCAGCGGTATGATAATTAATAACCGTTTTGTCAGTTGTTTGTTGTATTCAATAATCTTACCCATTTATCGGCGCCTTGTTGTAACCAATATACCGAATTGTCAGGGATTGGTCAAACCGACCTGAATAAATGCGTTGTTATTTTCTGTCTGTCACCGGAGGTCAATCGGAAATTCATTCGGATGTTCTTCTGAAATCTGCAGGCGTCGGTAAATGATCGATTTTCCGCCAGGAGGAGCTACAGACACAAGGTGTACTCCCGAGTCTACGCATGGGAAAAGGGCGATCCCCTCACTGTTTGTGGTTGATGTAAATGTCCTGTCGATGCAGACGGCAGCTCCGGCGACCGGTTCTCCCGATCTTCTAACGACTATACGATACTTTGTACAGGACAGATATTCGTTACCGAAATATTTCGCAAGACCTGCCACGATCCACTGGGTCTCCATTTCCATCCACAGGGGAGAAGAGTACAGAATCTCGGAAGATTCTGACAGCCCAACATGGATTTCACATGAGGGACAGCTTGTTTGTTGCAGAAAAAGCCCTGCTGATTCAAGGGTCTCCGGATCCCTGCCGGGTGGAAGGCGACCGATTTCATCCTTGAGCGCCCCTGCAACCGCGGAACCTTTGCTGCTGCCCGGGTAATGAAGAAAAAGGAAGTCTCCTCCGGACGGGGCAAGGGATGATCCAAAGTGCAATCCCAGCGCGAGATCCGCGCCGGATCTGTTTACCCTGTGAATCCTTTCATGGATCGAAAGGGTCTCTTCTCCAAACCGGGTCAGAATCACTTTTGCACCTGCCATGGTCAATACATCCCCGACTCTTTTTGCGATTTCGAGATTGACAGTAGCTCCCCTGAGCTGTTGAGGGCCTCTTCCAGCGTTTTCCATTCCTCCTCCGGCAGGATCGATGGCTATCCTTTTCCCGTGAAAGGCTCCATCGAGGATCGGAGCAAGGTACAACACGGGGGTTACAGCCAGAGTTTTCGCGGATTCTGGAGATACCAGTGCAGGCCGATACCCTCTGGCCCAGATGATGATATCGTCGTTGTAGAGCTCAAGAGGCATGGAAAGAAGGCCGCCCGGTCCGGCAGCGCGCGCGGCCCCGTCCGGAAGTAGTGCCTGGGCGTCCCTGATTTTTATACCGTTCGATGAATCCAGGATCTTGAAACAGATGTGCCCCGATGTGGCTGATCTGTCGAAATACAGGGTATCTGACCTGCCGGCTGTTTCGATCACAAATCCGGAATCGATTGTTTCTTCCGCAGCTTCGAAACGGAATATTCCTTTATTACATTTCCCTCTGCTCCTGCGTCCCGCAACCAGGGGGATGGCTGATATCCGCATACCATCCGCTACGGGCTGGCCGAAGCGGTCCAGCACCTTGACAGAAAGGGTGAAGCTGCCGGGTGACTCGCGGTGGAGAGGGAGAGGAAGAATATATTCGGCCGGCCTGCTTATCATCAAGGTAAATGGTTTGCTTGAAGCGCTTCCACCCATGACGCTCCTGGCCGAGGCCAGGAGTTCGTATCGCCCGTTCGGTATGCCGGGAGGTATGGGATATGAAAGAGTATTTGACGAGAGGTCCCATGCCGCCGGTACATCCACGTTTTTCATCCTGATCCTCAGGGATACGGGATCGATAGGGATACCCGCTCCGGGTGTGATCCTGAAGGAGATGGTAGCAGGTAATATCAAGGTATCTGTTGTAAAAGGGACATATTCTATGATCGGTACTCCCCGGGAAAAATATGAGAGCAGCCCAAGAAAGTATGCCTCGGCTTCAAGCTTTTGCCTGGAGGAGATCTTCAGTTTTTTTTCAACTTCAGGATGGGAGATATAACTGGCTTCCCCAAGGATGGATGCTCTGGCTTCGGAATTTCTCAGCACGTAGTAATTACCGGGTTTGATTACAGATTCGTCTATTCCCAGGTTTCTGGCAAGGTGGCTGTGTATATCGGAAGCCAGTTCGAGTGAAGCAGCCGTGTCACTGCTTTTGTAGTATATTTCTATCCTGTTCCTGCTTCGGTCGAGGGCAAGGTTGGAGTTGTGATGGATCGATATGAAGGCCTCGGGGTTGTAACTGTTTGCGATCTTCATCCTGGCTTTCAGATCGTCCACGAGATCGGCCGAGTCATCCGGGAGATGGTCACGGTCAGTAGTGCGTGTAAGGTGGACATCCGCTCCGGCTTCTTCGAGAAGGCCCCAGAGGTAGAGTGCTACACCCAGATTGACATGTGCTTCGGTCAGGCTGTCGATGCCGGTAGCTCCCTCGAAATACCCTCCATGTCCGGGATCAAGGACGATCCTTCTTCCTTCGAGTACGCTCCAGTCCAGTTCTTCCGGCCTTTCACTGAGACCTGAATAGAGCTTATCCCAGGCCGGTTGTCTTGCCGCGCATCCGGTCATCAGAAAACCCGAAAAGATTGCAAGTATGATAAAGGGCACTGCCCGGTTCATTAGATCCTCCTTAGGTCAGTGTTGCAACTATTTATTGTTTTTTAGCAGATAGTTGTAGATTTTTCAAGACTCAAATCGATCCGGCCAAGGAGATTACAGGCGCCGTTGCTCGTGCGGCAGAGAGGCCTGTTCAACAATATATTGAGATTATTGTTGACGCCTGCCACAATATATGGTAGAAAATCACGAGTTTTGTATTTCTTTCAATATACAGATGGAGATGCATATCCATTCAAGTTTAAAGAAGTTGCCTTCCGTTGAGAGGGTCCTCGAGAGCGAGCGTGTCGCATCGGTGGTTTCCCCTTTTTCCAGAAGAGGGATTACGCAGATCATACGTGAGAAAGTAGATTTGTATCGTAAGCAATTACTTGATGATACGGGCGACAGTAGAAGTGAAACCGTGATCCTGGAAGATATTGTTGATGACGTTCTTGGTGCGATCGAAGCCGTATCTTCCACATGCCAGCGGCGGGTCATCAACGCTTCAGGTGTGATACTTCACACGAACCTTGGACGGGCCGTACTGGGAGGCCAGGCCCGCTTGGCCCTGGAACGGGCCTCTACAGGATACGTAGACCTGGAAGTCGATATTGAGAGTGGCAAAAGGATACAAAGGGATCAAAAGGCCGTCAGGCTTTTGACACTTCTGACGGGCGCGGAAAGTGGTCTTGTGGTAAATAACACGGCTGCAGCGGTCCTCCTGGCAATCAATACATTCGCCGGGAGTGGCGCGGTCGCTGTTTCGCGTGGAGAACTGGTAGAGATCGGCGGAAGTTTCAGGCTTCCCGAAATACTTTCGAGCGCGGCGGGCAGAGTCATAGAGATTGGCACGACCAACAGAACACATCTGGAGGATTATGAGGAAGCGATCGATAACGGGGCGACCCTGCTTCTGAAGGTGCATACCAGCAATTACAGGATCGTCGGATACACAAATGATGTTCCACTCAGCAGGCTGGCCGCTCTCGGCAGGGCCAGGCGTGTACCTGTCATGTATGACCAGGGTAGTGGAATGCTCTTTCCTTTCGGGAAAAAGGGGCCGGAGGGAGAAGAAGATATCTGCTCTATCATTGAAAGTGGTGTCGATATCATATCATTCAGCGGGGACAAGGTTCTTGGTGGACCACAGGCCGGGATAATTCTCGGAAGAGAGGAACTTGTCGGCAGGCTCCGGAAGAATCATATTATGCGCGCGCTTCGTATCGACAAACTTACACTGGCATGTCTCGAGACTGTTCTGCTACAGTACTGGTGTGACAGGACGGATAATATTCCTGCTCTGGTGATGATGGGTAAAAGTTTTGAAGAGATCCGAAAAAGAGCTGACGGCTTCTCAACCTCCCTGTCGAAGAGACTTGGGAGCAGGGTGGTCGTCTCCGTTGTAGAAGGGGAGTCTTCGATCGGTGGAGGAAGTTTTCCGATCAATCCTCTTCGAACCGCGCTGGTGAGGATCGATCTGAAGGCCGGGCAGCCGGAGAAGTTATCATCGATGCTCAGATCTCTTGATCCGGCTGTACTCGTACGTGTCAAAAATGAGTCGGTTTATGTGGATCTCAGGACTGTTGATACAACCGAAGAAGAGCCGATCCAGGAAAGCCTGGTCAAAGGAATAGATAAAATATCAGGGAGGGAGTGATCCTCATGGGTGATGAAGAATATGGAAAGATGAAAGAGAAATCAGGTAGTAACTGTGAAGGAGGAGGGTATTCGATTTTCCTGGATGAAATGGAAATGTTCTCCTTCATGGAAGAAGGCGATTTTTCGTCCGCGCGTAACCTGGATCATTTTCGCAGTGTTGAAGAAGAAATAGAAAAGAAACTGCGGGAAGACAGGGGTTATGCCATCCTGGCGATGTCTGTGCAGGAAAAAAGGATATCCAGGGATTTTACCGTACTTCAGCTGGCACACCTGCTTTCGAAGAAAGGCAAAAAAGTAATCATAGCAGATTGCGATTTTCTTTATCCGGGATTAAGCGGGTTGGTCCAGAATGTCGAGGATCATGGATTCCTTGATCTCCTGTTGTACGGGAGTTCGCTCAAATCGGTAATGAAACCGACCGGTATCGATGGAGTTCGTGTCACCGGGACGGGTTCTTTTCCTGTTTCAAGAACGATACCATTTGCGCTCAAGGAATTCAGCAAGGTAAATGATTTCCTTTCTTCAAACAGTGATGTAGTAATCTATTGTTCGACACTTTATACGGACGACGGCGGTATCAATCCTATCCCTCACCTGGTGGATGGGCTTCTGCTGTGTTGCCGTATCGAGGAGATGGAAGAAGGAGAACTTCAGAAGATACTGGATGACCTTGGACCGGACCTTCCCTCTTCGAACCTTGTCTGTTTTTGCGAGGGAAAAGGGTCCCAGGGGATACCCGGTGCCGAGGACGAAAGAGCGGGAGAAGAGATACTCGATCTCGAGCCGGAATCGGCCCTAACCGGACCAGCAGCTAATGCAGAGGATCAGGAACCGGAGGTTATCGAAAAATCTGAAGAAATCGATTCCATGAAAGGGCCGGACGCGGGCAGGTTTAGTATTCCACGCCTGGTTGCTGTTATTGTTTCAACTTTGATAGTCGTTTTTATTATCTGGTGGTTCGTGATAGAGAAATCAGTCCAGGAGAAAGAAGATGCTGACCGCATCTCAGAGCTTGTTGTGAAGCAGCAGGATGTCCGGGACAAAACCCGCCGGGATAATGAGGTTGGTCCGGAAGAAGATGGAAAAACTGTGATCGATGAAGAAATCACGGTCAGTGTGGATGAGCGGAAGGGTATTGATCCAGGCGATGACAAGCCGGTGGCAGAAACGGAAGAAGTTTTAGCCAGGACAGCGTCCGGGGAAAAAGAACATTCTATTTCCGCCACTTACGCGGCTGAAGGGATGTACTACTCGATCCATATCGCGTCGTTTCTCGATATTCAACGTGCGAGGGCCGAGAGCGACTATTTCGAGAAAAAAGAATATGAGACCAGAATCACGGAGGTGGAAATAAAAGGGCGGAGATGGTACAGGGTCTTTATTGGTGAATTAGAGACGAAGGAGGCTGCAGAAGTGATGAGGCAGGAGCTTCTCTCCTTCAGAAGAATAGCGGAAGCCAGAGTAATGAGTCTGAAAAATAATTAGGAACGGTGCGTCATTACAGTTGTGGAGGTAGGTACGGGTGAGTCTGAACAGGCTTGAGTTGGTAGGGTTTAAATCGTTCATGTCTCCTGTCACCCTGGAGTTCAGGGAGGGGATCACTGCTATCCTTGGCCCGAACGGGTGCGGGAAGACAAACGTGGTTGATGCTGTCAGATGGGTTCTGGGTGAACAGAGTGCGCGGCAGCTTCGAAGCACCAAGATGGAAAATGTCATATTCAACGGGACACAATTGCATAAGCCGACGGGGTTTGCAACTGTCACGATGACTATCAATAACGAGAAAGGGGTCTTTCCTCTCGAATATTCAGAGATCACTATTTCGAGAAAGGTGTACCGTTCCGGTATCAGCGAATATTTTATCAACAAGACACCCTGCAGGCTGAGGGATATCAGGGAACTCTTTGCTGATACAGGTACCGGCAGTCATTCGTACGCGGTGATCGAGCAGGAGATGATCGAATATGTTCTGAACGACACTCATGGAGAGCGAAGGTATATGTTCGAAGAGGCATCGGGGATCGTCAAATACCGGATGCGACGTGAAGAAGCGAGAAGAAAACTGAAACTAACCGAATCAGACCTGGTGCGTCTCGAGGATATCCTTGAAGAACTTGGCAAGAATGTCCGTTCTCTTCGTTACCAGGTAGGCAAAACAAGACGTTACAGGAATATCAGTGAGAGGATCAGGGAGTGGGGTATCATACAGCTGCGAGGAACCCTCTCGAGGTATCTGGAAGAAAAAAAGAAAGAGGAGTCCGAGCTTGTAAGGACTATGAGTATCTCGAGGGAAGGCGACGATTCACTCGACGAGTATGAGAAGAAGGTCGAAGAAGAAAAATTTGTTCTGCTTGAGCATGAGAAAAACTACACGAAACTGCAGAATGACAGGTACGAAATAAGGAGAATAATCCAGGTTTCCGAGGAAAAGATTATCCAGTATACCGAGCGAGAAGGAGAAGCTGAGAGAAGGATCGAACGTGACTCGAGAGAAATCGAAGAAGCAAAAACAAGGCTCGAAAAGATAAGCGACAGGGTTTCAGGTGTGATGACTGAACAGAAGGTGACCTCTGAAAAAATCAGGGAAGGGGAAGATGCGGTCAGGGCGCTCGGTGGCAGATTTGAGGAGATATCGGTCAGGATCAAGAGAATGCAGAATGAACTTATCGACCTGAAACAGACACAACTGGATTTTCTTCAGGACCGGGTAAGGGTGAAAAGCAGCCAGGAACATTTTGAGAATGTTTTGAAGGAACTCAACATACGGGCGACAGAGATGCGCGAGAAGGTCATTGGACTTGAGGAGGAAGTCTCTGATCTGTCTTCGACGATGATGGACAGGGAAGCAAGGTTCAAGGATCAGCAGAAAGCGTTGTCTGGATTCGAAAAACAGAGAACAGAGGCTGCCTCAATAATGCAGAAGGTTGACCAGAGCCTTCCCGAGAGGGAATTCCACCTTGCCGAGAGCAAGACCGAACTTGCGAAACTGGTAAGCAGGCACGAACTGTACTCACGGATGAAAGAGGATTTCGAGGGATTCCCGGGCGGAGCAAGGTATGTGCTTAAAAAAGGTGATATTCATGTAAAGGGGCCTCTCGCCGAATTACTGAAAGTGGAGAAAAAATACACCCGTGCTGTTGAAGCTGTCCTGGGCGGAATGAGTGATGGTGTAGTCGTGGATAATCTTTCAGGAGCGATGGAATTGATATCCGAGGTGTCGAGTAACAGGCTCGGAAGTGTCAGGTTTTTTGTAGAGCAGATGGATGGTGAAAAGAATGCCGGGACTCCCACAAAGTTTCCGGGTCTTCTCGGAAAACTCAGTTCGTTTGTCAATGTAAGTGATTCCAGGAGATCGATGATCGATAATCTTCTCGGTGATACTTATGTGTTCGAGAGCATCGATCAGGCCATGGAATTTATCTGTTCAGGGCATGGAGGGGATGCAGTTGCGCTTTCCGGCGTCTATTTCTGCAGGGGAAGGGGGATCTACTTTGCAGGGCAGGTGGGGGAAGAAATATCTTTGCTGGGAAGATCCGAGGAGATCGAAAAGATAAAGAACAAAATCGGGATGCTCAAAGAAAAAACCGCCCGTGAAGAATCCACATGCGAAAACGAAAGAAAACGGAAAGAAGAATTAAGATTAAAGCTGGCCGGCCTTGATGAAGATATTATCAGGGCAAGAAATGATCTTTCCGTAAAACGTGAAGAGTTTCAGGAAGTAGAACGCTATTTTATAATGAAAAAGGAAAAGTGTTCCCTTCTCATGAAGTCGCTTGATGAGATCGAGGATTCCCGGGTCGAGATACTCTCAAAACTTGAAGAAGCAAAGCTGGCGCTGGCGATGCAGCAGGATACAGGCGGGGTCTCCGATACGGCAAAGATCGAGTCGGAACTTTCTCTGCTGACAGGGCGAAGAAATGAACTCGAGGCTGCCCTTACTGAAAAGAAAGTCAACCTTGCGTCATTGCAGGGGACCATGGATAAGCAGAGAGAAGAAATCAGGGGCCTCAGTGAGATGGAAAAACAATTCAGCAGTATCATGCAGCAACGCAGTGAGGAGATTACTTCATCGAAGGAGGAATCCGCCGGGCTTGCTGAAGAGAACGCGGCTGAAAGGTGTATCGTGGCAGATATTCTTGAAAAGGAGAGTTCCTGTCAGAAAGATATTGATCAGCTCCGTGAAATACTCGAGGAAAAACGCGACAATATAGGAGCGATGGAACAGGACCTGAAAGCCCGCCAGGAAGAAAGGGAAAAGATATTCGGAAGGATCAATGAAGTCAGGATCAAACTGACTTCTATCGACACAAGGATGAAGGATCTTGTTGAAAGAGCGGATGAGATATATCAGGAGGATCTTGGATGCTACATTGAGGGGGTGGAGATCCCACTGACCGATGAGGAAACAAGTATTACACAGGAAATGGTCGAAAAGGAAAAGAGAAAACTCGAAAGCCTCGGCCCTGTCAACATGGCCGCAATAGAGGAGTATGAAGAAAAGAAGAACAGGCTGGAATTCCTCGAGTCACAGAAAGAGGACCTTGACAAGGCAAGGGTGGAACTCGAAGAGGCTATCAGCAGGATAAACAGAAAGGCTCGTAAACTTTTTATCGAAACTTTTGACCTGGTTAAGAGTTATTTCAGCGAGATCTTTACTGTTCTTTTTGAAGGAGGCGAAGCTTCGCTTGCCCTTAGCGAAGGGACCGATCCGCTGGAAGCGGATATCATCATATCTGCCAGGCCGAAAGGCAAAAGATTTCAGGATATTGCCCTTCTTTCCGGAGGGGAGCGGGCACTGACCGCAATGGCCATGCTATTTGCCCTTTACAAGGCGAAACCGAGTCCGTTCTGTATCTTTGACGAGGTGGATGCCCCCCTGGACGATGCGAACATACAGAGATTCGTAAAGATGCTAAAGAAGTTTTCAGAAGAGACGCAATTTATCATAATCACGCACAATAAGCGTACCATGGAAGCTGCAAACAAGTTGTTTGGTGTTACGATGGAACAGAAGGGTGTGTCAAAGATTGTCTCGGTCGACCTGGCAGAGGTAGAGGGAATGCTTCAGAACCGAATGGTTTCCGCGGAAGTGATGGTCGAATCACCGGTTTCTTCCAATTAGGAAAGATATCATCAGATGAAGAGAATCGTCAAGGGGCTGAATAAGACGAAGGTACGTCTTTTTGCCCCTCTACAGAAGATTTTTGCATCGAGATCACTCGATGAAGATGCCATCGAGCGGCTCGAAGACCTGCTTTTCTCCGCGGATCTCGGGGTCGATGCCACGGAGCGGATTATAGACCGGGTCAGGAAAATGCAGGGCTCAGGTGGTGATACCAGTGATCATTATCTCCGGATCGTCAAAGAGGAATTGCTTTCCGTCATAGAGGAAGTCCCGCCATATCAGTCTTTTCCCGGAGCGCCGGAAGTAAAAGTCATAGTCGGGGTCAACGGAGTTGGCAAGACATCGACAATCGGCAAACTTGCAAACCGCATGCTATCGGAAGGCCGGAGCGTTCTTTTGGCGGCTTGTGATACTTTCAGAGCGGCCGCGATAGAGCAGCTTGAATTATGGGCTCAAAAGGCCGGTGTGCCCGTGGTAAGACAGGAGATGGGTTCCGATCCGGCGGCAGTAGCTTTCGACGCGGTCAGTTCTGCAATGGCCAGGGGTATCGATACCGTGATAATCGATACCGCTGGCAGGCTGCATACCAGGGTGAACCTGATGGAAGAACTTGGTAAGATATTTCGTGTTATATCGAGCCGGATGCCGAATGCGGCGGTTGAAGCCTGGCTTGTCCTGGATGCGAATTCCGGGCAGAACAGCCTGCGCCAGGCTGAAGTCTTTGTAGAGGCGTTACCTGTGACAGGGCTTGTATTGACGAAACTCGACAGTACAGCCAAGGGGGGAGCTATTATCCAGGTCCAGAAGAATCTCCGTATCCCGGTATTATTCGTGGGGTTGGGTGAAAATATAGAAGACCTGGAGCCTTTCGACCGCAAATCATTTGTGTCGGCTCTTTTGGATGAATAATCCGGCATCAGTTATCCATGCAATCATTTTCCGCTCTGTGGCCCCATTCCTTTCTTGACAGTCAGCTCATTTTTTCTATAATTAAGAATACAGAAGCTGATAACAGCATGTCTGAAGACCTTCGGGGCGGGGTGAGATTCCCCACCGGCGGTAAAAGTCCGCGAATGGGCCCGCAGGGCTCACTGATCCGGTGTAATTCCGGGACCGACAGTTAAAGTCTGGATGGGAGAAGGTTTTAAGGGTCCATGTGCCATTCCACAAGGTATGGTGCACTTTTACCTGTCCCAATAAGTATTCCCCGAAAATGATTCCATGGGAGGCGAGGTCGCTTGGTCGAAGACGGTGTATATATAGCCAGGGCCCTTGAACTGGCTGGAGCAGGTATAGGGAGGACATTTCCCAATCCTGTTGTTGGGGCCGTGATAGTTTCCGAAAGTGAGATTGTCGGTGAAGGGTATCATTCCCGGGCAGGCGGATCGCATGCGGAAATCGAAGCAATACTGGCTGCCGGTGAAAAGGCTGTCGGGAGCACGATGTATCTTAACCTTGAGCCGTGCTGTCATTACGGCAGGACACCACCGTGTACAGACTCGATCCTCAATGCCGGAATATCGAGAGTTGTTTGCAGTATCTATGACCCGGATAAAAGGGTCAGGGGAGAAGGTATCCGAACTCTTCGTGAAAGGGGTGTGTCTGTAGATATCGGTATCATGGCGGAGGAAGCGCTTGAGATTAATCTTCCCTACATTCACAAAGCGATTACCGGGAAGCCGTTTATCGAATTGAAGCTTGCCCTGTCACTCGATGGAAAAATCACCATGGCAAAAGAAAAATATCTTTCCTGCGACAGATCGAGGGAGTACGTACATTATCTCAGATCGAGCATGGAAGCGATAGCGACAGGCAGGGGTACTATTGAAAAAGATGATCCTCTACTGGATAGACGGTTGTATGACAAGGACCTTCCTGCTCCTTTGCGGATGGTTTTCGATTCAAAGCTGTCGTTTCCAGCAGGACACCGCTGGATCGAGTCAGGGGAAAAATTAATTATATATTGTACAGGAGATGCGGACAGGGAGAAAAGGGCAGTACTCGAAGAAGCAGGTGCCGAAATTGCGGTATTACCGGCTGATGATGGTAGAGTAGAAATATCTGCATGGGTTCGGGATGTTGCAAAGAGGCCTATCACATCGGTCCTTGTCGAGGGTGGTGGGCAGATTGCTACTTCTCTTCTCAGGGAGGGTGCCGTGGACAGGCTTGTACTTTTCCATTCTCCTGTCATATCGGGAAATGATTGTTACACGTGGTTTCAGGACAGCACGCCTCCGGGATGGTTTAAACGCGGGGAATTCCACCTGAGATGCCTGAAAAGGATAGACGACGATATCATGGCAGTTTACGACAGGCGCCGCATAGTGGGATATATCGATATTGTGAAGGGAGAGGGGTTGTAAATGTTTACAGGAATTGTCGAAATTGTGGGAAAGGTTGTATCTCTGCGTCGGGGTTCGAAAGGTGCCAGGCTTGCGATCGAGTCCGGACTCGATGGCCTGGAGCCGGGTGACAGTATAGCTGTCAATGGTGCGTGCCAGACAGTCGCTTCCCTCGACGGGAAGAAATTTACATGTGATGTGTTGCCTGAGACTCTCAGAGTGACAAATCTGGGTGGACTAAAACCCGGTTCGAAGGTCAACCTTGAAAGAGCCATGCTTTCCGGCGGCAGATTGGGAGGGCATATAGTCAACGGGCATATCGACGGGACAGGAACTATTCGCAGGGTTTCGGGAAAATCGACCAGACTCGATATCTCGGTTGATACTGATATCGCCAGGTATATCGTTTCAAAAGGGTCTGTTGCCGTAGACGGCGTCAGTCTGACGGTTGGACCTGGTCCGGGCAGGGACACTTTTGTGGTGTTCATTATTCCGCACACGCTGGAGAATACGAATCTCTGTGAACTGGTACCGGGGAAAAAAGTCAATATAGAAATCGATATTCTTGCAAAATATGTATATAAATTCACTCGCCCGTGATGATACCGGGATCGGTTAAGAGTAAAGGGGTAAAAACAAGTGAGTTGTTTCAGTTCTATCGAAGAAGCACTGGGAGATATCCGCAAAGGAAAAATGATTATCGTGGTCGATGACGAGAACCGTGAGAATGAAGGTGATATAATCATGGCCGCCGAGAAAGTTGATGCAGAAAGCATAAATTTCATTGCCAGGTATGCTCGGGGGTTGATATGCGTTGCTTTGCTCGGGGATCGGCTTGACAGGCTGAGGCTTGGCATGATGGTACAGGAGAATACCGCAAGGATGAATACACCTTTTACCGTATCGGTCGATGCTATACACGGAACCACGACAGGAATATCAGCGTTTGACAGGGCTCTCACGGTGCGTGCCCTTATTGATCCCGCAACGGTACCGGAGGATCTGGGGCGGCCTGGCCACATATTCCCGCTTCGCGCTGTAAAAAGCGGTGTTCTTCGCAGAGCGGGACATACGGAGGCTGCAGTCGACCTGGCCAGGCTGGCGGGACTCGAAGCGGCGGGCCTGCTCTGCGAGATTATGGCAGAGGACGGCAGTATGGCCTGTGGTTCAGATCTGGACGAATTTTCGGAAAGATTCGGGCTGAAGATAGTCACCATATGCGACCTGATAGAATACAGACGAAAAAAGGAGAAACTTGTCAGGCGTGTAGCCGAGGCTGATCTTCCTACCCGCTATGGAGATTTCAGGCTTCTCGCGTATGAAGGGATCGTCGACGGATCTGAAAGTGTTGCTCTTGTCATGGGAGAACCATGGAAAGAGGAAAGTGCTCTCGTGCGCGTGCATTCACAGTGTTTGACAGGGGACGTGTTTCATTCGCTGAGGTGTGATTGTGGAAATCAGGTAGATGCTGCCATGAAGAGTATTGCTCGAAAGGGAAGCGGAGTCTTGCTGTACATCCAACAGGAAGGCCGTGGGATAGGTCTTGTCAACAAGGTCAGGGCTTATGCCTTGCAGGATGAAGGAAAGGATACTGTAGAGGCGAATGAGGAGCTTGGTTTTCCGGCTGACCTGCGTGATTACGGAACAGGGGCACAGATTCTGGCCGATCTCGGATTGCACAAGATTATGCTGCTGACAAACAATCCGAAAAAGATCATCGGCCTGAAGGCGTATGGGTTGGAAGTTGTCGAAAGGGTCCCGATTGAAACTGTTCCCAACAAGAAGAATTTGAAGTACCTTTCGACAAAGAGAGACAAACTTGGGCACCTTTTCGGTGATCTCAAGACAATTTGACACGACTGAACGAACAGATGAATATCATCGAAAGGAGAAATGATGGTAGTTGAAAAGAACGGACAGTTGATCGGAACCGGCAGGAAATTCGCCGTGATCGTCAGCAGGTTCAACGAAATGGTCACCGGGCACCTGTTGAGCGGGGCGATTGATTGCCTTGTCCGTCACGGTGTTTCAGATGATGATATTGTAGTTTACCGGGTTCCCGGATCTTTTGAGGTGCCACAGGCAGCGAGGAAAGCAGCAGGTACCGGCGTTGATGCCGTGATCTGCATAGGTACTCTTATCAGGGGTGATACACCACATTTCGATATACTGGCCGGTCAGGTGGTCAAGGACCTGTCGGGTATCGCGGTTGAATCCGGAAAGCCGGTGGCTTTTGGTATCATAACGGCGGATACGCAGGAGCAGGCGCTGGAAAGAGCTGGAAGCAAAGCCGGCAACAAGGGTTGGCAGGCGGCTCTTTCCGCGATTGAGATGTCCGGTCTGTGGAAAGAGATCGATGGTAAATGAGTCAAAGAAGAAAAGCGCGGGAAATCGCTCTTCAGTCGCTTTACGCGGATGACATATCCGGAGCTGGCTGGGAGGGCGTTCTGAAGGACAATGCTGATCGCCGCGGTTCTTCCAGCGAGACGGTCGAGTATGCCAGAAGGGTTCTCAGGGAAGTCATTGGTTCCCGTGAAAAACTTGATAAGATTATCTCGGGGTGCCTGGAAAACTGGAAACTTGAACGCGTTGCCGCAGTTGACAGGATCATCCTGCATATTGCCCTTGCGGAGCTGCTGTATTGTCCCGAGGTTCCGACAGGAGTGATCATCAACGAAGCGATCGAGATTGCTCACAAATTCAGTTCGGAAAAGGCTGGAGGTTTTGTAAACGGTATCCTTGACAAGCTGGCGAAGGAGGTCCGCAAAGATTGAAGATCTTTGTGAAGGCGGCTTTTGATTACGTCGTTGACCATGTTTATTCCGCCTGTCCAGAGAACTGGGCGTATGTCTGTTCGGAGCGTGGTACGAACGATATTTTTTTTTGAAATTCGACTTCGACGCATGTTTTGTTAGTCACACGTATGCTCCGATGGTGTATACTTTTAACAACGGAAAGAAGGGTATCGTTCCCGGCGGATCTTTCCGGCTTGCTCCGGGAGAACTATATATCGTTTCGTCTCGAGGTTGCCGGCAGTATCGTGAGGTTTTTCCTGGTGAGCAGATCAAGGGTCTCTGAAAAGAAGCACTGGAGTGATTTCTGGGACAGGTCCGGCGATGTCTCTGAGGTCTATGACAATGAAGGTCGGGTGAGTGAACATTTTGCCCAGGTAAAATCCTTTAAGGGGTTAAGAATCCTGGAGGTCGGAGCAGGAACCGGCAGGGACGGGATATTCATGGCGCGCGAGGGGGCAACTGTTATTTCACTTGATTACAGCCTTTCCAGCCTCAGGATGATCAAAGGCCAGCTGAAAGA
Source organism: uncultured bacterium (assembly GCA_965370495.1). Lineage (GTDB taxonomy): Bacteria > Krumholzibacteriota > Krumholzibacteriia > Krumholzibacteriales > Krumholzibacteriaceae > Krumholzibacterium. The sequence goes on from CBDUUV010000042.1 coordinate 16,631, forward strand.
ACAGGACGATGTGGCTCTTTGCTGCGCCGATGCTTTTTTTCTGCCTTTCAAGGAAGGGATCTTTGACCTGGTATTCCACCAGGGGTTGCTTGAACATTTTCGTAATCCCGGTGATATGATATCGGAACATCACAGGGTGCTTAAACCGGGAGGCCACATCATTGTCGATGTACCGCAGAGATATCACTATTACACGGTTCTCAAACATATATTTATAATGCTGGGCAAATGGTTTGCCGGATGGGAAACAGAATTTTCCCCGCGTGAACTGGAAAAGTTGCTTGAGAATCATTCGTTCGAAGTAGTCAGGACTTACGGTGAGTGGCTCAATCCGCCTATCTGGTTCAGAATACTGAGAAAGGGATTATTGCCAGTGGGAATCCGTCTTCCCATGTATCCGGTGATATTTACCCTGACAAGGAAGTTGTTCGCAGGTATGCGGGCCCGTATTCTCGGTACCCGCCTGGCCCTGTATACTACTGTGGTGACAGGAACGATAGCGAAAAAGAAATAAAGAGGGGCATCGCGTGAGGATTCTGGCTCTTAACTGGAGAGACATGAAACACCCGGAAGTCGGGGGAGCCGAAGTTCATCTTCACGAGATACTTTCCCACCTGGTACGATGGGGGCACGATGTTGTAGAGATCACATCCGGTTTCCCCGGCTGCGATGCTGAGGATGTGATCGATGGAGTAAAGATCATAAGGGCAGGACACTGGTTCAATGCCAATTTTGTTCTTCCTGTTGTCGCGCGACGCTACATGAAGAATCATCCCCGTGATGTGGTTCTGGAGGATATCAACAAGCTTCCCTTTTTTATGCCCTTGTACACAAAAACACCGGTTGTCGGAGTGATTCCGCACCTGTTCGGCACGACAGTGTTTCGGGAAGCGAACTGGTTGATCGGGGCATATGTCCTTTTTATGGAGAAATTCATACCGGGTGTTTTCAGGAAGAACAGGTTTATGGTAATAAGTCAGAGTACCGCAGATGATCTTGCAGCACGGGGGATCGACAGGAAGAGGATCAGCGTGGTTCTCTGCGGGCTCGATCATGACACATATCGCAACCTGTCACTGGAAAGGTTTCAACGTCCGACGATTGTTCACCTGGGGAGACTTCGCAGGTATAAGAGTATAGAGGTTGCGATGCGTGCCATGAAGGTGGTAAGGGCCCGAATACCTGATGCCAGGCTTGTCATCATCGGAGACGGGCCGTATGGGCCTGAACTGAAAAAAGAAGCCGCCAGGCTTGATCTGGGGGATGCGATTGAATTTCAGGGTTTCATGAAAGCGGGGGAATTGGTTGAATATCTGAACAGATCCCACCTGCTCTTCAACCCGAGTCCCAAGGAGGGTTGGGGCCTTACAGTGGTCGAAGCCAATGCATGCGGTGTTCCCGTGGTAGCCAGTGACCGACCCGGGTTGAGGGACTCGGTGCTTAACAACAAGACCGGTTTTCTGGTACCATATGCGGATGCGATCGCTTTCGGGGAGAAAGCTCTGAGTATCCTGGAAAACAAAGAGCTCTGGAAGCGAATGAGTAATAACTCACTGGAAAGAGTGAAGGAACTTACGTGGCAGCGATGTGCCATGGAGACCGAAAAACTTCTCCTCGAAATCACGGGGAAAGGTAATTGACGAGAGAGGCGCCTTTTTGAAAATAAGAAGATTAACTTTCCAGTTATTGAAGGTAATTGTAAGCGCCGGGTTGATCTTTTTTCTGCTCAGCAGGAAATCACCCAGGGAACTGGCGCCGTACCTCGAGGGAATGGACCATTTCCAGCTTGTGCTGGCAGTATCGATTTTTTTCGCCAGTAGTATTTTAGGAGCACTGCAATGGCATATCCTGCTTCGAGCTGGCGGTGTAAGGCTTTCATTCGGCAAGACATTCAGATTGTATTTCACAGGTCTTTTCTTCAATAATTTTCTGCCAGCCAATGTCGGAGGGGATGCCATAAAGATTTTCGATGTCGTAAAAACCGGAAATGACCCGCACAGGGTCTTTGCTGTTACTCTTTTGGACAGGATCTTCGGGGTCATGGGGCTCTGTCTGCTGGCTCTTTTTGCTTCCGTACTTCTGTTGGCTGACAGGTCGAGTACAGCTTCGTCGATATATATTATTGTTTTTCTGGCTTGTGTTATCCCTGTGTTTTTACTCGTGTTCAACAGGAACCTGTCGAGATGGATCAGGATTCTTCTCGGGAGGATACGTCTATGGGGGTTGGGTGAAAAGATCGACCGGGTATTGAGTCATCTCGGGAAACTCAGGGACCTGCGTTATCTGTCCGGCAGGGTGATCATGTTGACCCTGTTGATCCAGTTTCTGCGTATAGCCACTCATATATTTGTCGGAAGGGCTCTTGGAATAGAGATGTTGGGGTGGGATCATGTTCACTTTTTTGTTTTTGTCCCTATGCTCGGCTTGATAATGATACTTCCAATATCGATAAACGGACTCGGTGTGAGAGAAAGTGCTGGTATAGTTCTTTTTACGCAAATCGGAATTGGCGAGGAACTTGCGGTTCTTATGGAGTTTATAACATATGTGGTTCAGGTTTTCGTGAGCTTGCTCGGTGGTATCTTCTTTTTTATGCGAAAGCGTAAAACCACCATGGCATGACTCGGGCGCTGTTCCGCGGGCGGGCCTGCCGAATGACCGGTGAATGCCTGCAGGAGATGAGAAAGGTTTTCATATGTCGGAGAAAATGCTTCACCGGTTTCTTGCGGTCTCGATGTTTGTGATCAGCCTTGTCGTTTATGTCATGACGATGGCGGCGACCGCTTCGTTCTGGGATGCGGGAGAATTCATTGCGACCTCATATATTCTGGGCATCCCCCATTCACCCGGTACTCCGCTCTATGTTCTTGTGGGAAGGGTCTTTTGTCTTCTTCCAATAGCGTTATCTGTCGCGCAGAAGGTTAACCTTCTCTCGGCCATATCTGCCGCATTGGGCATACTGATGGCCTATCTGGTAATGGTATATGTGATAAGACGGATGTATGGAGAGGGAAAGACTGCTCTCGAGAAGTTTATGCGCTATACCGGGCCTGTTGTCGGGTCGTTTTTTCTGATGTTCTCTGATACGTACTGGACGAATGCTTCAGAATCTGAGGTATATGCACTCAGTACTTTCGTGATGGGGCTCTGCACGGTTCTTGCGCTCAGGTGGTTGAAGAACCCCTCCTGCGAACTCAATCAGTCTGAAAAAGAAAAAATAATCGCCTCTACTGGCAGGGCGGAGGGTACCAGACTGATAGGGATGGCTGTGGGAGAAAAAAGGAAGCATTCCAGGAACCTTGTTTTTCTCATCATATACCTTCTCTCACTGGGGATAGGATTTCATCTCGGAACGGTCATGGTGTACGGCGGCATATTCCTGATGCTGCTGATGATCAAGGACAAGGCGTTCAGTAATTTTGAACTGATCGTTTTCACATTCGGGTTCGGTGTGCTGA
>CBDUUV010000043.1:0-19547 GCA_965370495.1 uncultured bacterium
CCATTATCCTACCGATTCCTTTCTTCTGTGGGACAGCTACCGTGTCCTTGTGCGTAATCTGCGGCGTATCAGGGAGGAACATCCCGGTCTGGACCTGAGATACCGTTTTCACGACCGCAGGGTCAAGAGGCTTTACAGTTTTATCAGCCGCAACGCTTCCAGCAGGAAAAAGAATAAGAAGCGCAAAGTCAAGAGCACATACCGGGAGCTGCTCGAAGCTGTCGGGAGGGTCGTGGGGATATCGAGCGAGGTCGTATGTCTTCTTCCCGGATCTGATCCTTACGGAGAGGATCTGAAGCATTATCTCCCTCTTGCCCTGCGTGTGATGGATCAGGCGCGGCGGCGCATCTTCGATGGCGAGAAGCTATCGGCCACCGAGAAGCTCTACAGCATCTTCGAAGAACACACGGAGCTGATCAAACGCGGCAAGGCCGGCAAAGCGATCGAGTTCGGGCACAAGATACTCCTGGGACAGACAGGAGAGAAGTATATCAGCCAATATCTGGTCATGCCGAATAGAAGAGAAGATATAGATCTGATCGATGAGTTGATCGAGACTCATGAAGAGACGTTCGGAGCGAAGCCGGAGGTGCTGGCAGCAGACAAGGGGTTCTATGAGAGCATGGAAAAGCTCACCGAGCTTGAGGAAGATATAGATGTCGTTTCCATCTGCAAGAAGGGCCGCAGAAATCGGGAAGAACAGGAGCGGGAAACAGGTGAACTGTTCAAGAATGCCCAGAGGTTCAGGGCAGGGATCGAGGGGACGATCTCGGTCTTAAAACGTGCCTTTAATCTCTTTCGGTGTCTTTTCAGGAGATTTAAGAATTACGCGGCCAGTGTCGGCTGTGCGGTCTTCTGCCACAACCTTGTTCTGCTCACGAGGTTGTAGCCGAAACGAGGCTGTAAAAACAAAAAATATGATTACTGTGGACAGGTGTCTCCGAAAAATGGTATTGTCGAGAAACGAAGGCCCGAAAGAAGAACATGTTCCGGTGTTTCTGTATTGAGCTTTATATATCAAGAAACGGAAGGCGCGAATACTCGGTTTTTGGCCTTTCCGCAACAGGAACTAGGTAAGGGTCACGAAGGTAAAGTATCTCCTAGTTTTTGGGTTCAGTTGTTTAAAAGAATCGACATACACTAAGGAACTTAGGGCGGGGCATGTAGCGATGTTGCGATCAATGGCGTAGAAATACGAGCGGGGGTTGGCACAATGTGGCGCAGTACAGTCCGTATGTGGGGCGGCATTTTCATCATAGTCTCGATGCTGTCTTTTCTTGCTAGCATCATCAGTCCGGATTTCGTCTCAAGCCACCTGAGCGAGGACCACTCGCTGAAACCGGGGACACTGCTGGTCATCCAGAACGCCCGAAGGCCCGCCCTGATCTTCGGCATCCTCACCGCGGTCGCAGCTCTCCCGCTCCTCATCAGGCCGCGCCTCGCGAGATTTGAGAAGGAACTTGTGATATATATCGTCATCCTCGCCGCGGTCCTGTTTTTCCTGGTTCTCGGGAATCCGACACAGGACGATTATCTCGTCACGAGCTATATCTCGCGGCTGAGCATCGAGCACTGGAACATCTACGAGTATGTGCTGCTCGATAGCGAGCTGCCGGCGGAGTATGCCTGCTACCCTCCGTGCTACTATATAATACAAGCATTCTGGTTGTCGCTGATGGGCAAGATCGGTCTTGTCGATCTCGCATCATGGACCGAGCCGGCCTACAGCTTCCGCACCGCATTCTTCGGGAAGGTGCCAATTCTCATCGCGATCTTTCTCACCGCCCTCTTTTTATGGAAACTCCTCCCTTCGTCGAAGAGGGCGCTTGGGCTTGGGCTCTTTTTATTCTCCCCGGCACTGATCGAATCGGTGGTGCTCCAGGGACAATTCGATGTGATCCTCGGATGTTTGGTGATAGCGGGGCTGCTAGTCTCCAGAAAGGCACTGCTGCAGAACTCATTCAATACCGCGCAATCACTCGCAGCGGTTTTACTGGTCGGACTCTCCGGGTGCTTCAAGCACTACGGGCTGTTGCTGGTTCCGGTATTCGCAATATCACTCGCGAGGAAAAACCTGCTGCGCGTCCTCGTCCTGGCAGCCTCCGGCTTTCTTCCGTTTGTTCTTTCGTTCGTGCCATACGCGCTCGGAAGCCGCATGGGAGCCGGACTCGTTTCGGAAATACTCTCGTCCGCACCATCCGGCCGTCTTCTCGACATGAAGATCATCAGTCAAACAAACAGCATCCCCGTTTTTCTCCTCGGGTATTTCCTGCTTCTTTTCTTTCTTTTCGAGTCACGGCAGCGGGATGATTTCAAATCGCTTCACATCGCCTCCTGGGCGGTGATGAGCTGGTTCTTCGTGACAGTCTATTTCCATCCACAGTGGTTCGTATGGCTGTGCCCCGTGGCGGTAATCGGCGCGGTATGCAGCAGGCGATTTCTCGTGTGGTATATCTTTCAGATGATCCTCTTCTCCGCCTATACGCTGAAGTGGTGCAACGTCGTCAATAAGGCGCTGAACCAGTACACGGCGGGACTCATACCATGCCTTCGCACGCTGCCCAATTACGATATCATCAGTGCCGTGCTTATCGCGCTTTTCGCCTCCGTCACGCTCTATATACCAATCGCCTTCTACCGGTCACACCGAATCGAATCGCTGCGGAAGGGATTGTAAAATTGCATCTTTGGTGGACTATCCCTCCCCGATTATAAGCTGAACTACGTAAATACTCTCAGTATCTTAAGTCTCATTTTAAGTATAACCAGCATTTTGGAGTGGTAGGGTCGAGGACTGGCGCGGTGCTCCTTAGGCGTGGCCTATCTGTTTTCTACCCGTTTCCTCCGGGAGTGTCTCACTAGCCATTCCGTAAGCTCGTTTCCAGCTGTCTCTTCTGAAAATTATGCCCCACTGCAATCCTTGTACTTCCTCAATATCGAGAGAAATCAGGTCTCAATACTGGTGCCCCCCTGCTGCCCCCACCACATCCTGCTCCATAATCCCCAGTTCGATTATGCCCTAACAATTTGAATTGTTTGATAGAAGCCGGCTTGCATGTGATTATTTGCGCTTGAGGTCACTTGTGTGCGTTATTTCCAGGGAATAACCAAGTCCAATAGTAACAGCACGGACGACATTTTCAGGAAGGACAGGGGATGCATCGGAATCCGGAACTACTGAATGTTCCTCGTAACATGATAACGTACAGTATCTTTCGCACATTTGATTGAGAGGTGACCCTCGATCTGGTTTAATAACGGTTGACCAAAACCAATAACCGGATAAGGAGGGCCACCATGAGTGATGATAGCAAAAAGCTGGATAATGTCATCAGTATAAATCAGGATCAGGTAAAAGATCACCTCGGGGAGATCGTGAGAAGCACGGTAGAAGAGACGCTCAACGGGCTTCTGGATGCAGAAGCCGACCGCCTGTGCAAAGCCAGGAAGTACGAGAGGACAAGCGAAAGAGAGGACACCAGAGCTGGAAGTTATAACCGTAATCTGGAGACCAAGGCCGGCAAAGTGTCGCTGAAGGTTCCGAAGCTAAGGTCCCTTCCCTTTGAGACGGCGATAATCGAGAGATACAGACGGCGGGAAAGCTCAGTAGAAGAAGCGCTGGTGGAGATGTATCTGGCCGGAGTATCGGTGAGAAGAGTCGAGGATATCACGCAGGCTCTCTGGGGCACTCGGGTAAGCCCGAGCACAGTGAGCAATATGAACAAGAAGATCTACAAGCATGTAGTGTAATTCAATCCAACTTTTGAGACATTAATTCAGAAGCAGGGGGAGTTGGTCCCCGCATGATCTTCGAAGGACGGCCGCGTCCGGGCTTGCATCCATCGGCATTGAACGCCTCATTGTTTCAAAGATCCTGAACCATCGAGATCGCGCAGTCACAGGAATTTACGATCGCTATGCCTACGAGAAAGAAAAGCGACAGGCGCTAGAAGCGTGGGCACAGAAGATCGTCGAAATAGCAGAAGGTCGGAAGGGAATTGTTATTCCGTTGGTCAAGTAGATGCGCCCGACAAATTCATGACTCGTACAATATTCCTCTGAGTAACTGAAATAATATATCACTAAAAATTGGTTTAGTATGTAGGAATGGAAATCGAGATCCATTTATGCATTTTTCTTCAAGATTTTTCAAAAACTCTTCACGTGCTATCCCATTGACAGGAAAAGAAGCCGCAATTATAATCTGATCCGATCATTACATGAAGCCTTATTGAATCGAAGTTGTGCAAGAGGTTGAAAAAGAGTGAAATTGCTGGTGTTTGGCGCTGACGGATTTATTGGAAGCCGCTTTGTCGGGATGTTTCCCGATAAATACCGGATCATTCCTGTGGAGGACTATATCGATAAGGAGTTTTTTGATCTGACTATCTATGATAATATGTTGATGGTTCTGGATAAATACAGGCCTGAGGCTGTACTCAACCTGGCGGGTAAATCCTACCATACAGCCAGCGATACCGCTGATATCTATGAAAGTAACATACTTATACAGTTGAACCTGAACGAAGCAGTCGAAGAGTTGGGGCTGCGGCCCAGAATCGTTTTTTGCAGTTCCAGTTCGGTATATAGAAGCTCGATGGATCCGGTTGATGAGCGTTCCACATGCCTGCCCATGAATGCTTATGCCAGATCCAAATACATACAGGAAAGAGTCAGTCTGAGTTATCATCCGAACCAACAGGTGATAATCGCGCGATTATTCAATGTGATCGGCCCCGGTCAAAGCAAGGAGTACTTTATCCCGGCGGTTATCGGACGTATGATCGATTATAAAAATGGGAAAACAGCAGCAGTACAGTTAAAAACCCTGAACGCGACGAGGGATTTTATATTTATCGACGATGTATGCGCTGCAATCAGTACGCTTGTTGATGGGGGATGTGGTGGGGAAACCTATAATGTTTGTTGCGGCAGGGGGGTGCCTCTCGAGGAAATACTTGAATTATTGAAAGAAATACTGGGAATATCAGAATTGGCACTGGAAGTGCAGGAAGATCACGTAAAGGAAGGGATCGATTACCAGGCCGGATCGAACCGGAAAATGCTCGATCTTGGATGGTCGCCGTCTTATGACATAGAAAAATCACTGAAAGAAATAATCAGGGTGGAATATGGGAAATGATCTGACAAACAAAAGTGTTCTGGTGACAGGAGCAGGCGGTTTTATCGGCAGCCATTTACTCGAAACCCTCGTCAGGCAAGGGTGCAAAACAAAAGCGTTGTTACATTACAACTCGACCGGGAACATGGCTAATTTGAATCATGTCGAAAAAGATGTTCTGTCCGAAGCAGAGATTGTTTTTGGAGATATTCAGGACGGGTATTTTTGCGATAAATTAACCCAGGGTGTTGAAATAGTATTTCACCTGGCTGCCCTGATAGGAATCCCCTATTCGTATGTAGCTCCGTCAAGTTATATCCAGACCAATGTTACGGGAACTGTCAACCTGTTGAATGCGTGCCTGAAAAACAATGTTGAGCAGTTTCTGCACACATCGACCAGTGAGGTATATGGTACAGCGCTGTATAAACCGATCGACGAGAAACATCCATTACAGGGACAGTCGCCTTATTCCGCTTCGAAGATAGGGGCGGACAAACTGGTCGAAAGCTACTGCAGGTCATTCGATTTGAATGCGGTAACCATCAGGCCTTTTAATACATTCGGGCCCCGTCAATCGCTCAGAGCGATAATACCGACAATCGTGACCCAGGCGCTCAATTCAAATGAAGTCCGTGTCGGCTCGACTCATCCCAGGAGAGATCTCACCTTTGTGCTTGATAATGTGAATGCATACCTGGCGGCGGCCGGCCGATCCAATCTGGGCTCAGAGACGATAAACATCGGAACGGGAAAGTCGTATTCCATTAAAGATATGATTGACGTGGTTTCAAAAATCCTTGATAGAGAATTGATAGTGGTAGAAGAGAAAGAAAGAATACGTCCCGAAAAAAGTGAAGTGCTGGAGCTGGTATGCGACAATTCAAAGGCGAGGGAGCTGTTGGACTGGTCTCCGGATTATACTCTGGAAGAAGGATTGAGAGAGGTGATCGGGTTTTTCAGGTCAATTCATGTTGAAGATTCGAGCACTTATCATATATAAGGAGAATCTGTGCAAGCAGTTATTCTGGCAGGTGGAAAAGGAAGACGGTTAAGGCCATATACGACCATTTTGCCCAAACCGATGATGCCTATCGGCGAGAAGCCGATTCTCGGGATCATTATAGACAAGCTGGCGAAAAGTGGTATCAACAAAATTGTGATAACAGTTGGTTACCTGGCGGGCATCATCAAGGCTTACTTTGGAAATGGCGAAAAATATGGCGTCGAAATCGAGTATTTTATCGAGGCAGAACCTCTCGGCACGGCGGGGTGTCTTTCCCTGATAGAGAACCTGGATGAAGAATTCATTGTAACCAATGGAGATATCCTGTCAGACCTGAATTTCAATGAATTGGTTGAATGCCACCGAAAGAGCGGAAAAAAGGTCACTATATGTTCGTATAAGAAAGAAGTGCCGATATCTTTAGGCGTGCTGGAGCTGGATGGAAATACCGTCAGTGATTATATCGAAAAACCGACTTATGAATTCAACGTAAGTACCGGCATATATGTTTTGAACAGGAGTGTAGTCGACAATATACCGAAGAATCAATATTTCGATTTTCCTACCCTTATCAAAAAGCTTATCTCATTGAACGAGCCGATCAATGTCTATAAGTTTGAAGGAGAATGGTTCGATATCGGCAGGGAAGAAGACTACAAAATCGTTCTGGAAAAGTTTTTTGATGAATAAAAAGATCAGGATTCTGCATATCACCAGTTCCTTCGTCAGGGGGGGCGTCGAGTCTTACCTGCTCAATTTTCTGAAGCATGCCGACTTTGACAGATTCGAGCATTATATTTTCGTGGGAAGAGACGATGGCCCGCTCAAAAAGGAATACCACGAATTGCCCGTTAAAATAGTGACTTTGAAATGTTCTCCCAAACGCTTCTTTTACAGTCTTCCTTTCGGCTGGTTCTTCTGCCTGAAAAATCGCATTAATATCATTCACGGGCATAATTACTGGTTTTACCGATATGCCTATTTCCTTTCGCTGCTGACCGGGGTTCCGTTGTTCACGTCAAATTATGGCCTGGGACTGTGGAAAAGGAAAAGGCAGCTGAAGCTGGAGTCTGTCATTTTCAGAAAAGCCAGGATTAACACGGCGATTTCAAAAACTATACTGGAAAAGGAAAAATCCCTGGTTGATTGTACAGGGCACGATCAGGATAAATTCAAGTTGATATATCCGATCATCGATGATGAACCCATGAAAAAGCTGTCTTCGTATGACAAGGTGGAAATCAAAAGGAAATTCAGGGTTGATAACGATAAGCCGGTCTTTACAATCATTGGAAGGATAGACAGGCTCAAGGGGCACCGTATAGCCATTGACGCGATGGAAATCATCAATCGAAACGCTTTAAAAGCTAACCTGTTTATTGTGGGCGCGAATGATGACCCGTCCATTCTGCGCGAAGAAGACCTGGAGAAAGAACACATAAAATATTTCGATTATTATGAGGAAATAGAGGAAATATGGACGGTAACAGATGTTTTTCTGATACCATCTCTTTCTGAAGGAACACCCCTGGTACTGGTAGAATATTTTGCTCTGGGAAAGCCTGTCATTGCCAGTGATATAAGCGGGAATATGGAACTGATAGAGGATAACCGGAATGGTTTCCTGTTTAAAACGGGTGATGTAAATGACCTGGTGAAAAAAATCGAAAATGTTATCGAAAACAGCAATATCCGTGACATCGAGACGAACGCCAAAAAATTCTATCGACAGAATCTTTCCCCTGAAAAGTTTGTTCTGAAGATTGAAAGCTACTACAGCGATTATTTCTGATCCTAAACCCGTGGTTCAGGAAGAGAAGGTTGCTGTTTTCAATTCTGTTGACAGGAGAGGATCAACTTTTTATACTAACGCGAGTGCCCTCCTCTGTGCGTAAAGGGGGGGTAGTTTTTTTCTGGAGGGCTAGTCCTAATTGGTAAGGCAGCGGATTTGAAATTCGCCGGGCGCAAGCCCTTGGGGGTTCGAGTCCCTCGCCCTCCGCCAGAAATTATTGATCATAAGCGGAGAGGTGGCCGAGCGGCTGAAGGCATCCGCCTGCTAAGCGGTTGTAGGGGTTAAACTCTACCGAGGGTTCGAATCCCTCCCTCTCCGCCATTTATTTTAAGATCCGGAAGGTTTCTGTTGACTCCGGGTCTTTTTTCGAATTATAAGTATTACGTATTTAATAATTGTAATATTTTTTACGGAGGTGCCATGTCAAAACTGGTTAGATTCAGCGTATCGATAGATGAGGCCCTGCTGGGCAGCTTTGACAGACATATTGAGGGCGATGGTTATCCAACAAGATCGAAGGCGATAGCAGATCTCATGCGCGACAGCCTTGTCAGGCACGAATGGAAGGCGGGAAAGAAAGTTGCGGCGGCGATTATCCTGGTATACGATCACCACAAACGTGATCTTTCGAATCGCCTGATACACATTCAGCATGAATACCATCGGATGATAATATCTTCCCAGCACATCCATCTGGATCACGATAATTGCCTTGAGATCATTGTTGTCAAGGGTACACCGAGGAAAGTGGGAGAGTTGTCAAACAGGCTCAAAGCTACCAAGGGAGTCAAGTTCAGTTCGCTGTCAGCGGCATCGACAGGGAAGGAATTCTGTTAAAAAGGAGTAAGATATGAAAATTGGTTTGGTTATATTCATGATGCTTGTACTGGCAGTTGCACTGTCTGAAGGGATTTCAGCTCATCACGCGATGGAATATATACAGATCGAAAGCTATGAGACGGCGAGGAAAGGCCAATATGTATTCCATCTTCACTTCGATTATATGGTAGATGATCAGGATAACCCGATGCTTGACCACTGGGAATTAACTCCAGGGTTCTCGATGGGTATCACGAACAGGCTTATGTTCGATGTGCATACTCATTTTGCGAAATTTGGTTATGATCACCTGATTGCCGATAATCTCGAGTTCGAGAAGAGTTTCAAGCCGAATGGGCCCTCTCCCTTCATGGAAGCTGTCGCCGGGTGTCTGCAGTACCGCCTCGTTGAGGACTGGATGCTGGATGTAGCTGTCGCAGCCGGTATGGAGATACCTTTCAGCCGTTCAGAGGAATTACTCGGCAGTGAGAACAACGTCTACTCGGGCGCATTGATATTCGGCACCGATTTCGGTGAGCACGGCAATGTCACCTTCAACCTGTGTTACGAGATCGAGGGAGTGGAGGATGAGACATTCTGGGGAGTGGGGATCAAGACCCCTCTCTCGCATGACGCGCACGGGATCTGCGCGGGAGTCGAGATCATGGGTTCTTTCGAGAAAACGGGGGATAACTGGTCGATACTGCCAGGTGTCTATATGCCGCTCGGTACACAGAACGTTCTTCTGAAAACAGGAATCGAATTGGGAAAAGGCGATGGAGCCGATATAACCAGGGCCAATCTGACCTTGATGTACATTTTCTAGCCGGGCAGAGCCTGACTGAAAACCACGGAAGAGAGACGCGATGAAAAACCTGTTCGCGATATTGATTGTTTTGATACTTGTGTCGCCAACTGTCCTCCTGGCTCACGAGAGCTGGATCGAAGCGGATGATTTCTACCCCGAGGCGGGGAAAACGTATTCTTTCAGGATCTGCAGCGGCCACTATTTTCCTGCAAGCAACCTGGTTTTGAAAGATGACGTTATATCTGAGCTTTTTCTGTATGGGCCCGGTATGGAGGTGGAATACCTGGAGAGTGTGAAGAAGGAAAAATTCAGAACAGGGTCATTTGTATCAGGGCCAGAGGGAGTCTACCTGCTGTGTTTCGTGTTGAAACGGCCGAAAGCCACGGTACCTTCCTTCGAAGCAAAGGCGATTATCATCAGTGGAAGTAACGATACAGGGCCGGGGTCTTACATGCTTGGCAGGGGGTTGGAACTCGTTCCGGATAGAGCCGTATTATCCCTCAGGGTCAAGGAAGAGCTTGGGTTGATGCTTTATCTCGACGGCAAGCGGGTCGGTGGGCCGGTTACCGTTTTCTACGAGGACTCCAAGAGTTCGTACTCGAGAAGCGGGATCGAAAAACCGGCTGTAATCTCAATACATAAATGCGGATCTTTCCTGGCCACGGCTTCGTACGAGGGGCGGAACTGCTCGTTGAGAATTCGGATACCGGATGGGGCCACGGAAAGAACGCAGGCCGTCTTCAAAGAGAAAGCGAAGGGAGAAGATTAATGAAATTTTCAGGAGTCCTGTTGTTTCTGATTATCTTCCTGGCCGTACCAGCAACCGTATGTCATGGACATGGTACAGCCTGCCGTCTTTTTGACGGTGTTGCCGGAATAGAAGCTTCGTACGATGACGGAAGGCCGATGGCATTCTGTGATGTGACCGTATATTTTCCGGCCGGCGAGAAAAAGATATACCTTGCCGGGGAAACAGACGCAAACGGACGTTTTATTTTTATTCCGGACGCAAGCGGACGTTTCAGGGTAGCCGTCGATGATGGAATGGGGCATGTCACTGCTATTGAGTTCGAGTTCAATGATGGGTCGGTGGCGGGTAAGCCTGGAAGTATAAAAGGTGAGAGTGGGGGTGGTTGCTTCTTCATAGGCCTGGACAGAACTTCCGCGGTAATTACGGGGATAAGCGTGATATTCGGATTGTTCGGCCTGGTTTCCCTTTTTCACAGGAGAAGGCTTAAGGAGGCCCGCGCGAGCCTGGCGGACAAGGATAACAAGGGAGAAAGGTGATGCATATCACCGAGGGGGTCGCTCCGGCTCATATAGCCCTGGCTGGAGCAGTGATAGCTGCCAGCGGGGTCGCGACAGGGCTTCGTGCGATGAAGGATGAACAGATTCCCCGCGCGGCGCTGATGTCCACAGTTATATTTATCGCGTCGCTGGTAATACGCCTGCCTTTAGGGCCTGCGAGCGTGCATCCGGTCCTGAACGGCCTTGCCGGGATCATTCTCGGCTGGGTATCCATGCCGGTCTTCCTTGTCTCTCTTTTTCTGCAGGCGCTCCTCTTTCAGTTTGGCGGGTTGACGACGCTGGGGATCAATACGGTTACGATGGGAGCACCGGCTGTTGCGTGTTATTATCTCTTCAACCGTTTCCTGCGAGGGCCGCTCAGCTGGCGCCGGTCTTTCCTGATCGGGGTGGCTGCCGGGGTGACGGCTCTGACGCTGTCCTTCGTGCTCTGGGCTCTGGCCCTGCTGATGAGTGGGAAACAGCTTGCTGTCATTGTGGGATTATCCCTGGGCCCGCATCTTGTGATCACTGTAGTCGAAGGTCTTTTTACAGGATTTATTGTTGCTTTTCTTGTCAGGGTATATCCGGGAATTTTTACAATGTCCGATATTATCAGGAACGGTAATAAAACATGAGCTGTACGACTTTCTATGCCGGTGACACGCTGATACATCGCCTCGACCCGAGGCTGAAGATCATAATCACGATGGTATTCTCTCTTCTCATGGCGCTGAGCGACCATTCGGGCGTGTTGACATCCGGTGTTCTTACCGGTGTTCTGCTCGCCGCAGTCTCAAGGCTTCCTCTCCGGGCCCTGATGAAACGCTTGATCCGATTGAATGTTTTCATGGCTGTTCTGTTCCTTCTGGTACCGGCGACTTTCGGAGGCAGGCCTGCATTTACCATACTTTCCATTCCTTTCAGCTATGAAGGGCTGATCTGGAGCGCCGTGATCACAATGAAGGCGAACGCGATTGTTCTCGTTTTTGCCGCTTTGCTCGGGACAGTGGAGCTTTTTTCCCTGGGGCACGCGTTTCATCACCTTCGTGTCCCGAATAAACTGATTCATCTTTTTATGTTTACCCTGCGCTATCTCGATCTGCTTCACCACGAGTACATGTCGCTGCTTCGCGCGATGAAGACGCGTGCCTTCAGGCCAAAGATGACGTTGCATACATATCGCAGCTACGCTTACCTGATGGGGATGCTTCTCGTTCGAAGCCTCGAACGTTCCGAAAGGATCATGGAGGCCATGAAGTGCCGCGGATTCAGGGGCGACTTTCGTGTGATTCATCATTTTCATTTTCACAGGAGAGATAGTGTATTCAGCATCATTTCGATAATGGTGATGGCTGTGTTTGCGGTGGTAATTTTCCTGGATGTATGGAGGATATGGTAAATGGTTTTTCTGGCGCGGGATATTATCATAGGCCGTAAAAGGGTAGATGGAGCATGTGAATATACCGGTTCAGGATGGAGGAGATAATGGCATCGGAGGCCCCTTTAATAGATTTTGAAGACATCGTGTTCGGTTACGAAGATTCCAGCAGACAGGTTCTTCAGAATGCGCGGTTAAGTCTCCATGCCGGAGAACGGATCGGCCTTATCGGGCCTATAGGGTCGGGGAAGACGACTTTGCTTCATCTTATCGTAGGATTGCTCATGCCTCATTCCGGCAGTGTCAATGTTTTTGGGGTTCCGAGAAGAGTTGAGCGTGATTTCCGGGAAGTCCGCGAGCGTGTCGGCCTGTTGTTCCAGGACCCGGAGGACCAGTTGTTCTGTCCGACAGTACTCGAGGATACGGCTTTCGGGCCGCTCAATCAGGGCAAGACGAGAGAAGAAACATCCGTGATCGTCGCAGAAACCCTGGCATTGCTGGGGCTGAAAGGGTTTGAAGACCGTATCACACATCATCTCTCAGGCGGAGAGAAACGTCTTGTTTCCATTGCGACCGTGCTGGCAATGAACCCTGACGTGCTTCTTCTCGACGAGCCTGTTATCGGGCTCGATCCTGATTCGTACGAGAGGATCAGATCACTTATTCTGTCGCTCCCACAGGCGATGATAATCGTATCTCACGACAGTGGATTTATTGAATCTGTGACGACCAGACGCGTAAGGATGCATGAGGGGGGTATCGAACCGGTGTGACCGGGCAAAATCGTCCCACCCGGGCCGCATGCTTTGTTTCCTGTTACCCGGGCAGGTGGAGTGTCCCCTGGTTGTGTTGCACCCCCTGTGTATATTCCGGGTCGTGATTGAAATATATGCCGCTGCAAGCCTGTTTCGGGTAATTTTTTATTGACCGGGCAGGCGCAAGTCGATATATAGAGTACAGAATGTGCGCCCATAGCTCAATTGGATAGAGTGTCTGGCTACGGACCAGGAGGTTGTAGGTTCGAATCCTACTGGGCGTATATTTTTTTTCCTGGCGTAGTCCGCCCTGGTGATTGCTCTGCCCCCGGGAAGCCCGCTCCAGCGGGCTGATAATGTGATATTTCCGGCTTGAAACACCCTTTTTATTGCCTTGACATAATGCAATTAAAGATTAAATTATAAGAGATAACAAAATTCGCTTGACCTTTTGATTCGTTTTTGAGTAGAGTAGCCTGGGTCTTTTTCCAGCCGGAAATGGCCTGTTATCATCAGGATTGAACTGTATTTTACTTGAAATATCATTAAAAGACCCAGTCAGGAAGGGAAAGTGTATGATTGAGATCAGGACCCATGGCCGGGGAGGCCAGGGATCGGTAATCGCTTCCGAGATTCTTGCGGATGCGTTTTTCCATGAAGGAAAATTTGTTCAGGCATTTCCCGCTTTTGGCGTTGAGCGGCGCGGCGCTCCGGTAATGGCTTTTACACGTATTTCAGATACGGAGGTGCGGGAAAGGTGCCAGATCTACGAACCTGACCATCTCGTGGTCCTTGACCCGGTTCTCATCGAGACGGTAAATATCACGGAAGGCCTCAAGGAGGGCGGCTGGATTATTATCAATACGAACGTTCCTGTCGAAAATGCTGAATTGATCAAGAAATACCATGTAGCGGTTGTTGATGCCAACAAGATAGCCTTGAAACACAGGCTCGGTTCGCGCGCAACGCCGATCGTTAATACTTCGATTATCGGTGCTTTTGCGGGTGCTACGAAGCTTGTCGGCATCGAGGCTGTCAAAGAAGCGATCGAGGGATTTGTTCCGATGAAGAAAGAAGCAAACATGCAGGCTGCTGAAGATGCCTGCAACGAGGTTAAGATAATTTCCTGACAGGGCTTGGTGGATTGTGTCGCGACGGTGCGAAAGCAGTGAAGGTTGTCGCTTTTGAAGTGTTTGATCAGGAGGTTGGAGGGTAAATGACCGAGAAGGTGGAATTCAAGAATTACAGGGAGATGCCGATACGTCCCATGACGTTGACGGATATGCTGTGGAACCATACCGGCTCATGGCGAAATATACGTCCCTACTATGATCCAAAGACCTCTCCATGTATAACCGGATGTCCTACTGGTGAAAATATCCAGCGGTACATCTATCTTGTCACGGAAAAGGAATACGAAAAAGCGTGGAAGACGATAATAGATGCCAACCCGATGCCATCGATCACGGGGCGTGTCTGTTTTCATCCGTGCATGACGAACTGTACGCGCGGGGATTATGATGAATCAGTAAATATTAATGCTATCGAGCGGGCTCTGGGTGACAAGGGTTTTGAGAACCCGGGATGGATGAAGAAGGCGAAAGCTTCAAAAAAGGAAAAAGTAGCAGTTGCAGGAATCGGGCCGGCCGGTCTCTCATGCGCTTTCTATCTTGCGCGCCAGGGATATCCTGTCACGCTTTTTGAGATGGAGAAGGCGCTTGGCGGTATCCTGCGCTGGGGTATCCCTGAGTTCAGGCTTCCGAACGACATCCTTGACAAGGCAGTGAGTGCTATCATCGATTCGGGCCCGATAACGGTCAAGACAGGCATTACAATAGGTAAGGATATCAGCCTCGCTGACCTCGAAAAGGATTATGATGCTGTTTTCCTCGGCATGGGACTGACCCGGAGCCGCGAGATGGGTATCGATAACGAAGATTGCGAGGGTGTTGAGTCCGGGCTCGGATTTCTGAAAAGGGTTAATAGTGGCGACAAGGTCGATCCCGGGAAAAAAGTAGTGGTGATAGGAGGCGGTAACACGGCTATAGATGTTGCCCGCAGCGCGCTCAGGTGCGGGAGCGATGTCACAGTAGTCTACCGCAGAACGATAGCCGAGATGCCCGCGATCAGGGAAGAGATTGAAGATGCGGAAAGAGAGGGCGTCAGATTTCTATTCCTGTCTGCTCCCAGCGAGATCGTTCTCGATGGAAAAAGGCTCTCCAGAGTAATTTTCCAGAAGATGACACTTGGCCAGCCGGATGATTCCGGGAGGCGCCGCCCTGTACCGATCGAGGGCGAGACTTTCGATATGGAGATCGACGGTCTCTTTTCAGCGATCGGTGAGCAGGCGGAGCTTGATGGTTTCATGGGATCTGTCGAAACCGAATGGAACCTGATCACTTCCCATGGTGACTTTGGTGAGACCAGCAACGGAAAGATCTTTGCCGGTGGTGATGTGGTTACCGGCGCTGCCAGCGTCGTCGAGGCTATAGCCACGGGCCGCAAGGCTGCCGAGAGGATCGGGCGGATGCTTTCCGGCGAGGAAGAGCCTGAAGAGGTAAAACCTGTCATTGTCGGTATTGAAGATATGAATACCGACTACTTCACAAAAACCAGGCAGAACCGGGTGCCGCGTATTCCCGGAGATCAGATAAAAGGCACATTCAGGGAAATGAGAACAGGATATACGGACGAACTGCTTCATGACGAAGCGGACCGTTGTTTATCCTGCGGAGTTTGCAACTACTGTGACAACTGCTGGGTGTTCTGTCCGGATACAGCGATCATACGCAAGGAAGACGAGTACGAGATCAATTTCGACTATTGTAAGGGGTGCCTGGTTTGTGTTGTTGAATGCCCGCGCAGTGTCTTTTCAACGCGGGAGGAGGGAAAATGAAAAAGGTCATCATGGGAAATCACGCCGTCAGTTACGGCGTCAGAGCTTCGGAAGTCCGGGTAATCTCGGCTTATCCGATCACCCCCCAGACCCACATCGTGGAACTCCTCTCGGAGATGTGTGCCGACGGTGAGATCGATGCGAAGTTCATCAAGGTTGAATCAGAGCACAGCGCCATGGCTGCCTGCATAGGTGCCTCGGCGGCAGGATCGAGGGCATTTACAGCGACATCATCACAGGGGCTGCTTCTGATGCACGAAATGCTGCACTGGGCGGTAGGCGCCAGGTTGCCGATCGTCCTTGCGAATGTCAACAGGGCGGTTGGGCCTCCCTGGAGTATCTGGACCGATCAGAACGACTCTCTCTCGCAGAGGGACGTCGGGTGGCTTCAGATATATGTCGAGAGCAATCAGGAAACCCAGGATACGATCCCCCAGGCGTTCAAGATCGCCGAGGAACTCCAGATGCCGGTGATGATGGTTATGGACGCGTTCTTTCTGTCGCATACATACGAGATAGTCGATCTTATAGATGCCGACCAGGTGAGAGGTTTTTTGCCTCCTTACGAGCCCGAGATCAAGGTGGATGTCAATGACCCTCATTCATTTGGCAACCTTGCGGGGCCCGACATGTACATGGAACTGAGGTATATGATCCAGGAGGCGATGGAAAGAGGGATAGAGGTAATCAAAAGGGTCGACAAGGAGTTCGAAGAAATATTCGGGCGTGGTTACGGAGTCGTACAGCCCTATCGCTGCGACGACGCGGATACGATCCTGGTGACATCCGGGACGGTGGCCTCGACGACAAGAGTGGTCATCGACCAGATGAGGGACGAGGGGATCAGGATCGGTGCCCTGAAGATAAGGGTTTTTCGCCCCTTCCCGTTCGAGGACGTGTTTGACATTCTTTCCAGAACAAAGAAGATCGCGGTCATCGACAGGAATATCTCCTTCGGTAACCAGGGAATCTTCTTCCAGGAGATAAAAGCCGCATTGTACGGAAGGACCGATATTCCGATCGTGGGATATATAGCTGGCTTGGGTGGGCGGGATGTCACCCCGACTGTAATACGTGAAATTGCGGATAAGGCGATAAACGATAAAGATCCTGAAAGATATATCAACTGGATTGGAGTAAAGAAATGAAATCGGCAAGTATTCCAATAGAAGAATATATGGGATCCGGTCATCTTGCCTGCCAGGGCTGTGGAGCCACCCAGGCGATGCGTTTTGCCCTGAAGGCTCTTGGCCCACAGACTGCCCTTGTGATTCCTGCTTGCTGCTGGGCGGTTATCGACGGTTCTTTTCCGCATTCATGTATCCAGCAGCCGATCTATCATACGGCGTTTGAAACGGCGGCTGTGGTCGCCTCAGGCTTGAAAGCAGGCCTGGAGATGCGCGGTGATACCGAAACGACGGTTATGGCCTGGGCAGGTGATGGCGGGACGTTCGATATCGGGTTGCAGGCGTTATCCGGCGCAGCTGAGCGTAACGATGATATCATCTATGTCTGTTACGATAACGAGGCGTACATGAATACAGGCATCCAGAGAAGTTCCTCAACCCCGATAGGGGCGTGGACGACTACAACTCCTGTCACGAACTACAAAAGCCGTCCGAAAAAGAATATGATAGATATCATGGCTGCGCATGCGATTCCGTATATCGCGACAGCGTCCACGGCATATCCGCACGATATTATTGAAAAAATGAAAAAAGCCAAGGCGATCAGGGGAACGAAATATATTCAGATCTTTGCTCCCTGCCCGACCGGATGGAAACTCGCGCCTGAGCTTTCCGTTCAGATGGCCAGGAAGGCTGTGACATCGAAGGTGTATCCCCTGCTCGAGATTACGGAGAACGGCCAGAAGATAAACGTGTGGAAGGATTTCGAACCGACTTCTGTACGGGAATACATGAAACCACAGGGGAGATTCCGCCACCTGACCGACGAGGAACTGAGTGGTATAGAAAAGGATGTGGAGCTCAACTGGCAGAAGTTGCTTGCGAAAGAAAAGATGCTGGCATCGATACCGGGGTTGACGGAGTAACCTTTCGCGGAATTTGACATCAGTGCCCGGTCATATGGCCGGGCTTTTTTTTAGTGTAGCAGGGGTGAGTGTGTGTGGTGTTGTGGCCGTGCCTGTTTCATCGGATCCGGCATGCATGCGGAAGCAGGATATTAGGGGGAAGGAAAAGGCGTTACGGCCCTGCCGTGGCAAGACATATGATATTGACAATATGAGACAGGCGTTGTTATGTTAAAAGTGTTAAAGTAGTCTCTGGATTGCGATTTAGGGCTGAAAAGGGAGAAAGTCATGAAAAGGTATCTAGCTGTTATGCTTGCAGGCGCGTTTCTTGTGGTCTCCGGGTGCAAAGCTCAGCATCCTTCTGTGATTACGGTTGAACCGGATTTCGATACGGGAAAGATCTCGTCTATTCTTGTTCTTCCTGTCATCAGTTCTATCACACGCGGTGAGGATCCCAACCGGGATTCCGAAAGGATAACGAACCGTGTCTTGTGGAATTGCATATCTGAGAAGTCCGAGTACAAGTTCCTTTCACCCGCGTCTTTCACAATGATGGTCAATAAGGCGAAACTCGGCAGTAAAATATCCGGGTTTAACGATAAATGGGCTACCGAGCATATTGCTGATGAGCTGTTTCTGAAAGCTCTGGCAACGCTCAATGTCGATCTTATCCTTATCCCGCAGATCTATCTGTGGGCCAAGGACGAAGCTGACTACCGCGAATCGGGAACGGCGTCGGCGACACAGGTCGGTATGACGATAAGCCTTGTAGATCCTGTAAATGGCAGGGTCATGTGGGAAGCTACAGATGAGAACTACAAGGAATCGGTAAGGACTGAAGGAGACAGGATTCAGTCGACCACGATGGGAATTGACCGGAGGATCGCGGGGAAGTCGATGTTAGGCAGGGATGTTTTTGCCGCTCCTCCATACGAGGATGTTGTACTACTCGTTGTTGAGGCTCTTGTCGGTGCTGTTCCGGAGAAAGTGGTTTTTGACAGGTGATGGATATTTTAATGATGGGTGAAGCCCTTTCTGAAGCCAGGAAGGCGCTGGATGAGGGTGAAGTACCTGTTGGGGCTGTCATAGTCCTGGATGAGAAGATCATAGGACGGGGTCATAATGAAGTGGAGGGGCGTTCCCTCGCATCTGCTCACGCTGAAATGCTGGCTCTGGAAGACGCATCGAATGAAGTGGGAGACTGGCGGCTGGATCGATGCAGTGTCTACGTGACCGTCGAACCATGCCACATGTGTCTTGGTGCTCTTTATCTTGCCAGGGTGCAGAGAGTGGTCTTTGGAACCGTGCAGCCGAAAAGCGGGGCCTGTGGTTCAATTGCGGATTTGCATGAATCAAAGTTGTATGGCCACGCGATAGAAGTGTCTGGTGGAATACTTGAAGAAGAATCTCTTTTGCTTCTCAGAAAGTTTTTCGCTAAATTAAGGGCTGAAGAAAAATAGCGGAGAGATGCGAGAGCTGGCTTAATCGGCACGATTGGAAATCGTGTGTGGGGGTGACTCCACCGAGGGTTCGAATCCCTCTCTCTCCGCCATAAATAAATAGATCGATCTCCGATTGATTGAAGATCAGCGGAGAGATGCCAGAGCTGGTTGAATGGGACGGTCTCGAAAACCGTTGAGCGGGCAACTGCT
>CBDUUV010000044.1:0-19338 GCA_965370495.1 uncultured bacterium
AGGGGTGCCAACTACCCGGTAGCGATGGAGGGAGCTCTTAAACTCAAAGAAATCTCATATATTCATGCTGAAGGATATCCGGCGGCAGAGATGAAACATGGCCCAATAGCCCTTATCGATGAGAATATGCCGGTTGTTGTAATCGCGCCGAGAGATGCCGCCTACCAGAAGATCCTCGGGAATATCAATGAGGTCAGGGCTCGAAAGGGCAAGTTGATCGCCATAACTGATCAGGGGAACGATGAGTTGATCGATATGGCCGATCATGTGATTTTCGTTCCAAAAACACTGGATTTTCTCTATCCGATTCTGTCTGTAATACCGTTGCAGCTTATTGCATACCATATTGCGGTGATGAGAGGCTGCCACGTTGATCAGCCACGGAACCTTGCGAAGAGTGTTACTGTAGAATAATCCGGTGTTGTCATCCGGAAACGACGGAATAGAGGGTATTTCAGTATGGCGATCAGGGAGGACAGAATGAAACAGGTTATCAGAACTGAACACGCGCCGGCGGCTGTGGGAGCCTATAGCCAGGCTGTACGGGCCGGCGACCTTCTCTTTATTTCAGGACAGCTGGGGATAGATCCTGCCACCGGGAAGATGGTAGATGGAACAGGTGCACAGGTGCAGAGAGCGATGGATAATATCAAGGCGATCGTGGAGGCCTCTGGAGGCAGTATGGCTTCGGTCGTCAAAATGACCGTGTTATTGCAGTCGATCAAGGATTTCAAGGTGATGAATGAGATATACGGGGGATACTTCGGTGAGGAGCCTCCCGCTCGGGCGGCATTCGAAGTTGCCGCTCTCCCACTGGGTGGACTGGTCGAGATCGAGGCTATAGCCTGGCTGGGATAAGCTTCGTGTGGACGAAAGCCCAGTAAATGGATTATCCTTGTGACGCGGGAATGGATGGGTTCTGGTGGGCCCCGAGGACTTCAAATCCTTTTGCCGGGTGCTAAAACCATCCGGGGTGGGTTCGATTCCCACACGTTCCCGCCATATTCTTATTGCTTCTTGTGCCGGTATCCTGGCCCGGTTTCCTGACACGGCGTTTTTCTTCGGGAAAGGACAGATTCAGTGAAACGGATTCATGGGATTTATCCACTTATTCCTGTGAGAAAGGTTTTCCGGCCTCTTATTGCTCTGGTAGCGCTGGTTATTGTCCTGTCAGGTCAGGGTAGGGGTGTTTCCCTTGACCTGCGCGATCCCGCGTATTCACCCGGGTCTCCGCTTATGGCCTGGACCGACAGCGTCAGTACAACGCTACAAGACAGCAGGCAGTCGATGAACCGTCTTAAAGAAATGCTTGCGCGTGAGACCGGAGAGCCGGTGATCGAAGGGACCCGCTGGCAGAGAAAGAAAAACCCGCGTGTCGCGATGGTGTGTGCTCTCGCATTTCCCGGACTTGGACAAGTATACAACGAAAAGCCATTCAAAGCGGTATTGGCGATGGGATTCGAGATCTATTACCTGAGCAGAATTCTGCATAATTATCGTATGGAGAAAAGGGAAGAAAAGATTCGTGACTCATATGAGAAATGGGTAGTGATAGGAGGCGATGAGCCTGTAACCGTTCCGAACTACCCATGGCGAGAGCATGATTTGTGGGCGGACGAATACTGTGAAAGGAAAATCGACTATATTTGGTGGTCGGCCGGCTGTATGCTGGTAATTATACTCGACGCATACATAGATTCTCATCTGCACGATATGAATTTCAGGATCGAGAGTACGCGTGTCGAAGGGGGGAAGGGTTTCTTACTTGTTATTGATTTTTAGATAGTAACCCAGCATAATACGTAGATTGTTGACAGAAATGATCTGGTAATCACCTGACCGTTTCGAAAAAATATCGTGGACCGAACCGGAAAAATACGGAGGATAAAATGACAGAAGAAACAAGGAGCAATTCGAAGAAACGAACTACCCCAAAATCGAAATTCAGAGAATATGCTGAGATAATAGTAACCGCGGTCGTACTCGCTCTGATAGTAAGAGCCCTTATAATCCAGAGCTACCACATCCCGTCTGAATCTATGGAAAATACTCTTCTAAAGGGTGATTTCTTGTTTGCGTCGAAGTTCCTGTATGGTGCGAAGATTCCTTTTGCCGATCTGCGGCTGCCTGCTATCAGACAGCCCAGGCAGGGCGATATAGTAATATTCAAATTCCCGGGCGACAAAAAAACCGATTATATCAAGAGATGTATTGCCGTAGAGGGGCAAACTGTGGAAATCAGGGATAAGCAGGTATTTGTTAATGGAACCCTCCTGGACGAACCGTATGCCAAGTTCATTCACAAGGATATCCGCAGGCGGGATTATGGCCCCCACACGGTGCCGAAGGAAAGTATCTTTGTTATGGGCGACAACAGGGACAACAGTTATGATTCTCGCTTCTGGGGACCGCTTGACAAGAAACTTCTTCGGGGAAAAGCGCTTTTTATCTATTTTTCGGTTGATTACAAAACGCATTGGCTTCGGTTCAGCAGGATAGGTGATCTGATCAAATGACCGTACCTGGGCCGTATATATCGGGAAATATGATTTTTTCCCAGGTGCAGGCATCCTATTTGCAGTTCCTTTCGATCCTCGCCGACCTTGACAATACAGGTCGGAATGCCTACATTTAGGCGGAAATCTAGCAGTCGAATATGGAGAGTGCCAGGAATGATGCTTGAAAATGACGTAACCCCTTTTGAGGCCAGTATTTTAAGAAATGTCATCGATCTGTATATAGAGACCGGAAAACCTGTAAGTTCGAGGACTTTGAAAACGAAATACCGTTTGATCGGCAGTACCGCCAATATCAGGAAGATACTTCACCTGCTCGAAGGAAAGGGATATTTGTTCAAGCCCCATATCTCAGCCGGAAGGATTCCGAGCGACAGGGGTTACAGGTGCTATGTGGACGGCATGACGAGCATCAAACCTCTTGGCAGGAAGGTAGTAGAAGAGGTCAGGAAAAAGATCGGGCAGGAATGGGGAGATATACGTGACGTGATGTACAGGACTTCGAGACTGCTCGGCGAGATGACCAGTTGCATGGGGTTGATGATGAGTATCTTTCACTCATATGGCGATGTTGAGAGGATAAGGATCATTCCCCTGGAAGGAAAGACCGCCCTGGTGGTGCTGAGTATGTCACAGGGAGATGACAGGAAGGTGATCATCGAATTTCCAGGGAGATACAGAAATCATGTGATTGATCGGGCTGTTCAGATCATCAATGAAAGGATTGCGGGATATCCTCTCGAAGAAGCTCATCAGCGTCTCGAAATATTTATTAGAGAAACAGATGGTGTGGAGCGCGAAATAACTGAAGGTATTGCATCTGAAGCGGACTACCTCTTCGACAGGCCGTATGATCTTCAGTATCACTTTGATGGTTTCGGCGATTCATCCGAGACCAATGAGATGAAAGATCCAAAGCGCCTGCGAAGCCTTGTGAAAATAATGGGGGAAAGATCCCTTATGCTCAGTTTTATGAAAAACAGGATAAATGATGAAGTAATGATAACGATCGGGAGTGAAAATTTTCTGGAAGAACTGGAAGGATTTTCGGTGATAACGAGGCGTTTTGCTGCCTCTTCCTGTGATGGTGTTTTCGGTGTGCTTGGGCCGACGAGGATGAGTTATGGATTGGTTCTATCCCTTCTCAGCATGATGGGGCAGGAACTGCAATCCCGAAAAGGGAAATCCTGAATCCGGGATTCCGGGATATCTGTGGGAGGACATGAATTTGTCGACGAGAAAAAAAGATATCGAAAATGAATCTGTTGAGAACGAGGCCGGCGGGAAATTCCCGGCCACTAGTGGTAGTACAGGGAAAATATCGAAAAAGAATGTAAAAAAGGATATTTCCGACTCTGATGGCAAGGAAACAAGGCACAGGCGAAAGAAAAAATCTGCGGGCAAGGGTCTTGCCGAGCTTTTGAAGAGGAAAAACGAGATGCTTCTCGATATGAAGAACAAGCTCGAGCAATCAAGCAAAGCTTTTGAAATAAAAGACGATAAAATGCTTCGGATGGCTGCGGAATTCGATAATTTCAAGAAGAGGACGAGGCGGGAATGGGAATTGCATGAAAAAAAGGCTAATGCAAGGCTTTTAAACGAAATATTGGGTGTTCTGGACGATTTTGACAGGGCGTTCGCTTCGGATGGTGATACCGGCGATCATTTTCAGAGCGGTATCCGGATGATATATGACAGGCTTGTGACTATCCTGAAGAGTTCGGGCCTTTCCGAGATCGAATCGGAGGGCGTTCGCTTCGATCCGCAGTACCACGAGGCCATGGGAGATGCCGAGAGTGATGAAGTCGAACCGGGCTGCATTCTGCATATTGTTCAAAAAGGGTATATGATCAACGGCCAGTTACTGAGACCGGCGCGAGTGATTGTTGCCAGGGTGAAAAAATAACAAACGGGTCAGCCGGAAACGGTTGGAGTATTGTTCGGAATCACTGAGGGGAAAATTATTATGGGAAAAGTCATAGGGATCGATCTTGGTACTACTAATTCGTGCGTTGCTGTTATCGAAGGCAATGAGCCTGTAATTATTCCCAATGCTGAAGGTGGGAGAACCACGCCTTCAATAGTAGCGCTGGCTAAAAACAACGAGAGGCTTGTCGGAGAACTGGCAAAAAGACAGGCTATTACAAACCCTGATGACACGATATACAGTATCAAGAGATTCATAGGAGCAAGATTCTCGGAACTTTCTGAAGAGATCAAAAATGTCAGCTTCAGGATAAAAAAAGGAAAGAATGACGAGATACTTATAACCCTGAAGGACAAGAGTTACAGAATCGAGGAGATATCATCGATGGTCCTTCGTTCTATCAAGGAATATGTCGAGGAGTATCTGGGCGAGGAGGTCACTCAAGCCGTTATCACTGTCCCAGCCTATTTCAACGATGCTCAGCGCCAGGCCACAAAAGATGCGGGAAAGATAGCAGGGCTCGAAGTGCTCAGGATAGTCAACGAACCTACAGCGGCGGCCCTTGCCTACGGACTGGACAGGGAAAAGTCAGGTAATATAGCTGTTTATGACTTTGGAGGAGGAACATTCGATATTTCGATTCTCGAACTCAGCCAGGGAGTCTACCAGGTAAAATCGACAAGTGGAGATACATGGTTGGGCGGCGATGACTTCGACAGGGTCATAATGAACTGGATCATCGACATTTTCAAAGAGAATGAAGGTGTCGACCTGTCCGAGGATAAAATGGCAGTGCAGAGGATCAGGGAAGTAGCTGAAAAGGCCAAGTGCGAGTTGAGTACGGTTCATGAAACAAGTATCAATCTGCCATTTATCTATGCTGACGACAACGGGCCGAAACATCTTGATATGGTTATGACGCGTGTTGATATGGAAAAACTGATTCATCCGTATATCAGGAAGACGCTTAAACCTTGCCAGCAGGCACTTGATGATGCGGGACTGACTGTTGATGATATAAACGAAGTAATTCTTGTAGGAGGGTCGACCAGGATGCCGGCAGTCAGGAAATTCGTAAAGGATTTCTTTAGGAAAGATCCTTACAAGGGAGTCAATCCCGATGAGGTTGTAGCCCTCGGCGCTGCTATTCAGGCTGGGGTACTTTCGGGTGATATAGAGGAGATACTTCTGCTTGATGTCACACCGCTTAGCCTGGGGATCGAGACCCTGGGCGGGATGATGACGAGACTTATCGAAAGAAATACAACGCTCCCATGCAAACACAGCCAGATTTTCTCTACTGCCACGGATAATCAACCAGCTGTAAGTATCCACGTTCTTCAGGGTGAACGGGAAATGTCCAGTGACAACAGGACCATGGCGAGGTTCGACCTGGTTGGGATTCCACCGGCGCCCCGCGGGGTAGCCCAGATCGAAGTCACGTTCGATATCGATGCGAACGGGATAGTGCATGTTTCAGCAAGGGATCTTGGGACCGGCAAGGAGCAGAAGATAGAAGTAAAGGTTTCCAGCGGGCTTTCACAGGAAAAAATCGATGATATGGTGAAAGATTCCGAGGAACACGCTCTCGAGGATGCTGAAAAGAAAGATGTGGCAAGGGTCTGGAACGAAGCGGAGATACTGACATATTCTACGGAGCAGACGATCAGGGAGCATGGTGACAAGGTGCCAAAAGAGGATATAGACCATATCGAGTTAGCCCTCGCTGAGCTTAAGGAACTTATGAAGAAGAAAGATACTGATATCGATAGTATCAGGAAATCTTCCCAGAAGCTGTCAGCTGCCGTTTACAAGATCGCGGAACTCATGTATCATTCGTCTGAAAGTTAGGAACTTGTCGAAAATTATTGGTCATAAATCCTGATAGTTGGTGTTTTACTGTAAGAAAGTAGAATTTCGGGGGCATGGAAAAAAGGGAATACTATGAAGTGCTTGGTGTAAACCGGGGCGCTTCGGTTGAAGAGATAAAAAAAGCATACCGTAAGCTGGCACTCAAATTCCATCCTGACAAGAATCCAGGGAATAAAGACGCTGAAGAGAAGTTCAAGGAAGTGACAGAGGCCTATGAGGTCCTCCGTGACAGCAGTCAGCGTGCGAAGTATGATCAGTTCGGACATGCGGGGATAGGGAGTTCTGCAGCCGGAGGCCAGGGGTTCGGAGGGTTTCCCGGAGGATTTGATTTAAGTGATGCTCTCAGGGCTTTCATGCGTGATTTTGGGGGAGGTGGCCTGGGTGGTTTTGAAGACCTGTTCGGTGGGAGCAGCAGGCGAAGGCGAACGGACGGTAATGCTTATACCAGGGGAAAAAACCTCCAGATAAAACTCAAAATGACTCTCAAGGAGATAGCAGGGGATACAACCAAGAAGATCAGGGTCAACCGCATGGTCCCCTGCCCGGCATGTTCGGGAACCGGGGCAGAGAAAGGTTCCAAAAAGGAAATCTGTCCGGGTTGCGGAGGAACCGGAGAGATCAGGCAGGTCTCCAGGTCGTTGTTCGGACAGTTTGTAAGTGTCTCTGTTTGCCCTTCCTGCAATGGGGAAGGACGCATCATAACTTCTCCATGCAGGAAATGCGGGGGTGAGGGAAGGATCTCGGGAGCAAAGAGTGTCGAAGTCAAGATCCCTGCCGGTGTATCTACGGGTAATTACATCACTCTTTACGGTCAGGGTGACGCCGGCCCAAGAGGCGGCCAGGCCGGAGATCTGATAATTGTTATCGAAGAGATCGAGGATAAGATCTTTGAGAGGCATGGGTTTGATATCATGTGCGACCTGCCGGTGAGTTTTTCACAGCTGGCCACAGGGGACAGGATCGAGATAGAGACGCTCGATGGAAAAGCGGCCCTCAAGATTCCGTGCGGTACACATTCACACAAGATCTTCCGTCTGAAGGGAAAGGGATTACCACGATTGCATGGATATGGCAGAGGTGATCAGATGGTAAGGTTGATCGCATGGACTCCGCAGAAACTCAGCAAGGAAGAGGAAGAGCTTTTCAGGAAGCTGGAAGACAGGATAGAAGACAAGCCCCCTGCCTGTGGTAGAAAGATCTATTCGAAATAGGTGTTTGCCCCGGATACAGATTTCTGGAACCATCACCTCCCCCTGAGGGTTGGTATTCTCATATGGACCGGTTGTGCTGATGGTGATCGGATAAATCGATGTCTGCTGAACGTTATTTTATAGTTCCACAAAGTGACATGAACGTGCCGATGGTACGCCTCGAAGGAACAGAAGCACACCATCTTGCAAAAGTTGTCAGGGCGAATGAGGGTGAATCCGTCACTCTGTTGAACGGAACAGGCGTCATCTGCAAGGCAGTGGTCAGAAAAGTGGATGATGCAGGCCTGCTTCTCGAGATCGTTTCCAGGAGCACGGTTCCCAGGCCTTTCCCTGTCGATATTGCCATTGCAGTAATAAAAGCAGGCAGGATGGAACAGGCTGTTGAGAAATGTACAGAACTCGGTGTCAGGAGGATCATACCGTTTGTCTGCGAGAGAAGTGTCTGGAAGGGTGGAGAAGCGGAGTCGCGCAGGAAACGGAACCGGCTCATAAGAAAGGTCGAATCCGCCTGCAAGCAGTGTGGCCAGCCGTGGTTTCCCAAAGTAGAACCAGTTGTGCAACTCGAAAAAATCAAAGAGATTACATCCCAATACTTAAAGGTGTTTCTAGCTGATATCGACGGGAATGGATTCGAGTCCTCTCTTCCGTCAGGCCACGGTGAGGGGGTTCTGGGAATAGTCGGGCCGGAGGGTGGATTGACAGAGTCGGAAAGCTACATGCTGGAAGGGGTGGGGGCTCTGAAAGTCTCACTGGGGCACCTGCGGTTAAGGGCCGAGACTTCTGCCATATGCCTTGCCTATCGGCTTCTTTCTTTTGGGAACGGGGGTGGCTCTCCCGGCCGGTGTACATATATGAAATAGCGCGGAACCCGGGATTGACATTTATATATGTGGGTGACTATACTCAGTGGCTGGAATCGTGATTCTTTTTATATTCAAGGGGAGAGCGTAGCAAATGAGAAAAAATATTATAACGGAGAAAATCAGGGAAGCTCTCAGAGAAGGGATCAAGTCTCGTAAGAAGGAACGTGTAAGCACTTTCAGAATGCTTATCAGCGAGTTAAAGAATGCTGAACTCGAAGAGCGTGGCCAACTGACTGAAGAGCAGGAGATAGCTGTTATCAGCAGTTATGCGCGCAAATGCAGAGAATCGATTTTGGAATTCGAGAAGGCGGGAAGGGATAAGTTGATTCCGCCGGCGAAGAGGGAATACGAACAGGTCATGGAATACCTTCCCGCGCAGCTCGGAGAGGAAAAGATCCGTAAAGAAATCAAAACGATAATAGATGAAACAGGCGCCAGCGGACCGCGGGATATGGGAAGGGTGATAGGTGCGATGATGAAGAAGTTCAAGGGTCAGGTCGATGGTAATGTCGTCAGGGATCTCACGGGAAAGATCCTTAAGGAAGAATAAGGAATATATTGGATATCATCAGGATAATAACAGGGGTAATCCTTCTTGTCTTTTTCGTAGTCGGTCTGAAGCGCGGCCTTGTCAGACAGGTTTTTGAAATACTGGGTCTTATCGCGGCTTTCATAGGTTCCTTCTACCTTGCCCATCATCTCGCGTTATATATCGCGAGCAGAATTGAACTTTCCTACCGTATTGCCATGCTCATTGCGGCAATTGTCATGTTTACAGGGATTATCATCCTCTTTCACTATGCGGGACTGGCTATGCAGAAATTGTTCAAAATGACTGTTCTCGGACCATTTGACAGGATTATGGGCGGAGTGTTCGGAGCAGTCAAAGGTATTCTTCTGGTCAGTTTCGTCCTTGTAATAATTCTCAGTCTTCCTTTTCGATGGGATTTTCAGGATCAGATTCGTGATGATGCATTTACCGGCGCGATCTATCCTGTGTTGCCTGTCCTTTTCGATGTGGTAATCTCACGATCCGGTCTGGATTTTAACAGGGTAGCAGGGATAGAAAAGATCGGAAGTATTGATAAGGTTATGGAAAATGTCGAAAAATACAAAGAAAAAATGGAAGAGGAAAAGGACGAACTGAAAAAGAAGGCAGAGAGGTTCTGAACGGCGCAGTCTCATTCACAGTAAAACAACAAATCGGTCCTGGAGAAAAATCAGGTGGAAGAAATATCTTCGACAATAAATGAAGAGTTGCGGCATTCAGTTTCCAAACTGGAATTCGACGCGGTGATCGAGATGATTGTTGGGTATGCAATGTCGGAACGTACGCGCGAACAGCTGTTTTCCCGGCATATGCTCAATACGATCGACTTGATCGAGACAAGCCAGAAGGAGATCAGAGAACTGCTGGTGCTTCGTGAAGCAGGAGGAGATATACCGCTGTCGCAGTGGAAGGATAGCTGGAATGTCCTCAGGAGGATCAGTATTCCGGGAAGTGTGGTTGCCTGCGAAGAGTTGATGCTTGTGGCCCGGGGAGAAAGGAAAGCTGCAGATGTTGCAAGGTATCTTGAAAGACATGCAGGGGAATTGCCGAAAATCGCCCGGTATGCTGATGGTTTGCAGCCCCGTATCGAAATTATAGAGAGTATTACAAAGGCGATAGGAGTTGACGACAACGTTCTTGACAGCGCGAGCACGAACCTGTCAAAAACAAGAAAACGAATCGGTTCGCTCAGAAGAAGACTCAGGAAGAGTTTTGCGGATTTTGCCGCCGGAAAAAGCGGGGGAAAGGGATACGAATTCGTTACGGTAAGAGGCGACCGTTATATTGTGTCGATGCCTCGCAGCGAAGCGTCACATATCAGGGGAATCATTCACCAGACTAGTGGCAGTGGCGAATCTCTGTATATTGAGCCACTGGAATTTGTGGAAGGCAACAATCAGCTGGAAACACTTTTACGGGAGGAAAAGAAGGAAGTAGGTAGAATACTGGCAGAATTGACTGCGGAGGTTTTCGATGCAGTAGAAGACCTGTCGCGTAATCAGGATATATTGCTTGAACTGGATCTTATATCGTCAAAAGCGATATTTGCTTCAAAGTACAAATGTACGATGCCGATTCACAGTAGGGATGGAACGATGATCCTCAGAGGAGCACGGCATCCCCTTTTGGAAAAGCGTATGTCAGCCGATGGGGCCGGGAAGATCGTCGGCCTTGATATTGACTGTGGACCCGATCTGGATGTCCTGGTCATATCGGGACCCAATGCGGGAGGAAAAACTGTAGCACTCAAGACAGTTGGGTTCATAGTGATGATGGATAGACACGGATTGCTTGTTCCCTGCATGGAGGAAACGGTGATACCGGATCATCATCTTGTCTTTGTCGATATTGGCGATGACCAGTCGATAGAGAGATCTCTCAGCACATTCTCGTCAAGGATAGTCAGGATGAAAAGTATCCTGGCTCTTGCCGATAAAGGGTCGCTTGTACTGATCGACGAGATAGGTGATGGTACCGACCCGGAAGAAGGTTCGTCGATCGCTTGCTCCCTGCTCGAAGAATTGAGTGGTCTTTGCGGAAGAACCATAGTCACCACCCATATGAGTGCTCTGAAAGGCTGGGCCCATGAGAAGGACGGGGCGGAAAACGCTACGCTTGAATTCGATCCTGAAAAACTCGAACCCCTTTTCAAAATGAGGATGGGAATACCGGGAAGAAGCTGGGGAATCGAGATGGCGGGAAGAATGGGCTTGCCGGAAAGGATTGTTGAGGATGCAAAAAACAGACTGGCTGAGAATTCGCTCCGGCTCGAGGAGCTTCTCGGGCATCTCGAAAAGACAGAGAGATTGCTTGTTCATGAAAAAGAGTCGCTTCTGAAAAAGGAAGAGGAACTCTCAGGTTTGATATCGAGTTATCGTGAGCACATGGATGCGTTCGAAAAGGAACGTGATGGGATGATGCTGGATGCCAGGAAAGAAGCGCTCGGGATCGTGACCTCAACACGGGTCGAGATGGAGAGGCTGGTTCAGGAAATAAGGATCACCCAGGCGGAACACAGGGTGATACGCAAGTCGAAAGATCTCCTTCAGGAAAGAAGGAAGAGGTTCGAAAGCGGTCTCGATGAGAAAAAAGACTCGGTTCCAATCGATCCTGCTGACCTTGTTCCCGGCGTATGGGTAATGATCGATTCTTTGAAGAAAGAGGGGAAAATCCTTTCCGCGAAGGATCGTTCGAAAGTCATGGTGGAACTGGATGGAGGTTTGAGGGTAGAAACGAGAGCAGAGGATCTTTCCGTGTCAGAACGGAGTGAGAGTGAATCGTCTATTGGAAGGATCTCCTGGAGAGCGGACCCCTTCGATCCTGTGCCGACGGAGTTGATGATCAGGGGGCTGGAAAGAGTGGAAGCCCTCGAAAAAGTGGATATCTTTCTGGACAGGGCGGTATTACAGGGGCTTGATACAGTCCGGATCATCCATGGGATCGGTAGAGGGATCCTCAAAAGAGCCGTCTATGATATGTTGAGGAAGGATTCAAGAGTGGCAGACGTAAAACCTGGTGAAGCAGCCCTTGGTGGAGATGGAGTAGCAATAGTCAGGTTGAAATAGACGGTACTGGTACAGAGGTGTATCGAAGCGACAGGATTTATCGTGATCCCCGAAAAGATAATAAACGATATAAGGGAACAGACGGATATTGTCGATGTCATAGGTGCCGTTCTGGACCTGAAGCGGGCAGGAAGCAATTTTAAGGCTTTGTGCCCTTTTCACGTGGAAAAAACCCCCAGTTTTATGATCAGCCCCGGCAAACAGATATATCATTGTTTCGGATGCGGTAAGGGTGGAAATGCGTTTAACTTCATAATGGAATATGAAGGTGTCAGTTTTGTCGAAGCTGTGAGAAAACTGGCTGTAGATCTTGGACTGGATATAGAACAATATCTCTCCCGGGGTGAGGATCGCCAGAAACTTGATCCGTATTACCGGGCCATGGAATTTGCCGGGAATTTTTACAGGGAATCACTTCTTAAGGGCAATGAGGCGAAAAATGCGAGGAATTATCTTAAAAACAGGGATTTTGACGATGATCTTCTCGATCGCTTCGGAATCGGCTATGCCCCTTCCTCATGGGACCGGCTCTACAAAGCAGCGACCAAGGCCGGGATTTCCCGGGAAATTCTGCTGGACCTGAAGCTTGTCATGCAAAGCCGGGGGGGCAGCGGGTATCGCGACTACTTCAGAAACCGTATCATCTTTCCCATATCAACGATATCGAACCGGGTCGTAGGGTTTGCAGGGCGTGTTCTGGATAGTTCCGAACCGAAATATCTTAATTCTACAGAGAATCCCATATATTCCAAGGGGCGAATCCTTTATGGGTTGAACCTTGCGAAAGATGATATACGAAAATCCAGAGCCGTAGCTATTGTAGAGGGTTATATAGATTATTTGATGTTATGGAAGAAGGGAATACGCAATATTTCTGCTGTTTGCGGCACTTCCCTGACGGAACAGCAGTCAAGGCTCCTTGCGCGATACGCAAAACGTGTATATATTATCAATGATGGAGACAAGGCGGGAACACGTGCGGCAGTCAGAGCAGCCGATCGGTTGCTTGTCGAAGGACTTGATATAAGGATAGTTGTACTGCCGGAGGCAGAGGATCCTGACAGTTACGTAAGGAAAAATGGAGCAGATGCATTACGTGAAATGATGCGTTCTGCTCCTGATTATTTTGAGTATCTGAAGCTGGAAGCTGAAAAAGGCCCGCGAATCTCATACAGAAAAGCCCAGGTTGTAAAGCATCTTCTCGGGGCGGTGTCACATGTCGGGGATGGTGTTACCAGGGAGCTGCTTCTGCAGGAGATATCGGGGCTTTTCGATATTCCTGTCGGTACGTTGCGTACCGGGATTAAGAGACGTTCCGGCAGGTTGGACACTATGAGTGACAGGGTCTTGCAGGCCGAAACGAAAAGGGAAAAGATTCAAAAGGAGTTATTGCGCCTTGGACTCGAAGATAATCAATATGCCGGGATCATACTGGAAAACCTTATGGAAGATGACTTCGAAGGAGAGCTTTTCAGGAAGTATTACAAAGCGCTTGACATGGCGCTGAAAAATGACATTGATATTAAAAGCTCCAATTTCGTTGCAGCTATCGAGGATCCGGAGCTGTCCAGGCTTGCAAGTGAAATAGCCCTGATCGAACCTTCACCGGGCCCTGTCAGAGAAGTGTTGGAGGATACGCTGATCTGGGTGAAGAAAGCTGCTCTTAGAGATGAGATGAATGACATGAAACAGCGCATAAGGGAGTTGGAGACGATGGGGGAGGACAAATACTCGATGGAAGAGATCGAGATAGCAGAAGCCTATAGAAAAATAACCAGGGAATACAAGAAACTAGGATTCAAGGAGGACAGTAAATCTGATGAATCTCAGTAAGTTAGACGATCTTCTCAGTGATATAATAACACTAAGCCAGAAAAAAGGTTATGTTCTCTATGGAGATATTGCTTCCGTCATTGGTAATAATTTCGATCCGGGGTTTCTTGATGAGCTTTATATACGGCTCAGCGCTGAGAATATCGAATTCTTCGATACAGATGCCAAGGCGCGTTTGAAAATCGATGCCCAAAAAAAGAGGGAAGCGCGGGACGCGAAAAAATCTGAAGAATTGCTCGGCGCAACTGTCAGGTATGATGACCCGGTACGGATGTATCTGCGCGAAATGGGTAAGGTGCCCCTTCTTGACAGGCAAGGGGAAGTCAATATTGCAAAAAGGATAGAATCTGGCAGGTTCAAGGTTTCCTGGGCTGTTTTCAACCTCGAATCGACCACTTCCGAGCTGAAATGTTTTGTTGAGCATCTTGATAATTCCGAAATGCGTCTCGAGGAAATCATACAGCTTGAGACAGGGGGGTTACACCCTCATTATTCGGGAGTAAAGGAGCAGAAGAAATATACGAACATTCTCAAGAAGATAATCAGACTGAGGGAAGAAAGCAGCGTACTGCGGAACACACTGAAAAAGCGGATAAGCAAGAAAAAATCATTTGATCTGGTAAAAGAACTCGAAGAAAAGAACAAAAAGCTCAAGGTAGAATACTCTAAGATAAAACTTCATCCCCTGCAGATCGAAAGAATCGTATGTAATATTAAGGATCTTTACAGGCAAATGTCCAGATATATGAAAGAGATCGATGAATACGAGAAATTCATCGGCATGAAAAGGGATGAAGTGGAAGAAGCTCTTTTAATACTGAAGAGCCGGAGCAGAAAAAAACAGGCATTGAAAAAGAAGATCAAATGGTCTGTCGAAAATCTCAATGATTTTTCCGCTAGACTGAAAAACCTGGAAAAGAGCATCAGGAAACTCGAAAAGAAAAATATCGTAGCCTTCAATTCTCTGGCAAAGATTAACAAAGATATCACCCACGGTGAAAGAAAAGCTGAGAAAGCCAAGCAGGAAATGATAGAGGCGAATGTAAGACTGGTGATCTCGATAGCAAAAAGGTATACCAACAGAGGCCTGGAATTCCTTGACTTGATCCAGGAGGGAAACAGTGGATTGATGCGTGCTGTCGACAAGTTTGATTATCGCAAGGGTTACAAGTTCAGTACCTACGCCACATGGTGGATACGGCAGGCGATCACCCGCGCCATCGCTGATCAGGCAAGGACAATAAGGGTTCCGGTACATATGATCGAGGCTATCAACAAGGTGTCAAGGACACAACGCAAGCTGATCCAGGAACTGGGGAGGGAACCGACCCCGGAAGAGGTTGCCGTCCATCTCGATTACCCCATTCTCAAGGTCAAGAGTGTGATGAAAGCAAGTATGGAACCGATCTCTCTCGACCGTCCCATTGGTGAGGATGATGACAGTAATCTGAGCGATTTTATCGAGGATACCGGAGTATCTTCACCCGATCAGACGGCTGCTCATTCGATGCTTAAGGACCAGGTATCGCGGGTGCTGGCAACGCTCACACCCCGCGAGGAAAAGGTGGTCAGATTGAGATTCGGGCTTGGAGACGGGACTCCCAGGACTCTTGAAGAAGTGGGCACCATTTTTAAGGTTACCAGGGAAAGGGTAAGGCAGATCGAAGCAAAAGCTCTTCGTAAATTAATGCATCCGAGCAGAAGCAGGAAACTCAAGGGGTACATAGACATTTGATAAAAAGTGATTGAACACCCATCTTTTGGATGTTAGATTGCTTCCCGGTCGGAAAGATCACATGGTCGATTCGGGGCCCATAGCTCAGCGGTAGAGCCCCCGGCTCATAACCGGTCGGTCACAGGTTCAAATCCTGTTGGGCCCACCAGATATATCGTTATCCCGCCCGAAATCCTTCGGGCGGGATTTTTCGGTTGAAATTTTGTACAACCAGGTTAACAGGCGAAGGATTTATCCATAGAGAAAGCAATCAGCTGATATTTTTTCCCGTTCGGCTTGAAGATTGCCTGTAATACCCGGTTGTTGCCCGAGCTCGCTGGCGAAAATCTTTCTGATCGGCGACATGGCATATGTAATAGCCTGACAGATTGTGGATTACGGATGTTATTGCAATATTGTTGAGGCTATGATATTATAAGACAATGGTTTGCTTTTGCAACTATGGGAGTTAAAATGCAACTCAGAAGGTCAGTCCTTTTCGCGCTGATGATAATATTATTCATATATTTCCAGATACATTCATGTTCAGGGGATAATGCTCTTACTCCAACCCCCCCTGATGAGATACCAAGTGTATTATGTAACGCCAGCGATATATTCTTTGTCGATATGGAACACGGATGGGTAACAGGCCAGTATGGAACGATGATCAGGACATCTGATGGTGGTAAGGAGTGGGAGCCGGTTCAACTGGATCAAGTCGATATAAGCAGTATCAGTTTCCTGGATACCGACAAAGGATGGCTTGTGGGAAAAGGCGGAAAGATATTCAGGAGTGAAGACGGTGGAATAACCTGGGAACGCAGGTTATTTCCAGGAACACCGGGTGATGATGATCTGTTTCAGATAGTTTTCAGTACGGATAACATCGGATTTATACAAGGGTACCACGGAGTATTCGTAACAGATACAGGTGGGGATGACTGGGAGAACAACTGGCTGCCGATAGTCGAGGCAAAAGGTGCCTGGAGTATGAGCATGATTGATGAAAAGACCGGTTTTCTCCTGGGAAGCAAATGGAATGATTCAGACCCTGAATTGCTATATAGGACTGATACTGGAGGAAAAGTCTGGTCTCCGGTCGAAGGGTCCAGAACATCTGTTCTCAGATCGATCCTGACTATCGAGTTTATTGATGAAGAGACAGGTTGGGCAGGTGGTGGAATCATCATGAATACGATGGATGGAGGGGACAGCTGGGTATTGCAACTCGAAGAAGCAACTGTAAGAGAATTCTGTTTTCTGGACAACCAGTATGGATATGCTGTTGGTGGGCTAACCATTCTCAAGACCACTGATGGAGGCGATACGTGGATGGATATTACTCCGGACGACAACAGGTTTGTTGATCTGAGAGGTATTTGTTTTATTGATTGTCAGACAGGCTGGGTCGTCGGCAGGGGGCGGGAAGAGACGGTGGGTGACAGAACCTACAAGTATTCTATCGTGATGAAAACCGGTGATGGAGGCGACACCTGGGTGTTAAGAGAGTTCGCGTACGAAATCACGGGAATATTGCTGACTGATCAGTAGATCCCCAACAGGAACAGATAAGGGACTATTTAGGCAAAAAACACTTGACCGACCTGCCCGGTTTATTATAATCTGCTTTCTTACTTTGCTTTTTATGGATTATCAAAAGATCGGATGAGAATCGACAGTGGTTTTGCGATGTATGTCAAGTATTAACGAAAATGATGAATCTTCATTTTATGAGGATTGAACGGTAATGCTTCCCTGTGGGAAGCATTTTTTTTTTAGAATGAGAGGCACTTGTTCATGATGATTGCACAAGAGGATATTCTGCTCCTTATCCAGCTCGTAAAAAAAGATCATGATATACTCGAGAAAAAGAATTTTCTCGAAACAGCACCCGGAAAGATAACTTTCATCGAGGACGAGATCACAAAGATGGACGAAGAGCTGAGGAAAGACCTTGATACTATCGCGAAACTGGAATCTGAGAAACGGACTCTTGACAGCAGGGTTGAAAGCCATAACGTGGATATTAACAAGAAAAAGATCGATCGGGAAACACTCAAATCAAACAAGCAATACAAATTAATGGGTAAGGAGATCGAATATCTCCTCGGCCTCGTTGACGAAGCCGAGGAGAGAATACTGACAATCCTCGATGAGATCCTGGCCGAGAATGAGAAACTTGCCAGAATACAGGAAAAGATAAACAACGAAAAAGAAGTGCTTCTCTCGAAAATGAAAGATATGGAAAGGGAAATACAGGAGGAAAGGGACTCCCTCCTGATCCTTGAAGATGAGAAGGTCCGTATTCTTCCACACATTTCCGACACTGTGCAAAGGCTCTATAACAGGATATTGAAAGCTAAGGGTGACTCAGGAGTAGCAAACCTTGTTGGTGATATATGCCAGGGATGTTACTCGAGGATGCCTCCCCAGAAAGCGCATGAAATCAGAAGGAACGACAGGATAATTAGATGTGAGTTCTGCGGCAGGATACTTGTCTATTACGAAGCAGGTTAATCGTTCCTGTGCTGATTGGATCATTATGGGAAATACGAGGCACCTTTTAACGCTCCTGGCAACCGGGGTTCCGGTTAGCACTGCGTGGAAAAACTCCGGTTTTTCATCAAAAAAGGAAATGTGCGACTCTCTTATGAAACTGGCGGAAGCCTTACCGCCTGAAGTCGGACAGGGGCTTTCCGCCAGTGGAGCACTGGTTGTCAACACTGACGGGGCTGCAAGAGGCAATCCTGGCCCGGCTTCTGCTGCGGCTGTAGCATATACCGCTTCGGGGGAAATCCTTGCGTCACGATCCGATTTTCTGGGGGTTGCAACCAATAATGAAGCAGAGTACAAGGCATTGATCCTGGGTGTGCGTCTCGCGCATGATCTTAAAGCGAGTGTTGTGCATTTCAGGCTCGATTCGGAGCTCGTCGTAAAGCAGATGAAAGGCGAATACAGAATTAAGAAATCTCATCTCGCGGTGCTGGCAGATGTAGTGTGGCAGGAATCATCGTCATTTGACAGGGTAGAGTACGAACATATACCCAGGGAGAAAAACACCGAGGCCGATAAACTGGCCAACGAGGTGCTCGATCGCCTGCGAAAGGCCGAACCTGACCGGTGAGATCACGAATCACGTACTCAGGTGGGTGTGGGGGAACAGCAGGCTAATACTCAATTCGGTTCACATTCTTTGACCTCGAGTTGGCGCTGTGCTATATTCCTAGAGTAGATAAATCAACAGGTTTTCCGGTAAAGCAGACGAGGTGATCGCGGGCGTGGCAACATGTCCGAGGAAAGTCCGGGCTCCACAGGGCAGGGTGCTGGGTAACGCCCAGTGGGGGTGACCCTAAGGAAAGTGCCGCAGAAAACAAACCGCCTCCGTTTTACGGAGGTAAGGGTGAAAAGGTGAGGTAAGAGCTCACCAGTATCTCCGGTGACGGGGATAGCTTGGTAAACCCCACCCGGTGAAAGACCAAATAGAAGAGGAGAAACGGCCCGTTTCGTTTGACTCTCGGGTAGGTCGCTAGAGGCCGGTGGAAACACCGGTCCAAGATAAATGATCACCGCCCGTCCGTTCCGGACGGGAACAGGACTCGGCTTACAAGTCTGCTTTACCGTATTTTCAGAAGACAGGAATAATATGACGGACTGGGTTGTGCGCCTCTTTGACGAAAAGGAAAGGGATACGCTTGCTGATGCGTTGTCAATCGATCACCTGCAGGCGCAGCTGCTGGCAGGGAGAGGGATAGATACCGTTGAAAAAGCGAACAAGTTTCTTTTC
>CBDUUV010000045.1:0-18631 GCA_965370495.1 uncultured bacterium
ACTTGAGCCCGGATGAATATGAGAGGATGCTTTTGGCAGCTTAACCATGTGTCCAAAATATCGGGGGAATATCACGATATAGCGGTTACGTTTCTTGTAGGAACTACAGGGTTAGATTGTCAACAAGATTAAAAAATCTGTCAGGTACAGAGCTGTATTATGTGTGAATATTCG
This sequence comes from uncultured bacterium, assembly GCA_965370495.1. Classification (GTDB taxonomy): domain Bacteria; phylum Krumholzibacteriota; class Krumholzibacteriia; order Krumholzibacteriales; family Krumholzibacteriaceae; genus Krumholzibacterium. The sequence goes on from CBDUUV010000045.1 coordinate 175, forward strand.
AGCGATGGTTCTTTTATGAAATACTGGGGGAAGACATCCGGAGACAATGAGGATTCCTATCACCCTTTGGTATACCATGTTCCCCACGGGTGTGGGGATGAACCGTCCTTGAAACAATGATCGATCCGAATTCGCCGATGTTCCCCACGGGTGTGGGGATGAACCGTAGAACTGACTCGGCGTTTTATTTGAATCATTTCACCTCAAAGGTTAAAGTCGCAGTGTAGCTGAGTTCATCACATTTGTCCTCAAGTTTATCGGGAGCCGGGATTTTTACTTTTGCCTTGAGCATCCAGGGGCCATGGTGAAGGATCCTTATCTTCGCCCTACCTTCACTGTCGGTCATAGTGGCAAAAGCAAAATCATCGCCGGTAGAAAACCCGGCGTATGTTCCATACACCGTGCAGAACCTCGCCGGTCTGCCTTTAAATAACACTTGAACCGGCAGGTAATCTCCGACTTTCAAGCCGGACGTATTCTCCAGATGAATAATCTCCAGGGTATGCCCGACGGGTTCACCGGACACCTCGCCGGAGCTTCCTACATTGATAAGCGCCTTGGCATACTGCTCAAAACGACGGCTCATAATTACCCGGCTCAGTCCTGTCTTGGGCGCTCCTTTATGATGTATTTTACCTTTTTCCATGTACATCGTGTAAAATCCAGGTTTGAGAGAAGCAGCAACGATGTATGTTCCCTTTTCAGGGAAAGTTAACTCTGTAGCCAGAAAACCTCCCTGGCCGGGCTGCAATCGCTCGATTCCTCCTTCTGGTGTAATCAAATTGAACTCGATGAGCTCCTCAGCCGACAGAAAATCAGATACCGGGTAGTCATGTCCCCAACCAAAATAGACTTTTGTTCTCGTTCCATACTCTGAAGAACGGAATTCCGGATAATAATCCGTGGCATTCAGCCACAGAGCATGTGAAGACGCCACATTTGAAAGGCTTAAACAAAAGGCTGCTGACAAAACCAGTATAAGATACGTTTTTCTCATTTATTCACACCCCCATTTTTCAACCGGGATCGTCATTAAATTTCCGATCCTGTTCAAATGTAATTAAGCAAAAGATTGAGTATTCCCCCTACAGTCAATGCGGAAACGACCATGATTGCCGCGGATTTGATCATATCCACGGCACCCAGTTCCCTGGTCATTACCGCGAAGGTCGCAACACAGGGGAAATACATCGCAAGGACAACACATGCTACAATAAGCTGATTCAGTGTCAAACCGAGTGGAGAAAGCATCCCCACGGCAACGTCCTTGCGCAGGAACCCGATGATCAATGCGCCCACCGCATCTTTGGGAAGTCCGAGGATCCCGGTCACGACCGGGGCCGTAAACCTGCCGATGAACTGGATGATCCGAAGCGAATAAAGGATATTTACGACAAGAACCCCCAGAAGTACAAAAGGGATAGCTTCCTGTAAAAACCACCTTATTCTCATCCACAGTTTTTTCAGCAACACCCTGAAACAGGGAATGCGATAAGGCGGAATCTCCACAAATATCTCAGGGCTTTCTCCCTTTAAAACCAGGTTCATTAGTATCCCCAGGACCAGCCAAACAAGGAACAAAGTTCCAAAAACCAGACCCAGCCCCCTGGCCCCATGTTTGCCGACAAGCCCTACGATCATTGCTATCTGTGCCAGGCAGGGGACCGCTATGGCCATAAGTGTGGAGGCGATAAATTTTTCTCTCCTCGTTTCGAGTACCCTGGTAGCCAGGGCTCCGGGGACATTGCAGCCGATACCCAGCATCATCGGGATTATGGCCAGACCGTGCAGTCCCAACCTGTGCATTATATTATCAACAAGAACTCCCAGGCGCGGAAGATAGCCAGAATCCTCCGCGAAACTCAATACCAGGTAGAAAGCAACAACATAAGGAAGAACCATGGCAAGTGGGACAAACAGCCCTGTGGTCAAGAGTCCCAGGGATTCCACAAAATCGATCTCTCCATTCACCAATCTTCCAATCAGAATGTCGTGAATAAAACCCCCTGAGCCCAGAGCGACAGAAAGTTTCATCACCACCGGCGCCCACAATTTGCCAAACAGGGGTTCAAAAAGAAAACCGATGAGACCTTCACCGATAAACCTGATAATTGCAAACATCATATATATAAGAACCAGTGCAATGGGAATACCTGTTACAGGCTGTAATGAGGCATCGCTCAACCTTTCCAGGAACGTGTGATGGCGATGCGTGACTCGTTGCACCTGTTCGATGATTTCGCCCACTTCATGCCATCGATCGATCGGGTGTTTATAATTCCCGACTTTTGCCTCGGGGAACCTTGTTACCAGTTTCTTTATTCCCTCACCGCTTATTGCGCAAGTCGGAACGACCGGCACGCCAAGGATTTTCTCGAGTTTTTCTTTATCTATCGAGATACCGATATGCCCGGCCTCATCCGAAAGGTTAAGAGCAACGATCAAAGGAATATTACGCTCGAGTAACTGAAGGGTGAGATTGAGATTCCTTTCCAGATTGGTTGCATCCACAACATTGATTACCAGGTCTCTCCGTCCACTGTCAGTGACGGATTCAAACAGCATTTCCACGGCCACCTCTTCAGCTTTTGAGGTCGGTTCGAGTGTGTAGGTTCCAGGCACATCGATGACCTCGGCCTTTTCATCGCCGAGTTTCATGTACCCCTTGATGAACTCAACCGTGGTTCCCGGATAGTTGGAAGCAATAACATGTGCTCCTGTAAGCCTTGAAAACACAACGCTTTTGCCGACATTAGGATTGCCCATCAAGAGTATTTTTCGGATTGCCCCAGAATTGCCATTCTTCATATCTTCACAATGACCTTTCTCGCTATGCCGAAGCCAAGGGCAATCTGAGTATTGCCCAGTTGAATAGTGATAGGACCTCTCATGAATTGTGATGAAACCTTGGTTATCGCAACACCCGGTCTCACGCCAAGGGCTTCCAACCTCCTGGTCACATTATGCCCTCCGAGAATTTCATGAACAACCCCGCTTTCCCTCTTGTCCATTCGAGTTAAATTTATGCTCTTGGCGACCAAAAAACACTCCCTATAATCCAGGATAAAAAATCACTTCTTGCACCTGCTGCAGTAACCGTAGATTTCATACTTGCTGTCTGTTATCTTGAAATCGTGTTTCTTTGCTACTTTCTCCTGAAGTTTCTCGATTCTGTTATTTGTAAATTCAATGATCCTGCCGCATTTAATGCAGATCAGATGATCGTGATGCTTTCCTATATGTACCGGCTCGAATCGAGTGACTTCCCCGCTGAATTGGCGTTCCTCTGCCAGGTTAGCCTCCACGAGTAACTTTAATGTACGGTAGACAGTTGAGTAGCCAATTTGCTTATCTTTCCTTTGGGCCGCGCGGTAAAGGTCTTCAACGCTGTAATGCTTGTCCGCCCTCAGAAACAGATTTACGACAACTTCCCTCTGGTGGGTCGATTTCAGTCCTTTACCGCGAAGATAGTCTCGAAAGATATTGTTCATTATATTTTTACCGTTACCGTTCATCTGTACAAGAACCTTTTACTCGCAGAAATCTCTTGATTTCACAGGATCTTTTGCTCATGTTGAAAATGATTTTCATTTTCAATTAATTTAATATTAATAGGTTTTTCTGTCAACAGCTTTTAATATTTCCCCTGACAGGTTTTCAGGGCGTATTTAGCAATGAGTTAGTATAGACACGGATTTGTTAGCGTTTTCGGGGTCTCCGCGGCTCCTGGTGGCTACTTACGGAACTTTTTGACTTTTGAGAGTTGCCTTACATTTTTTCGTGACTCCAGGGGCATATATGCAGGCCGAAAAAATGTATGTTATAATACATGTGTAACTTCATTCTGCCTTGGATATACCAGGAAAATGGCTGGAGCCACTCAGAAGTTAAGCTGAAGATGGTGGGTCCCATTGACCTTAGTATTCCAACGATATCGAACGATAAAATAGAAGCGGCATGCCGGGCGGGCGCATATTAGGATTTGAATTATCCGTCGGTATTATATATGGTCGGTTTGACATTATAGTGATCGATCCGGCAGGCGCGGACTACTTCCCGGAGGTGTTTTTTTGAAAAGAGCGAAGATAGTATGTACTATTGGCCCCGCTTCGAGGGATGTCGAGACGCTGAAAAGGTTGATCGATGCTGGAATGAATGTCGCCAGGATGAACTTCTCGCACGGAAGCCGCGATGATCACAGGGAGGTCTATGACAGGATAAGGAATCTCAGTGATTCCGTTGCCATTATGCAGGATCTTCAGGGGCCGAAGATCAGGGTCGGAGTGATAGAACAGGGCGAGATCCTCCTTGCCACAGGGGAAGAGATCACCTTGACCACGGGTGTAGCCGGTAGCGAAGAAAAGGTTATTCCAGTTACGTATCCGCAGCTTCCAGATGATGTCGTTATTGGTAATAATATCTTTATAAATGATGGAATAATACACCTGGAGGTGCTTGGAGTGGGGGGCAGGGAAGTGAGATGCAGGGTTATCCACGGTGGTATCATTACATCAGGAAAAGGGGTCAATCTTCCAGGGGTCAAGGTAAGTTCTCCGTCTCTGACGGAAAAGGACAGGGAAGATCTCGATTTCGGGTTAAACCTGGGAGTCGATTATGTCGCGCTTTCGTTCGTGAGAAAAGCAGACGATATAAATGAATTGAAACATCTGATAGGCCTGGCCGATTCAAGCGCGAAGGTGGTTGCGAAGGTAGAAAAACAGGAAGCTCTCGAGGAGTTGGATGAAATACTTGAAACCACGGATGCCGTGATGATCGCCAGGGGCGACCTCGGTGTCGAGATTAAGACCGAGGAAGTGCCGATTGTACAGAAAACCCTCATTGAAGCATGCCTCGCAAAAGGGAAACCGGTTATCACGGCGACCCAGATGCTCGAATCCATGGTAATATCACAGAGGCCGACAAGAGCAGAGGCAAGTGATGTAGCCAACGCCGTGATAGATGGAACGGACGCGGTGATGCTCTCTGCCGAAACAGCGACGGGAAAGAACCCTGTTCTAACAGTAGAGGTTATGAGCAGGATCATTAAGGAAGCAGAGAGATACAAACAACGTTCATTTATCACCAGGAAGAACCGGAACGCTTTTTCTTCCGATGATTCGGGCGCGCTGACCGATGCTGTGGCTTCGGGGGTCGCCGCGGTAGCGAATGATGTGGGGGCCACGGCGATAGCCGTACTGACCCACAGCGGGCGAACGGCAAGGCTGATAGCCAGGAGAAGGCCCGGAATTCCTATCCTCGCGCTGACAGATTTTCTTCCCGTAGCAAGACAGATGTCACTCGTCTGGGGGGTAGAAGCTATCCCGGTCGAAAGCATCGAGGAAACAGAAACGATATTTGCCGTGGTCAAGGAGAAAGTAAGAAAAGCCGGTTTCAGCGGCAGAGTTGTTATGACCGCCGGCATTCCTACGAAAGAGAGAAGACCCAGCAATACTATCCATGTTATTGACATCTGAGGAAAGATTCTTTACGGCAAAACAGGCGGCGTAAAGAATTTTGATAACGTGTGCGAACTCGGTTTCTGGTAATATATAATGAATTACGGCGGGACATGTGCAGGTACCGCTGCTTCAGGACCATATAACACGTTGTATATACAATAGATATAGCTGTTTATCACTGTGCTTCAAGGTTCCGGGAGTATTCCTTCTGCGACCAGGCCTGTTTTCACCGGGTTATGGCATAAAACTTGATGTGTAATGAAATGTAAAGCCTGAATTGAGCCCGCGGATACTCTTGAAAAACGGGGCCTCCCCCCCCAACGTTAAGAGAATGGATTCGATACAGGCGCCGACAGCCGAAGGGGGCTTGAGCAACGGGATTTCTAAAAAACCTTCGGGACCTAAGGTGGGGGCGGATCGGGAAGATTCGCCCCCACCTTTGTTTTACATCCAAAAAACCATGGGGGGGGGGTCTTAAACCCTTGCCTCTGCCCCTCCTGCCTCGTGTATTTTCAGCTTTTTTAATAACGATGCACGGGCGGATGAATCCCTTTTGACAAATAAAAAACTATTGGTTACATTGAGGCGTACCGTTCGAGGGGCCGGTTGATAACGGCACAGAAAGCGGTGTTTGACGCGGGCGCGATATGAGCCTGTCACAAGAGAGTGATTTTGACGGCGCGGCCCCTTCAAAGTAGAACCTTTAGCGGAAGTGGGTGCCATGGGTGCACTAAAAGAGATTCGCGCTGGCAGGGTGGATAAAAAGGGCGACCTGTCAATCCTTTTGAAAATGAAGAAGAGCGGCGGGCTGTCCGTCGAGATCAAAAGTTCTGTCGGGCATATGTTCGAAGAGCAGATCAGAGAAACTGTTGTGAATACTCTTTCGAGCCTTGATGTAGAACACGGGGATATCAGGGTCGAAGACATGGGCGCCCTGGATTATGTCATTCAGGCACGTATAGAGACGGCTGTAAAAAGAATCTACAAGACAGAAAAATGCTGTTTTCCCTCGAAGAAAATCGAATATGATCCCCCCGAGCGGGACAGGCTGCGAAGGACAAGGCTCTACATGCCCGGGAACAATCCCGACCTTATGCGGAATGGAGGGCTTTACGGAGCCGATTGCCTGATCCTGGATCTTGAAGATTCAGTATCTCCCCCTGAAAAGGACGCGGCAAGGCTGCTTGTTCGCAACACTCTTCTTTCTATCGATTTCGGAGAGGCTGAGAGAATCGTCAGAATCAATCCTTTTTCCACGGAATACGGCGGGGAAGATCTCGAGGTCATCGTTCGTGCCAGACCGGACACCATACTTATCCCGAAATGCGAAGTGGCAGCCGATGTGAGCAAAGTCGCCGGAATCATCGACGATATCGAGAAGAAAGAAGGGATTACCGATGGTGTTCTCCTTATGCCTCTGATAGAAACGGCAAAGGGGATTCTCAACTCGTACGAAATAGGTTCCGCGAGTGACCGTGTCGTAGCGCTCTGCTTCGGAGCAGAGGATTTCACCGCTGATATCGGGGTGGATCGTACAAGGGAAGGAAACGAGAGTTTTGTCGCGCGGAGCCTGCTCGTGCTGGGCGCAAAAGCTGCCGGTGTACAGGCTATCGATACTGTTTTTTCTGATTTTCAGGATGAGGAAGGGCTTGTCCTGAACACCAGGGAAGCCATGGCGATGGGATTCGAGGGCAAGGGTGTTATTCACCCGTCCCAGATAGAACCCATTCACGAGGTCTTTACTCCGACCGGGAAACGTATCGAGTACGCGAAGAAAGTAGTGGAAGCGATCAAGGATGCCAGAAGCAGGGGAAGCGGTGTTGCGTCTATCGGCAGCAAGATGGTGGATGCTCCGATAGAAAAAAGGGCCAGAAAGATATTGAGGCTGGCCGAAGCTCTCGGACTTCTCGACAACGAAGATAAATAAAGAATTGAGAACGGGGTTTAATAATTAAGACAGGGGGGATGGATCATGAAGATGGTCCGGAATGCTCTCGGGAGAATGATCCCCGAGGAGATAGATGGCCGGAAACTCAAGCCTTTCAAAGGCGCGCACGCCGATCATGGCGGTGGAAGAAAAGCCGCGCCTCCTGTCAGGGCAGTTGTTGATTATGAAAACAAGATGAAAGCTTCTCTGGACGAAGTGATCGAGGCGTGCGAGATCAGGGACGGTATGACGATCTCGTTCCATCATCACCTCCGAAACGGCGATCATGTAGTCAACATGGTAATGGACAAGCTGGCAGCACGCGGGCTCAAGGGGCTTACTATAGCTCCGTCGGCTCTGTTTCCCATACATGAACCTCTTGTCGGCCATGTAGAAAGCGGTGTCATAACCCGAATCGAGGGGTCGATGAACGGCCCTGTGGGAAGGGCATGTTCGCTTGGCCGGATGAGCAAGGCCTGCATACTGCGTTCACATGGCGGGCGTTATCGGGCGATCCAGGATGGCGACCTGCATATAGATGTGGCATTTATCGCGGCTCCTGCCGCGGATTCTTTCGGCAACTGCAACGGATTGAGCGGCCCGTCGGCATGCGGCGTGATGAGCTATGCCCTTGCCGATTCCCAGTACGCGGACAGGGTAGTGGCCCTGACCGATAACCTGGTGCCCTTTCCCAACTATCCATGGGTTATCAGGGGAGGCAATGTCGATTATGTAACGGTCGTGGACAAGCTTGGCGATCCGGACAAGATCGTATCGGGGACGACAAGGATAACAAAGAGTCCGACACGTCTTCTTATCGCGAAGTATGCCGCGCGGCTGGTCAGCGATATGGGGCTTATGGATGAGCCTGAATTCTCGTTCCAGGCCGGTGCCGGGGGCATCTCGCTGGCTTTCCTGAAGTATATGGGCGAAATGTTGAGGGAGCGCGGCCTGAAAGCTGATTTCGCGAGGGGTGGATCCAACAAATTCCTCGTCGATCTGCTTAACGAGGGTCTTATAGGTTATATCCTCGATGGACAATGTTTCGATGGTGTGGGAATTAAATCGCTGGGCGATAACCCCCTGCATATCGAGACAGACCCGTTTACATCATACAACTATCACGTTAAGGGAAACTTTGCCACACGGGTCAAGGCCGCTGTCCTTGGAGCAACAGAGATAGATGTTGATTTCAATGTAAATGTCAATACGCATTCAGACGGGTGGCTTCTCCATGGTATTGGAGGGTTTACAGATGTCTGCGACTCGTATTGTACGATAATAACGGTGCCTCTCCTGCGCGGACGGCTGATCACGATCGTCGATAGCGTGACAACGGTCACGGCGCCCGGCGAGACGATAGATGTTCTTGTGACAGAGCGTGGTATTGCGGTCAATCCCGCGAGGGGAGATATCCTGGAACGCCTTAAAAAGAGTGATATTCCGATCAAATCCATCGAGGAATTGAGGCAGATCGCGGTCGATATTGCCGGTGAACCAAAAAAGCCGGAATTCGAGGAGCGAATAGTAGCGCTGATCGAATACCGGGATGGCACGGTTATTGATACTGTCAGGCAACTGAAAGTATAGACAGCGGCTGTCAAACGCACGGACTGCTCCGGGTTTTCAGCCGGAGCGATTTACAAAAGAAAAAGATAAACCCGGGTTTTTTCAACAGAGCCCGGGACTGGAAAAGGAGCGATGGTGAGTAATTCCACGCCGGCTCTCTCCGTGAGCCTGGTCGAGCGTGTAACCGCGAAGGCTGAAAAAGCCGGAAAGTTCACAAGCGATCGCGACAGGATATATGAGCTTTCGCTGAAGGACGGGGTGACCCTTGATACCAGAAAGACAGGGGATGTCCTCAACTGTCACGGGAGCCCATCCTATATCACTGAAAAGACAAGCCGGTCAGCAGCCATGACCGAGATATTCTTTGGAGACCCTGACAAGAGACAGGGGAAGATCCTGAAAGCTGCTACTGAGTATCTGGAGAACCATCTCGACGCGGGAGGGCAACTCCTTGTTATGGACAAGCTTATGGGGCTGCACAAAGACCATTCACATCATTGCAGGACCATTCTGACGCCAGGATATGCCAGGATGCTGGTCATGTGGGACAAACTCATATTCGACCTTCCTCCCGAAAGGGCTGGAGAGGAGCCCGAACAGGTGCAGATTCTCATACCCGAGTGGGCAGAGTTTGCCAGGGAAAAGGGGTATCCCGAAGTGGCAATATTGTGTGACGCGACGAACAGGGTTACATACGCTCTGGGCACCGACTATTTTGGCGAGGTCAAGAAGGGGCACCTGCGCATGTCGATGTACCAGGAGAAGCTTTGTCTCAAGGCGGGGACTGGTGGCGGCCTGGGAGTACATGCGGGAGGCAAGGTAATATGTGTGAAGGACCAGCGGACAGGGAATGTTGAAAACAAGGGCGCTCTTTTTTTCGGGTTAAGCGGTACCGGGAAAACCACGTTGTCTGTTCACCACTTCTGGCTGAATTCTGACCAGGGAGAGTCGGTTATTATCCGCCAGGATGATTTCTTTGTTCTTACCGACAAGGCCCGGGCCTTCGGTACAGAGGATAACGCCTATATCAAAACGGAAGGGCTGGAAAGAGAAGGGCAGCCGCTTCTGTATTCCGGAGCGATCAGCCCGAACGCCGTCCTGGAAAATGTTTATATCGACCCGGAAACGCTTGAACCCGATTTCTTTAATTACGACCATCCCCATGTGCCGGGCGGGGAGTGTCGTAACGGGCGCGGCATAGTGATCAGGAGAGAACTCGATTATACAGACGACGCTATCGACCTTGATCGCGTCGATATGATCTTCTTCATCACGAGGCGGGAGACGCTTATCCCTCCGGTCATGAAGCTTGACATGGAGCAGGCAGCGGCGACTTTTATGCTCGGTGAGTCTATCCTGACATCTGCAGCCGATCCGGCGAAAGCCGGACAGTCCGTACTCGAAGTCGGGACAAACCCGTTTATCGTAGGGTCAAAGGGTGAGGAGGGGAATATCTTCTACGATATTCTCAAAAAGAACCCTCATATCGAGTGCTTCCTGTTCAACACCGGCGGGTTCGGAGGTAGAGAGGTAGATGAATCGCCGGAAGGCCTCGCTTCTCCCGGGGCCATGGAAAAGCTTCGCCTGTATCTTTCAGGCGCCTTGCGCGATGGTGCGGGAGGGAAGATCAAGAGGGATCTTCTCGATGGTTCCAGCGCAGAGTTCAAGATCAACGGGTTCCGGTACGAACTTCGGGGCGGCGACAGAGTGTTCAGGTCGAGAGACGAGATCGAAGCGGTATTCGAAAAGATCACAGCTGGTGAAAATACAGCTTCGGACTACAGTCTCGTCAGGGTCTGCGTTCTCGCGGGCCAGAAGATCAGGATCCAGGACTCGGCAGCTTTTATCCGGGAGATATCCCGTGGAGGCGTCGAGTGGGAAAAAGAGGAATACTGGGGATATGAGGTCCCGGTCTCGGTTCAGGGTGTAGATATGTCGCGTTTCGACGAGAAGCGTTTCTATACTGACGAGGAGATAAGGTCCTATAAGGACAGGATCAGGGCCGAGAGGATCGAATGGCTGCATTCGTTCGAGGATCTCGATCCCGTGATCATGAGAGTCTTTGATTGAAAACCAGGAATTATCTGTTGTGTGGGGAGGGGGGGGATTCGACTTCAGGCGCTGGCAAGGCGTAAAAAATGTTTCAAAGAATCCGGATAGTTGGTAGAGTGATGCCGGTATTGTCACGTGAACCCGAAGGAGGAAAACTATGCGACGTATGGGAATGTTGTGTTTGCTGGCTGTAATCGTTTTGACAGCATCAACAGCAAGCAGCGCGGGAATTCGTCAGGAGCGATCGTTTTTTGTAGGCGGAGAGCTTGGCGGGAAAGCTGTTCTGTACAGCACGATCATCGAAAAGTATTTAAATAATGTAGTTGGAATAGGTGCTGGAGTAATGGGCTTTGGAACTGATGAAGGATTTGTCGGGCTTTTTCCGCTGTATATCTCTCTTAATCCTATCGGGGATATTCATAGCCTGTATTTGTCTGCCGGCGCTTTGATAGCATCGGCCTCGAACTGGGATGAAACAGAATCGACCATGCTTGGCACATTCTCTATCGGATATCAGTACCAGTCAACGGGCGGGTTATTTGTGCGGCCTACCATAAATATGATATATGATACCGATACGGATGGCGCATTCTTTGTCCTTCCGGGCTTTGCAGTCGGAGGAAGTTTCTGATTGCAGACAGGCCAGTTTCCGCCCATCCGGGGTTATATGGGGGGGCCACAGCAGATTTTGATATCTGACTCGGTGCTTTATCTGTACGAACGGTTCTGTTATATTGTTCCTGTGGCCTCTCTGTCATTTTAACCCGCCCCCCCCTGTACGCGAGGTGAAGATGTATCGGACTATATTGGCAATCGGTATTATTGCTGTTTTATCATCATCTTTCGTCTATTCATCCGAAACAGATACTGAGCTTCAGCGGTTGACGCGCCTTGTCGAAGAGAACGGGTACCGCTTTACAGTGGGGAAGACGTCCGTTATGCAGCTGTCTCCTGAAGAAAGAAAGAACCTCCGCGGGTTTGTCCCTTCTTCTCCCGAGCTCTGGAAAAGCCTTCCACGTTTCAGGTCTCCGGGAGCTGTTATCTATGATCCTGTCTTCGACTGGCGTACACAGGGCGTGATTTCATCCGCCCGGAACCAGGGCCATTGCGGGTCGTGCTGGGCATTTGCGGCGATTGGCCAGCTGGAAGCACACATCGGTATATTTGACGAAGTAACGCTCGATCTGTCGGAACAGCATGTCATCGATTGCAATCTTTATGGAAAGGATTGTGACGGGGGCAACCAGGACGCGGCATACAGGCTTTTCAAAACGAATGGCGCCGTGCTGGAAAGTTGTATCCCTTATACCGCGACGGATGGTAATGCATGTCTGCAGAGCCTCTGTGTGTCGTATGCTGTTATTAACGGCGATCTCTATGTAAATAACAGCGTTGATGACATCAAGGGAGCGCTTTTACAGGGGCCGGTATATTCCGCGATGAGGGTGCATGAGCTTTTCGAATCGTATACCGGCGGCTGTTACGATCATGACGACTATCTCCACGAACCGGACCACGCTGTGCTGATCGTAGGGTGGGACGACACGTCATGCGGGGGTGAAGGAGCCTGGATCTGCAAGAACAGCTGGGGAACCGGCTGGGGCCTTGATGGCTTCTTCTACATCAAATATGGTGTAAGCTGGATAGGCTGGTATTGCACGCAGATCTCATATCCCCCTTTCGTAGAGCTTGTTGTTCCCAACGGCGGCGAATCTGTACATATTGGCGATATGCTTGAGATCCAGTGGGAATCGGAGAATATCGAACCTGATTCAGTCCGGATAACCCTGAATTATTATGATGAATACCCCGTTGAAACGATTATCGCTTCAAGGCTGACAGGAGTTGACTCGTATGTGTGGGAAGTCCCGGAGCTGTATATAGATGAAGCGACAGTGCGGATAACGGCTTATCTGGACGGCGGGATAAGAGGGAGCGATGTCAGCGAGAGCAGCTTCAGTATTTCCCTCGGAGATGTAGCCAGGCAGAACTATCCGAACCCTTTTGCTGAAACGACAAGTATTTCCTATTCCCTGACCCGGCCCGGAAAAGTGAAGATCAGTATCTTTGACAGCCAGGGGACCCTGGTCAGGATCGTCGAGGAAACCGAAAGGCCCAGAGGAAATTACATCGCCGAATGGGACGGAACCGGCTCCGACGGGGCAGTCGTTTCGTCAGGCGTATATTTCTGCAAGATAGAAGCAGGGTCTGTAACCAGCACCAAAAAGATAATTCTGCTCAAGTGACCGGGGCTAGAACAGGCTGTTGAACCCTATCGTCCAGCGGTATTCCCATTTCTCCTCGTCACCTGTAAGTGATGGATGGCTGATGTAGAGAGGGAAATTCGCCGTGAGCTTCCACACTCTGACTCCGATGCCGAAATCCTGAAGGATATCGTCGAAGATATCGCTATCCAGTTCGCTGCTCAAAGGTTCTGGAACGAGATGGAGTGGAGACGAGTCGAGAACTTTTCCCCAGTCGTAGAACAGGAAGATTTTCGGAATCATTTTTCCGCCGCCTTTCCTTCCCGGCGGTATCGGCAGCGGCACTTCTATCTCTATATTGGACGCGAAGAGTGATTTGAAAGAGAAATCAGCGTTGTAATACCCGCGAAGGTTTCCATCGCCCGAAACGTGGAAATTGTTATACTGGTCCTTCCAGAAAGCGCCACGGCTTCTCAGCCAGAAGTAATTTTCTTTGTCCAGGCTCCCCGCGCCGGCAAGATTGAACATCTCCTGAAGCGGTGGATCGATCGTGCTGCGTCCGAAGAAGAGCCGCACCCCGGGCTTTATCGGCAAAGGCCAGCCGCTGGAAGCCCATAAACGAAAATCGAAGGTCAGTTTTTCATAATTGTGATCGCTTCCCCAGGTCGAGCGTTCCAGGCCGAGAAGAATAGAGGTCTCGAATATGTCGGCCCGCGGATAGCTCGCGATCAGAAAAGAGGCCTTGAGGTTTTTCCCTTCGTCGTATGTGTTCGGGAAGACATACGACGAATCAGTCAGCTCCTGGTATGTAAATTTCAGCGTGTAATGCTTGGCCGCGGGGGTCGTAAGATATTTCCGCATTGTCTTGGAAATGGCCAGGGTGCCTCCCTGGCGGCCTTCCCTGTACCAGGCGTCGGTGTAAAAAGCCGCCTCACGCCCGAAATACTTAAGAGGCGATTCATATGATCCGTATACATCGAAAGCCTCGCTCTCGATCCCGTACATTCCCTGGAGGGTGAATTTTCTGTACGTATTGCCATAACTCCCGCGCACGCGCAGCCCGGCTTTCCCGCCGTCTATGTCGTTGTAGTAGCACAGCGGCAGGATACGGTACTGATAGGCGTCCGTGGGGTAGAAACGGTTAAACGGATTATCCACTATGAAGGCTCTTCTGCGCGGAGAGAAGTTGTCGAGATGGTATATGTCGAGGATCTCGTTATCGGGGTTGATCGACAGAGAGACAGGCTCCACCGGGAATGTAAATATCTTCTCGAAGTCCCTCGGCATCCCGTCTATACGCTCTGAAACGGTATTGCCGTTTTTCAGCCTGAAGGCGAGCTTTAAGGGTATTATCATCTCTCCCTTACGCTTGATCATCACGTCGGCCGTGTAGCCTCCTTCAGATTCTTCCACCCCGAAACGGGCGATACTGTAATCGCAGTCCTTCGTGGTATGAAGCCACTGCCTGAAGAACTCCCCGAGGTCCATGCCCGAGATCTCTTCGCAAACAGAAAGAAAGGCTTCTTCGTCCACATGTTTGAATTTCCATCGCTCAAAGTATGTATGTATTATCTTCCGGAAATCCTCATCGCCGACATAGTAGCGGAGTGCCCTGATGAAAAGCGCACTCTTGACATAGACCATCGAACGGCCGGAACTTTTGAACTCATGATGCGGGGTCGCGACCCGCTCGGCAAAGCCGGAGCGATGATAATCGATAACCGGCCCGGCCAATCCTTCCCAGAGTTTTTTCGGGGGGTTCAGCCACGAGGAAAAAGTCTTTTTGTACGGTTTGCCATATGGGCCGTGGAGCTGCTCGTTGTACAGAAACATCTGGTACTGGGTCATGCCCTCGTCCATCCATGCCTCGTCCCTCTCATTATTGGCGAGCATTCCGTAGAACCAGTTGTGCCCGATTTCGTGAAGGATAATGTTCTGGCCCGCGGAGCCGTTCATTACGAGCATCGGGTATTCCATTCCGCCCTGGGCATTTGCGTCTACGATGCTCATTTGGGGGTATCCATACGGGCCCGCGAAGCTTTCGAGCCACTTCATCGCCCTGACGCCACGGACAAGCGCCGAATCGGCCCACGCGTGGTTCCATGGACGGTAGAAACTCATTATTCTGTAACCATTGTGCTCTGTATCCTCGACGATAAACGCCGGGTCGGCGCTCCAGGCGAAATCATGGACGTTGTCCGCGCGGAAATGAACCGTTTTCAATTTTCCCCGATTATACTCTTCGGGCCTGGTTGTTTTTGTCCCAGGTTTGTTTTTGTCCCATCCCGGATCTCCCGATACGGGCGTGCCGGTTGCCGCGATAACGAATTCTTCCGGCAGGGTTATGTGAACGTCAAATGTGCCGAACTCGCCGTAGAATTCTCCCATGCGAAACTGGTCCGGATGCCAGCCGTTTTTGTCATAAACGACCATCTTCGGGTACCACTGCCCCATGTCGTAGTGATCTCCGATATAACCGGCCCGGCCGATGCGCTGCCGGATCTTCTCGGTGAAAGAAAACTCGATAGTTATCTGTTCCCCGGGAGGAAGAGGCCTGGATAACAGGCATGTGAGAATCGTGCCCTCGACGCTGAATTCACTGCCTGTGCCATTTACCATGAGGGTGTCGATATCGATCCAGCCCCGGTTCTTTTTCGAAAGGCCTTTGACCTGGAACGCGATACCGGCCAAATAATCCTTGAGAAGCTGAGAGTCTTTTTCCCTGTAGGCATCGGGGTAGAGATGCAGATAGAATTTCTCGAGCATATCGGGCGAGTTGTTCGTGTATGTGATGACCTCTGTGCCCGCAAGCATATGCGATTCAGGGTCAAGGTCGCATTTGATCAGGTAATCCACCTGCTGCTGCCAGTACGGGTCGTCCATCCCGGGGATACCGATGTTCTGCGCGGCAGCCGGGGCGAAAGAAAAGAGAATGAACAGTGAAAGAAAACATAGCGCAATTCCTTGAGGTTTCATATAGCCCATCATCCCTTCATATTAAAAACGACGTAAAAAGCAGATGTTCGAACGGTTTCTTTTTCGTTTGTGTAAATTATCACAGCGTACGCATCTGATCAAGACAGATAAGACTTGTACAAAAACAAATTCGCTTAGTTTCATATAAAGGTCTGTATGCATATAAAGGTTCGTATGCCGGAATTTTGCTTGAAACCAGGCAGGCTCGCTGATAGGATGTTTTTTCCCGCGATTTCAGGCGGCGGCCCCGCGTGCGGGGCCCGAACAACGAACACAGATGCAGACTTCCGGAAAGGAGGAAGAATGTTCAGAAAAGGAATGGGCCTTTTCCTGGCGGCGTTCGTGCTGGTTTTGTCCGTACTGGCTCAGCCGGCGCTTATAGCGGAAACTCTGGAAGAAAAGGTAAATGAATTTGAGCTTAAAAACGGGATGAAATTCCTGGTGGTCGAGCGTCATGAGGCGCCGGTCGTGTTCTGCGCAATTGTATTCAACGTGGGGTCGGCGAACGAGTGGCCCAACGTGACAGGGATTTCCCATCTTCTCGAGCACATGATGTTCAAGGGTACGAAAATGATGGGAACGACCAACTATAAAAAGGAGATACCTTATATAGAAAGGACCGATGAACTCGGCGAAAGCACGATTGAGCTCCGCAAACTGATGGGTGAATGGCGTTTCGAGGCATTCAAGGAGTTCGGCAAAACGATTCTGGCGGAATTCAGTGAAGAGGAACAGGCGGAAATCGGAGCTGACAAGTACAAACAGAACAAGCTCCTGGTGGAGAAAATCCGTGCGCTGGAAACTCTTCCAGGGGAACTGACTTCGAAGAAATACCTGCTCGAGCAGGAAGGCACGGATTATCTCGAAATGTACCTTGAATACGAGACAGCATGGGGAGAATTGGCGCGTCTGCTGGAAGAACAGAGATCAAAATACATCGTAAACAACGAGATGTGGGAAGCATACATGAACAACGGGTCCCGTATGCTCAACGCCGGCACTTCCTATGATTTCACGGTCTATTTTGTGTACCTGCCTTCCAACAGGCTCGAACTCTGGATGACTCTCGAATCTGACCGCATGGATGAACCGGTATTCAGGGAGTTCTGGTCGGAGCGTGATGTGGTGATGGAGGAGAGGCGACTGTCCGAAAACGATCCTGATGACGCTCTGGACGAAGCGTTCAACTCGGTGGCATTTACAGCCTGCCCCTACAAGTGGCCTGTCCTGGGGTGGATGAGCGATCTGCTGACGATCGACCGGAAAGAACTTGTGGAATATCACAAAACGCGGTACGCGCCGAATAACGCGACAGCCGTAATCGTGGGCGATATAGACCTTGAAACCGCCAAAAAGATGGCGAAGAAATATTTTGCGTCTATACCCAGGCAGGAACTTCCGCCCGCGCTGGAAACACGTGAGCCGGAGCAGCAGGGCGAGAGGCGCCTTGTCCTGGAGCATGAGGCAAACGCGAAGCTTATGATCGGTTATCACAAGCCCGTATTCCCCGATCCGGAGGCGCTGGTATTTGGTGTAATGACCAGTGTGCTTGCCGGTGGCCGTACATCGCGCCTGTACAAAACGATATATGAGGAGAAGGAACTTACCGCAACCCCTCCGAGGGTATATACCGGGCCTGGCGAGCGGTATGACAATCTTCTCGTCTTCTCTGCCGAGCCGAAGCATCCGCATACGCTCGAGGAATTAGAGAACGCGATATACGAGGAGATCGAAAAACTGAAAACAGAACCTGTAACGGAGCGTGAACTCCAGCGCATCAAGAATCAGCTCGATTCCCAGATGATCCAGCAGCTCGGTTCCAATCTTGGAATCGCCTTTACAGTTCTTATGGGTGAGATATTCATGGATGACTGGCGAGCCATGTTCAGGCAGTTCGAGATGGTCAAGGACGTCACGTCCGAGGACATTATGGAGGTTGCTGAAAAGTACCTGGTTGAAAAGAACCGCACCGTAGCCTACCGTGTCAAGGTGGAGAAGGAAGGAACGGGAGAGGAAGGCGAAGGGGAAAAAGAAATTGACCAGAACGTACTAAGGGCATATATCATGTCTCTGCCCCAGGATGAAATGATGGAGATAGTTCAGAAATTCCAGAGCATGAGGTCCGAAACCGAAGCCAGGGAATTTGCGGAAGAAATCCTGGAACAGGCCAGGGCCGCTGGATTTTTCAAGGATAAGGAATAGCAGAGGAAAGGGAGATCCGGAATGAAAAGAAAAGTCTTTATTTCGATTCTTGCGGTGGTGCTTGTGGT
>CBDUUV010000046.1:0-18373 GCA_965370495.1 uncultured bacterium
GATATGGTCGGGGTGGCCGGATTCGAACCGGCGACTTCCTGCTCCCAAAGCAGGCGCGCTAACCGGGCTGCGCTACACCCCGACACTGAGACCGGACTTATATATACAAAAATCCAACAGCAAATTACAGCAAATTATCAGCTTCTCACGAACCTGGCAAGTTGCTTCCTCCCCGGGCTTTTACCATTTACCATTGGAGGGGGGGAGTATGGTCAACCGCTGCCTTTCTCAACCTCCCCCCATCACTTCGTCATACAGGCTCATGATCTGCCTGTAATGGTTCTCGCCGCCATATAGTTTCTCGGCTTTTTGCCGGCTGGCAGTTCCCAGACTATGTCTCAGCTCCTGGTCCGATATCAGTTTTTCCAGGCAGCCCTGCAGTTTTTCTTCATCGCCCGGAGGGAAAAGCAGCCCGTTTGCGCCATCTTCCACCATCTCCGGAATACCGCCTATATCAGCAGCCACTACAGGTTTTCCCGCAGCAAGAGATTCCATTACCGAGAACGGCAGGTTTTCATACCATCTCGAGGGGACGACGACGAACTGTGCTTCCTCCAGCAAACGCCGCAGCTGCTCCCCGGCAACAAACCCGAGAAACTCCACCCTTGCACCCGTCTCGCCAACAAGCCTTATCAACTCCTCTTTCAAGGGCCCCTCTCCGGCAATCTTCAGAACACCTTTTTCCATCCTGGACACAGCACGGATCAACTGATCGATCCCCTTCTCATATGAAAGTCTGCCGAAATAAAGGAAGTAGTCGCTTTCCCTACCCGTATTGAATGCATCAACGTCGACGAAGTTTGGAATAACCGAAATTTTCCCGGGGCTTATCTTTCCTTCGATCAGTTTTCCCTTAAGAAACCTGCTCGGAGCAACAAACCGGCTGACCCTTGACGGCACTCTCGACACCCGGTCATATATTGTTGCCATCATCGCAACAATACTTGCCGCCAGGCTCCCCTTCTTACACCTGTATCTCACAACATTCCCATACCGCCGCGGCAAACAGCGTTCGCACACTTCCCCACCCCTCAGAAAAGTCGTATTTGGACAGACGAGGCGATAATCATGCAGTGTCCAGACAACCGGGATCCCCCTTTTTTGCAGAGGCCTGATAATCGAAGTAGTCAAATGCCCGTGAATATTATGAAAATGAGCAATATCAGGATTTGTGTCCTCGATCAGTTTCTCAATCCTGCGTTTTGCTTCTTTGTTGTAAATACTCTGCGATATGACTTTTGCAGCAGACGCCACCGAAAATTCCCCCAACAGTCCCGGGAAATCTATCTCGCTTGAAAAATAATCCGAATATTCCGACGGAAGGTTCTGAGGATGCTGCATCGCAAATGGTATGACCTTGTGCCCCTTCTCCTCCAGAAGCCTTGTCAGGTTGAACATATAGGTCGAGTCCCCACCCCTGTAATAGTGGAATGTTTGAACCATCAGGATCCGCATATATTCTCCTTTTCAGGGCTCCCGGCCGGCCCTCGGATAAATCCTCCCCCCAAGTAGCTGAATCTACATGAATATCCCTGTCATATCAAAGGAAATGAACGGTACACGCAACTGTCAAGCGGTATAAACAGCTTGACTATACCCTTTATGTTTATTATACAAAATGTATATGCTTATAACAGTTATGATGCTCTAAACGGAGGAAGATATTGAAAGCAAAAAACTTTATTTCGGGAGTTTCGCTTTTTCTGCTTCTCTGCCTGGCAGCTACTGGCACAGCATATGGCCAGGCAAATTCGAACAAGGCAGTTTTTCATTTTGGCGGCGCTTATAGCTCTTCCATTCATAAAGACCTGGGCACCGGATTTTTCGGTATCGATCTTTATACCGGCAAAATGTTTACCAACACTCTGTGCCTTGGATTTGCAACCGGTTATGATATCATTCACAATCAGAATTTTGATACCGGCAATGAGACTTTCAAGGACATGCTCGGTGTAATCCCATTTACCATCAAGGCCAAGTATTACTTCACATTCACACAAATGGTACAGGCCTACGTATCGGCTGGCAGTGGAGTGTACAGAGTGCTTCCATCTTTCCAGGAAAGCGAATCACTGGCCACAGTCAGAACAGCGGCAAATTGTCCTGGAATCTCGATCGGCCTCGGCCTCGATTACTGGTTCCTTCTTACGACAGGCATAGGATTCGAAGTCGAATACCACATGTTCAGAGTTCCAGAAGGGGATGATATCGGTTACTGGCAGGCCAGGGTAAACTATTCACTTATCAAGTTCTGATCAAGGGCACACCGGATGGATAATCGGATCCCCGCGCATCGTGCGGGGATTTTTTTTAACGACACAACAAAAGGACCTCAAATACCCCCCCCTGTTACTTCACTGTATCACCGGCCATCTGCAGATACAGATCATGATACTGCTGCGCGATAGCTTTCCAGCTGTGATCCGCTCTTACTTTTTCCATGGCCTTCCGGCCAATTCGCTCAGCCTCTTCCGGATGCAGAAGAAGATACTCGAGTTTTTCAGCAAGATCGGCTGAGTCCGATACTTTGAACGAAAATCCTATACCCGCCGCGACCACCTCGTTCTCGGGAATATCGCTATAGATTGTCGGTACCCCGAAAGATAGCCCTTCCAGCAAAGCTATCGACATCGCCTCATATTCAGATGGAAAGACAAAGATTCTCGCATGGGCATACAGTACAAAATATTCGTCACCGGTCAGAAAACCTGTAAATATCACGCCGTCCGGTTTGTCCGCTTTGAGTTCTTCGAAATAGGCCTTGTCTGTCGCCTTCCCCCCACCCGCAATGACCAGGGGGATATCCGTACCCAGCTTCCTGTACGCATCGAGAAGCGTCGTCAAACCCTTGGTCCGCTCTATCCTCCCGGCCGAACAAAAGAAAAACCCGGAAGGCTTCAGCCCCCACTTTTCCAGAAAACCAACCGCCGGTTTTTCCATTATATTGATACCATTGGGCACATACAGAACATCGCTCTGGTACCGCAGATTATAATAGTCGGCAAGCGGCTTGGACACGGATGTCTTTATCTTCGGAATCTTGATAAAAAATCTTTCAGCCAGCCTTGACAGATGTTTCGGCATCAACCCCCATTTTTTTCTGATATACGCCTGTCCGTGAGATGTCGCTATCACTCCGTATCTCGATCGTGGAAGCCATGCCAGCAGGCATGGATCCGCGCTGTGAATATGTACGATATCATAACCTTCCCTGATCGTATCAAGCGAGGCCTTCCACATATGCGAGATCATCTCAAGAGATTTTTTTGCACCCATTCCCCCTACCGCTATCACACGGGCCCCGTTATAATCCTCCGAACCCGAACAATACGAATCATATCCATATACCGTGATATCATGTCCCAGAGCTGTAAGATGTGGAAGAAGGGAATCGACAACTACCTCCACACCATGGTATCCCGGCACTCCCTTAATCCCGAGAATAGCAATTTTCATCAGGTTGACTCCAGTGATTTAATCCAGGCAAACTGATTTGCCCTGCATCACTCTCAACTTGTTCTTCAGGACCCAGAGCACCGGTTTGAACGGATTTTTCCTCATAGCCGGCACAGCGGTACCGGTCATCCAGCATCTGCGGCTGCAGGAGGCAACACGCTTCCTGACCTGCTCAGCCTGTTCACTGTTCCAGATCTCCTCGAAGGATTGCGTTACGAGATCACCCATCACCCATGGTTCCACGGAACCGTTGCAGGCCAGTATTCGCCCCCACGGATCGAGAAAAAATGTATCTGTCCCTGCGGCACATGGTATGGGGCGATCCTTTCCCTGAACATGCCCGAGAAGGCCGAGATTGAGATAAGCCCTGAACCAGTCCTTGACCTTTTTCTTCAGGCCCGTTCTTGGAGAAGACAGCAGGGCCTCGATAAACCTGGTCATAGCCTCTTCAACTTCATCTTTGTTATCTATACTGTTGTCTTCTTTGAAGAAATAGAACGAATTATGAACAACGGCATTGGCAAATTCAACTCCCATGGAGGCCACAAGAGTATAGAGATCCAGAAGGTCCCGGCAGTTGTCGCCCGATATCGTCATCGCAAAACCAATGTCCTTCACCCCCATTTTCTTGAGGCGGAGTATCGTCCTTAGCGCCCTGTCGAAACCGTCCTCAATTCCACGCATCCTGTCGTTCAGGGCAGGAAGTCCCTCGACACTCACACGTATGGTGATGTCGGAAAAATCTTTCGCGATATCTATTATCCTGTCATAGAAAAAACCGTTTGTGCTGATCTCCAGCCTTTCTGATTTCGTGTCGAGGATCTCCACTATACGGCGTATATCCTTGCGAAGCATCGGCTCACCACCGGTGATATTCAACCGCTGCATCCCGCCCGGTATTTTTTTCAGTATCTCGGGATCAAATTCTTCAGAAGATTTGCTGGGATTCTGCCAGGCACCGCACATCCGGCATCTTGCATTACACCTGTAGGTTGTGATCACTGCACATTCCATATCGGCCATCCCTATTACTCCGGGAACTTTTCCCGGGACAGAGTATCAATTATCAGCCTGCCGGAGCTGTAAATTACATCCGCGCAGGCATATTATCAAACACGTTTATAACAAACCTGCCCGGCTGAAACCCAGCAATATTTATGACAATCCGGTTGTCAGGCACCCTTCATTCATTTGTCGCCCTACATAATATTCCTCGATCGTCAAACCTTCTTCATCCATTTGATGATCTCACGAATATCAGGACGCTTACCATACATCAGTATTCCTATACGGAATATCTTTGCGGACAGCAGGGCAGCGATGTAAATGCTGCTCAGCATGATGAGAATACTCAATATTATCTGCCACACCGGAGGCATAAGGATGTTGATGCGCATGAACATCACGATCGGTGTAAAGAACGGTATCAGGCTGAGCACTGTCGCAAACGTCCCGTCCGGATTCTGTATAATCATCATCGGAACGATAATGGTAAATACAAGGCACAACACGATCGGTTGCTGAAGCGACTGGGCTTCCTGATCGGTATTGCATACCGATCCCACCCCCGCAAACATAGTCGCATAGAAAAAGAATCCCAGAAGGTAATAAACAACGAAATAGATCAGCGTAACAGCAGAGAGGCTTCCAGCTATCTCCGCCACCGGTCCACCCATACTGAGCCCGTATAGAGCGAGCAGCATTCCGCAGATGACCCAGACCAGGTACTGCGTCAATCCAACCGCCCCGATACCCAGGATTTTGCCGAGCAGCAGGTCTATCGGCCTGAGAGAAGAAAGCATCACTTCTATAACCCTGCTGTTCTTCTCCTCGATCACGCCCCTCTGTACAACAATCCCCCACATCAGTATGGACATATAGAGCATCATGATGAAAACCATTGTGGACATGAATATGGCGTCAAAACCCTTTCCCTCTTTTTCCTCACCTTCCTTGACCTGTATCATCTCTACCCTGATATTTCTGACAAGGTTGCTCACCACATCGTAATCCAGCCCTTTGTCCTTAAGCCTTTCGCTGATTACGACATTATCCATGGCCCCTTCGAACCTCTCCATCGTCTTCAGGTTCCCGATCCTCTTTCCATAAAATGTTGCTTTGCTCTCCTCCATAATATTTTCCGGCAGAATGAAATATCCATCGATAATATCGGTTTCAACTTCCATATTCAGGTTTCGCTTGACCCTGTCCAGTTCCAGCCCGCTCGATTTCACTTCCCTCAATTCATATTTCATCGTTCCATCAGAAAGGGTGTCGGTCAGAGCGGTCTCAAGTTTTTCGAATATCACGCCCGTCATATCTATGATCGCGATTTTCACCTGCGTTTCAGGTGTAAAACGCATGAATAACAACGGCGCAAATATTATCCCGCCCATCAGGACCGGCCCAAGGATCGTACCGATGAGGAAACTCTTTTTCTTGACCCTTTCCAGGTATTCTCTTTTGACTACTTTAAACATCTTCTTCATCGATCTCACCTCCCTCGTCCCTGACTTTTTTTATGAAAATATCGTGCAGCGACATCTCCCCTATCTCGAACCTGTCAACCCGGCCATTTTCAATGGCAAATCCGAGTATACGGTTCGGGTCGGCTCCTTCTTTCAATGTTATCGAAAGATCCTGCCCGAATTCGCTGATCCCCACTACATCCTGGTGGCCTTCCAGAACCCTGTTGTCTCCCGAAAATCTCAACGATATGACATTTTTGCTGAAATCCATCTTGATATCGCTTAATTTTCCCTCGAGGACCTTTTTGCCCTTGTTGATGAGACAGATCCTTTCACACAGTTTTTCCACCTGCTCCATCAGGTGCGTGGAGAGAACTATTGTCTTCCCCTCGTTTTTCATGCCGATGATTACGTCTTTCAGGGTCTGCGTGTTGATCGGGTCAAGTCCTGAAAAAGGTTCATCGAGTATAACGAGTTGCGGGTCGTGCAGCACTGCCGATATAAACTGTATCTTCTGCTGCATCCCTTTTGAAAGGGATTCGACAGTCTTATCGCCCCAGTCAGCAAGCTCGACCCGTTCGAGCCATTCACTTGCCTTCCTTCTGGCGTCCGTTTTCGAAATACCCTTGATCTCGCCCAGAAAGATGAGGTGCTCGAGGACCTTCATCTTCTTGTACATCCCGCGCTCTTCGGGAAGATATCCGATCTTTTCTTTCGTTTTTTCATTGAGCGGAGCGTCAAAGATATTTATCGAACCTTTATCCGGCTGGAGGATGTTCATCACCATCCTGATCATAGTTGTTTTGCCGGCACCGTTCGGGCCAAGGAGCCCATAGATACCTCCTGACTCGATCACGAGCGAAAGATCATCCACGGCAGTATGCCCATTAAATCTCTTTGTCACATTCTCGATGGAAAGCAATATTCACGTTTCCTTTCTTCCGGGATGGCTACAGCTTACTCTGCAGCAACCCTTTCATCTCGACCAGTGCCCTGTACCTGTGGCTTATACTGTTTTTCCGGCTGATATCCATCTCGGCAGCCGTCATCCCTTCTTCCGGAACAAAAAACACAGGATCATACCCGAATCCATTGTCGCCTGACGGCCGTTCAGCGATCCTTCCTTCAAAAATACCCTCAGTCACAAAAGCGCCGTCCTTTTCGCCAGGTACAGGATAAAGTACCATAACGCACCTGAACCTCGCACTTCTTTCATTTTCATCTTTTCCCTTGAGACCATCGAGCAGAAACATACCCCTTTCCGCATCGCTTAATCCCTCCCCGCCATAACGGGCAGACATTATTCCGGGCGCTCCACCAAGGGCATCGACCTCGATGCCCGAATCATCGGCCAGAGCAGGCAATCCTGTTGCCGCGTGTACGGCTTTTGCCTTGATCATGGCGTTTTCAAGAAAGGTCTTGCCGTTTTCTACCGGTTCGGGGAATGGAGGAAACTCATCCAGGGCGGCAAGCTCTATACCCGTGTTGGAAAGAATCTCTCGAATTTCCCTTATCTTACCCCTGTTACTGGTGCCAAGTACTATTCTCAGGACCATTTCATTACCTTTTTCTGATACCTGATTACCCGCTTTATCCCGGCCCTGGCCAACGCGAGCATCTTCTCTAGCTGCTCATCTGAAAAAACATCTCCCTCGGCCGTTCCCTGGATCTCTATATACTGTCCTTTGTCGTTCATCACAACATTCATATCGACATCCGCCATCGAATCAAGCTCGTAATCAAAGTCGAGTATTACCCTGCCGTCGACGATTCCCACACTTACCGCCGCGACGTGGCCTTTGAGAGCCACCTTGTCGAGCTCAAGCCGGCGCAGAGCATCGGCCATCACTATATATCCTCCGTTGATCGATGCGGTCCTTGTCCCGCCATCAGCTTCAAGCACATCACAATCAATTATGATCGTCCGTTCTCCGAGCTTCTCGAGGTCGACGGCGGCGCGAAGTGATCGCCCGATCAATCTCTGTATCTCATGCGTGCGTCCCTTCACCCTGCCTCTGACCGATTCCCTCGGTATCCTCGACGGGCTTGATCTTGGAAGCATACCGTATTCAGCGGTAATCCAGCCCTTTCCTGAACCACGCAAAAACGGCGGAACATTATTTTCAACGGTCGCAACACATATAACTCTTGTATCCCCCATCTCAAACAGCACGGACCCGGGCGCTCCCTTGATATAATTCAGCGTTGCTTTCAGAGGCCTGAGTTCATTCCGTTTTTTCATATTCCTGACTGTCATCAACATCCCATCCTTTGCCGACTGTTTCCTTTCCAACATGCTCTACCTTTTGTATAGGCCTGCCAAGAAATTTTTCTCCCACTTCCTTGAACAGATAGGGAGTATCACTCACGAAACATTCGAATCTGCCTTTCTTTTCCCGGTCATTAAAAAGGCTTCTCTCTTCAAGAATCCTCTCGACTTCCCCGGCAGTCTCCATAGCTGAATCAACGAGGGTTACCGAATCACCAGCGACCCTTGAAATCACATCTTTCAGCAGGGGATAATGTGTGCATCCCAGAACCAGCGTGTCTGCCTTAAAATCAGCAAGCGGTTCGAGATACCTGCGCGCAACCATCTCCGTTACTTCGTTATCGAGCCATCCCTCTTCGGCAAGGGATACGAACAGAGGGCATGGATGTGACCTGACCTTGAGGCTGGGATCCAGGCTGTGTATTGCCTTTTCATAAGCTCTCGACCTGATCGTCGCCGATGTTCCGATAACGGCGATCCTTCCGTTTCGCGTCGTTTTCACCGCCGCCCCCGCTCCGGGCAGAAGCACCCCTGTCACAGGCATTTCTTCATTCTCGCGGATCCCGGGCAGAGCAATGGATGAAGCGGTATTACAGGCGATCACGATAATCTTTACATTCTTCCTCTTCAGAAATTCCAGGTTCTCCCTGGCAAAACGGATGACGGTCCCGGGACTCTTTGAACCATATGGCACCCTTGCCGTATCTCCAAAATAGACGATATCCTCGCCGGGCAGCCGTTCCATCAGTTCACGGACTACTGTCAGTCCGCCTACACCCGAATCGAAGACACCGACAGCTTTTTTCTTTTCATCGTTCATAGGTAGTGTTCTATCATCTCCAGCGCATGATATCGAGCGGTTTGCCTACCGCATAATGGCCGGCTATCGTCTCGACCGGATACCCGTCGACCAGGAATTGAAGCCTTCTAACCTGGGGAAAATTCGAAGCGATCGTTCTGAGAATCATACTGATCACATAATACTCACCTGTTCCACCCCCTGGATGACCGTAGATCAGTGTACGGTTGAAATCGATAAAGATCGTCTGGGTCTCTTCCGCCCAGAAAACCTGAATGACTTCTGTCCCCACGGGTATAGCGGAAACCATATTCTCTCTGAGCGGACCCTGCAGAAGGGCTCCCATGACTCCCTTTACCTGCTCTTCCAGGCCCTCGCCAACGGCTATCTCACGGGCTTCCGAAAGCAACCCGTCTGCATCCCTGTTTGCAAAGAAAAGGGTTACGCTCCTTGTTTCCTCCGGTACTTCCATAATGCCCGGGCTTTCCCTGCGCGAGGTCATACGTGCCCATTTTATGATCAGCACCAGCGAGACGGCTACTATCACCAGTACCAGGAGAACATTTATTGTCTTTCTGCCAGCCAATCTTTCTCTCAATCTTTCCAGACAGGTTTTTCCAGGGGATTATCTACCCGCGCTGCCGTTAACAACATACCTGTCCTGGAAGCGTCTTACGGCCTCAACGATACCCTGGATGACCCTGACTCTGAACATCGGATCCTGCAGAAGGATTTCTTCTTCAGGATTGGACAGGAAAGCGATTTCGACAAGCACTGCCGGCATCTTGAGCCCTCTCAGAACAAGAAGCCCGGCCTGTTTCACTCCACGGTTTCTGATCGACAGGACATTACTCATTTCCCGCTGGATCAATTCTGCAAAATCGCTGCTTTCATTTATAAATTCATTCTGGACCAGGTCCCAGAGTATAAAGTCAAGTTCATCGAGTTCGTCCTGGTTAAGATCCGGGTTTTCGAATTTCAGGGATGCGTTTTCCTCCCTGGCAAGCCGTACATCATCCTTGCTGCGCGCCGGCGCCAGGAAATAAGTCTCGAACCCACCGGCATCGGGATGAAACCAGCCGTTACAATGAATGCTTATAAAAAGATCCGCACCTTCTGAATTTGCGATCTCGGCTCTTCTGCTCAGCGGGATGAGAACATCCTGGGTCCTGGTCATTATCACTTCGACATTGAATTCCTCTATCAACCTGTCTTTCAGAAGAAGCGACAAATCCATATTCACATCTTTTTCCCTGACACCGGACGGCCCGACCTTCCCTTTGTCTATCCCACCGTGCCCGGGGTCTATTGCTATCCTGGCAAGCTTATACCCTCGCCTGGCCTCACTGTCATCGAGTATTTCCGTCATCTTCTTCATCTCGGCAAAATCCGCTTCGGGTATCTCGGGAAGTTCAGATTTTTCAAGGAAAATAACCAGTTTTCGCTGCCGGATACTATCTTCGCCGGCATCTATGAATTCGACCCTGAACCTCGCCGCGGATTTCATGACATCAAAAAAAAGATAAGCATCATGCTCGGCCTGTTCAGCCCTTACCCTGTTGAAAAGCCCTTTTCCCGGAGATGCCGAAAATTTGAGTTCGTTGAGTTTCCCCCCGTATATCTTTACCCTGAGAAGGCCGGGAGTCTCACTGTCAACGTGGAAAAGAAGTTCTTCCGTAAGAGCCAGGACAGCCTTCGATCCCTTTTCATCGTCGAAAAAAGTTACCCCTGTCACATTGTACTCCGGTGACCCGATGGTAAGAACAAGCCGTTGTTCGTCCATCTCAATCTTCCCGGTGGCCCTGGACACGAAGATTTCAGAAATAAATTCGATCGGGATCATGACCAACCCGTTCGAGTACCTGACGGGAACCCTCAGCATGACAGGCTCGCTGTCGATAAGTACAACTCGTGTATCCAGGGTAAACTTGAATCTTTGGCCGGCGATCCTGAGTACCAGTTTCCGCGCTCCGGGGTTCCAGTAACTTGTCGCTTTGAAGATACGGGCAAGATCGTAAGCCGAAATAAAAAGTTCTTCACTCGATTTTTCGAGCTCGAGAAGAGGAATATTCTCGGTCTGCCTTCCGTCCGCATATACTACGCCCAGGATCTTCTCAGCTTCACCACGCTCCGCGCCTGTACTGTTCTGGCTCCACAGGAACAACGCGGCCATAAAGGCCAAAGCGGTCACAACAACCACTCGGAGTCCGGGGTTTCGTGCTGATACCGGCATTACTGCCTACCTTTCGCGGTCCTTTTCCCTGTTCGCCCGTGCCAATTCCCTCTTTGCGTCCCGGTCGGCGATCGAACGCCTTTTGTCATATGATCTTTTCCCCTTCGCAAGACCCAGCTGTATCTTGACCTTGCCCGCGTCATTGAAATATATCTTCAGTGGAACAAGCGTGAGGCCTTTCTCCCGGGTCTTGCCGAGCAGGCGCTTGATCTCCATGGTATGCAAGAGAAGTTTTCTTGTACGGGTAGGTTCATGGTTGTACCGGTTCCCCTGCTTATAGGGACTGATATGAGCACTGAAAAGGTATATCTCATTATTTTCTATAGCTGCGTATGAATCCTTCAGGTGCGCGGTTCCGGCCCTGAGTGACTTGACTTCCGTGCCCTTCAATACGATACCAGCTTCCATCGTTTCGAGAATCGTATAATTGTACCTGGCTTTTCTGTTTGTGCATACTATCTTCATGATTCCTGATACACCACTGACTCGCGGGAATATCCCCCCCCACCTGTTAAAAAAAAGAAAACCCACCCTCCCACTGACCGCCCCCCCACTGCCCCATTATAAAAGACCAGATCAGCGACAGGCGAAAACTACCAGAGGGGTAGCGACTTTTCAAGTCAAAAAGGGCCTTCCGCCCGATTCCCCTTCCCCCTCCTCTTGACAAACGGTTCGTGGTTAATTATTGTAATCACCTGAAATTATGTCATGCCTGAGTGGTGGAACTGGTAGACGCGCTGCGTTCAGGGCGCAGTGGGGGTAACTCCGTGGGGGTTCGACTCCCCCCTCAGGCATTTTTTCATACTGCAGAAAAAATCACATGAAACAGGATTGCCATTTCGAGATCAATACCAGGGCAACATAATACTCTTTCCCTGCGCTCTGCTACTTGACATCTTCTATCCGTATTACCTCGATTTCGCCAAGCCCTTCGAACTGCCGGGCGGTCTCTTCATAATCAGTCAAAATTACGATGAGATTATCTTCTGCCTGGAAATATTCCCTGGCGACTCTCTGAACATCCTCTGAAGTAACCTTATCTATCTCGCTTCTGTATCTTTCCACAAAATCCTTACCCAAACCGAAGAACTCGATAGAAAGCATCCACCGTGCAAGATCGGAATTGGTCTCGATCCTGAACGGGAACAGCCCTGATATGTATCTCTTCGAACCTTCGAGTTCCTCATCATCGACACTTATATCCCTCATCTTGCCAAGTTCAGCCAGAGCGACATCTACAGTTTCACGGAGTGTCTCGTTCTTTGTAAATGTCGAGACAAGAAAATATCCGCCATGCATATATTTCAACATCCGGCTTCTTGCTCCATAAGACAACCCTCTGTTGACCCTTATCTCATCCATCAGCCGCGAGGTAAACCCTCCGCCCAGTATGTTATTCGCTACTTCGAGAGGGAAAAAATCAGGCGTATTCCTCCCCGTTCCGATATTCCCTATCCTGATCTGGCTCTGCGTGGCATCCGGCTTGTCGATTACAACCACACGCCTCCCGGTCAACACCGCTTTCTCCACTTTTTTTTCAAGGCTCGCCGCGGGGAGGGAACCACTCCATTTCCCGAATCTTTTTTTGACCATCTTCAGCACTTTTTTCGCATCGACATCGCCGACAATCGCGAGAATACTGCCCTGAGGTACAAAATTCTCCTTGTGAAAACGGACGATATCCTCTCTCGATATTTTTTCGACACTTTCAAGGTACCCATTGACAGGATCAGCATACGGGTGGTCTCCCAACAACTCCTTGACAAAAAACTTCGTCGTAATTGCAGACGGATTCTCCTTTTCGCCGAGTAATCCCGCCTTGACAATCCCTTTTTCTCTTTTGAATTCATCAGAAGGAAAATCAGGTGAAATCACGACCATACCGAGAAAATCAAGGCCGAGAGAGAGATCCCTGGCCATAAAATCACCGATGATATAAGTCCCGTCCCTGTTTGAGCCGGTGTTCAGGGTCCCGCCTACGCTCTCGATCGCGTCTGCGATCTCTTCAGCCCCCATCCCCCCTGCTCCTTTCATCAACATCGTAGCAGTAAGATCGGCTACTCCTTCAAGCCCTTTGATGTCGTATGCCGACCCGGCCGGCACCAGCATCCGCAAAGTTACCATTGGCACTTCGTCGGTCTCGACCACGAAGACCTTGAAACCGTTCTTCAATGTCAACTCGCTCCAGGCGGGAAGGCTGACGTCCCTGGCTCCGCCGACGGCAAGGGGTACAGACAGAAAAGCCATTATGACTACAAGCAATATGATCCTTTTCATCTTGAAATCCTCCATCTGATATCTTCCTATCCCTCACTGTTTTCCGGAACAAGGGTTATAACATTGCGATTTCTTTTTCCCAGGTATTTTTCAACTACCTGCTTCACGTCATCACTGGTCACCGCGCGATATTTTCCAGGGACTTCGAGCAATTTCCTGTAATCGCCGAAAAGCATCTCGTACCTGCCGATCTTTCGCGCCTTGCCATTTACCGTTTGCATACTTCTGACAAAATTCGCTTCAAGAGAATTTTTCGCCTTCTCAAGTTCCTGTTCAGTAACACCTTCGTTTTTTATCAATTCGAGGATCTCGTAAATAGCTTCTTCACCCTCAACGGTCGCGTGTCCCGGCCTCATCTTGATTCCAAATACGAACAGGTCGGGATCGATCCCCCACCCAAAATATGCATATACCCTCAGAGCTGCTTCCATCTCACGAACAAGTTTTCTGTACAGTCTCGAGCTGTAACCCGAAGCCAGTATCGACTGGAGTACGTCGAGCGCGTAAATGTCTTCCGATTTCACACTCGGGCAATGGTATCCGATCAGCGCCTCGGGAAGTTCCGCCACCTTGTGCAGATCCGCTCTTCTTTCGCCTTTCTGCTCGGGCTCGAAAGTACGGACTGGAGGCGGAGGATCCTGCGCCGGGATTGCGTCATAATACCTGTGGATCAATTTCAGCGCCTGCTTCGTATCGAAATCGCCGGCAACTATCAGGACTGCATTGTTCGGCGCGTAATTCGTCCTGAAATATTTTACACAATCATCCCTGTCGATTTTTTCGAGATCGGACATCCATCCAAGTACGGGCCATTTGTATGGATGCGCCTTGAACGCCAGGGCATTCAGGTCCTCCCACATCTGGCCGCTGATCGAGTTGTCGATCGACAGCCTTCTTTCCTCCATCACGACACCCATTTCAGACACCATGTACTTCGGGTCAAGCGCAAGGAACTGCATCCTGTCAGTATCGAGATCTATCACGAGTTCGAGCCCGTCGCTCGCTATATCTTCGTAATATGCTGTCATATCGTTCGATGTAAACGCGTTCGAGTATCCACCGCTTGATTCGAGTATCCTGTCGAACTCCTTTGGGCCGTATTTTTTCGCCCCGTTGAACATCATATGTTCCATGAAATGGGATATGCCTGTTATCCCGTTGACCTCGTTACGGCTTCCTACCCGGAAAAAAGTCTGGTAACTGATAACCGGAACAGAATGGTCTTCGAGC
The DNA here is from genome assembly GCA_965370495.1 of uncultured bacterium. Lineage (GTDB taxonomy): Bacteria > Krumholzibacteriota > Krumholzibacteriia > Krumholzibacteriales > Krumholzibacteriaceae > Krumholzibacterium. The sequence continues at coordinate 14,733 of CBDUUV010000046.1, forward strand.
AGTATGACTTTCAATCCGTTATCAAGACTCTCCACGGTTACATCAAGTTTGATATCGATCAAGCCGCGATTGCCCGCCGCTTCCACCCCATGAAGGGGCAACACCAGGATCGCAGCGAGCAGCATCATGGTCATGAAGCTTTTATACCCTGTCATGCTTGTCTCCTTTTCGCCTGAGGTACTCTAACAACGCGGCGCTTCCTCATCTTTCTACGATTGTAATTACTGACAAGTTCCATAAAGATCTCGAGATCGTTTTCGAGGTCCATTCGATTCCCGTCAAAATAGAACGAACGGATCGGTATCCCATCATGATCCCTGCTCACCCGGGGATAGACCGACTCGGAGATTATACCGTTCATGCAGGTGAATGGGCTGATATCGATGATACCGTCAGCACCTTTTTCATACATGTAAATGCCTTTGCCAACACTGAGAACCATCTCACCGAGAGCCCCGTGCCACGGCAGATAGGGTTGGGCATAATCAAGGATCTCCCTGACGTTTCGGGGTTCTTCCATTATCGGCAACACTTCCTTCAAAGGCCTCAGCAACTGGTGCTCAAGCCTTCTCTGGATGAATTTCTTGAGTTGAACGACAGCCATGCCGGAAGAGAAGCCCCCTCCTCTCATCTTCAGGTTCTTGACCTGTTCCTCGTCTGTGTACCAGATCCATTCCGTTATATCCGAAAGCCATGCCATGGCACCGAATTTTTCGAGATTTCTGATAAGGTCCTCGTTACTGAATGTATTAAGGCGGCAGAAGATCTCTCCCACGACACCGATAAGCATGGTATCCCTGGAGGGATCCACAGGTATTTTTTGGAAAATATCCCTGGCCGATTCCATCGAGCCGATCAGCTCGGAAGACACGGAGATGTTTGAAATGGAACCTTTCTGGAGCGCTTCACAGAATACCCGCAAAGCTTCCCTGTGCGCAGCATCAGCCGCTCCCCGCTCGGTTTCGACAGGGCGATAGATATGGAGCATCTTCCGCAGGGCATCGCTGCCAACCAACGCCAACCAACCCAGCTTTATCAGGGGAGCAGCAAATTCGCCCATCCCTTCATATCCGTTTCCGCTCGTTGGAGAGAGGATCATCAATGATTCGTGTCCCATCTCATCGAGGATCTGCCGCATAAAAGGAGCATACTGCCCGAATCGACACGGGCCATCAGCAGTCGGCATCAGAAAAGCTGTTTTCGACGGATCGAAACCCGGAGCATCAATGATTTTGAGGAAATTTCCAACTGTCACCCTTGCCGGGAGACATTCATCCCCGGACGTATACCGTCCCGCCAGCTCGTACGTCCGCTCATCACCTTCCGGGACTACCTCGGCTTCTATCCCAAAGTGCCTGACCGCTGCCGCAAAAGCTTCGGCTCCTCCGGAAGACATCCGCGGTATATAGAGCGTCCTTCCTTCGAGGGACCAGCTTCTTTCTTCCACCACCTGAGTACTCCCTTGCTATCCAGGTATGCTTCGCATCGTGTCATGATACCGGCATCGTTTCCATGCGCGTCAAACTGCAGCGCAAGCCATGGACGCGCCGATGCCCGGTCGCAGAAATGTTTTATGTACGAATCAGGGCCGCACTTGAAATTCGTTATATAGATAAGATGCAGGTTCTCCCTGTCCGAAGTGTACTTCGCGGCCTGCAGGATCCTGCGGCCATAATTCCAGAACATATTGCTTCCTTCTTCTTCCGTGTTGATACCGTCCAGGGGAAGAAAGAAGATTGGAATAACATTTACACCATAATAATCCCTGAGCTTTCCCGGAACATCCATATTGATTTCACGGTCCATCACGTTATACGGCCTGCCGGCCATGATTATCCCGTGTTCATGCTTCTCTTCAAGTTTCCACAGGGCTTTCGTGCCCGCTGCCAGGATACTTTCACGAAACAGGCTTTGGGCTGAATATGCCGCCCTGACCGCGGATCTGTTGCGCCTGCGGCCGATGCCATATTTTTTCGCGAATCGCCGGAGTTCTTTCTCGACGAATCTTTCGCCCTCCCTGAAATGGACAAGGGGGCATGAAATCATGTCCTCTCTCCCCTCAAGGGCCGGCATACTGCGTATCACAAACGGGAGGGTCTGGCCCCAGGGACATATATAGGAACCTGTTTCCGGCGCATCGGTTTCGACATCAATTGTGTTGGGGACAAAAACAAGATCGACTTCCTCTTCAAGCAGTTGCAACACATGGCCATGCGCCACCTGCACGGGAGAACACGGTTCGGCTACCGATTCCTCTATCCCCCTGTGAACAGTTTTTCTGTTCGTCTCCGCGCTCGTAACTACATCCATTCCCAGCGCCCTGAGATACATATTCCAGAAAGGAAAGGTGTCGTAGTAAAACATGGCCGCAGGAATACCCGCTGTTACTTTCCTCCGGCCTTTCGGCACGGATATATCGACCCTGCCCCCGAGTTTTTCTTCGACCAGTGGCAGAGGATCCCTTTTGAGGAGTTTCATGTACTCCTTCATAAGGTCCGGGATCACCGGTTTTGTCGGAACCCTGGTCCTCTTACGAAACTTCTCGCCGCACTTGTCGCCCCAGTATGTTTTTCGGCCAGCCACAGTGAACTCCTGGATATCACAGTAATTGGCGCAGCCCTTACAGGTAAATTCACGAATATCGTATTCGATCCTTGAAATATCAAAACCCCGGAAAGATGTACTCTTTCCAAGCGCTGTGATCTTTTCCCTGGCAAGCAGTGCTACACCGATAGCGCCAATCACTCCATTGTATGGAGGCACGATTATCTCCCGGCCAAGTATTCCGCTGAAGGCTGCCGCCACCGAGTCGTTATACGCCGTGCCTCCCTGGAAAAAGATAACATCCCCGATCTTCCTGCCGCGCACAACCCTGTTCAGGTAATTCTGGACTACCGAATATGCCAGGCCGGCTACCAGATCGTTTTTCCGCGCACCCATCTTCTGGCAGGATGATATATCCTGCTCCATATACACCGTACACCTCTCACCCAGACGTACCGGCGAGCGCGAAGAAAAAGCCATCCGGGAAAACTCTCCGATAATATCTATATCAAGCTTGGCCGCCTGCTCTTCGAGAAAAGAACCGGTCCCCGCGGCACATGCTTCATTCATGGCAAAATCGATGACTACTCCGTCATCGATATATATATACTTGGAATCCTGCCCGCCTATTTCGAAGATCGTGTCTACCTTCCTGCCAAGCAGATTCTCCCCGATAAAAGACGCTCCCGTCTTGTGAGCGGTTATTTCGTCATTGATCGTATCGGCACCAACGAGTTCACCGATCAGCTCGCGTCCCGACCCGGTCGTCCCGACACCCCTGATCCTGACCCTGCCTCTGGTTCTTTCATTAAGAATCCTGAGTCCCTCGCTCACTACCTCGATCGGCCTTGCCTGCGTCCTGAGGTATACTTCTTCGATGACAGATCCATCCTGGCCGACAAGGGCCAGGTTTGTGCTGACCGAACCAACATCCAGACCAAGGTAAACGTCAACAGGCAGATCGGCCGCGCCGCAAGAATCGATATCATCGAAGGAAAAGTTGTTGATTCTGTCACGCAGAAAATTCACATTATCTTTCGATAACGGCTGCCAGGAAGGAAACGATCCACAGATATCCATGTTTTTTCTTTTAATCT
>CBDUUV010000047.1:0-18047 GCA_965370495.1 uncultured bacterium
CGTATATCCGTGATCCAAGTATCTCCCATTCTCCAATACTCCTGTACACATAACATAATGTCTCTTGAACCAGCGTATTGGATATTACTGCAGGCTCTGCTTCATATCCAATATTATGTGTTTATGTCAGGGCTGCCAAGCCCTGCAAATCAACAGGTTACGTGCTGCCCGGCAAACTCTCACCTCAGATAGACTGCGAGGGAAAAGCCACGGCCGAACAAACCATGTCGACATCCTCTCATATATCATCCAGGGGGCTTCTTACACCTCGCCCCCCTCTGTTGAGTACATGCGTGTATATCATCGTTGTACTCACATCACTGTGGCCCAGAAGTTCCTGGATCGTTCGTATATCATACCCCTTCTCGAGTAGATGCGTGGCAAACGAATGCCTCAAGGTGTGGCAGCTCGCCGGCTTGGCGATGTCTGCTGCACGGACCGCTTCCTTGACTGCCCGCTGGAGTACGGACTCGTGCAGGTGGTGGCGTCGGTACTCGTGCATCTCCCGGTCCAGGTAAAACCGCGTTGCGGGAAAGACCCACTGCCAGCCCCATTCCCACTTCGCATTCGGATACTTCCTTGTAAGCGCGTTGGGCAGCGCGACAGCGCCACGCCCCCTTGATTTATCCCGCTCGTGCTGCAAACGGACACGTGCGATATGGTCGATGAGCGGCTTTTTCAGGCTGGCAGGCAACAGTGTGATCCGGTCTTTTCTTCCTTTTCCGTCTCGAACGGTGATCTCGCATCGCGCGAGATCCACATCCTTGATCCGGAGCGACGCACACTCGAGCAACCTGAGCCCGGAACCATATAAAAGGGAAGCCATTAATTTCGGGGTGCCGGACAACCGGGCAAAAACATCATGTACCTCATCTCGAGTGAGTACAACCGGAAGCCTGCGCGGCCTCTTCGCCCTGACAAGCCCATCGAGCCATTCCAGGTCTTTCCTGAGCACTTCCCTGTACAGGAAGAGAATCGCGTTGAGTGCCTGGTTCTGTGTCGACGAACTGACACGATCCTCCGTGGCGAGGTGGGAAAGAAACGCCGTGACCTCCTCCTCAGCCATTTCAAGCGGATGCCGCTTGCCGTGAAAGAGGATGAATCGCCTGATCCATCTTGTATAAGCTTCCTCTGTCCTGCCACTGTAATGTCTCGCTCGTATAGTTCGGCGCACGAGTTCCAGGAGCTTCGGAGCACGCCCTGCCGCCCCTGCTGCCTCCCTCACAAACAGGCTCAGACAGAAACCGTCGGGGGCATACCACAATCTCTCCTCGGAAAATTGAAAAGACACCGCTTCGGTATTCATGCTTGATTCTCTTTTCAGGTTATATGAATCCCCCATCTGCGCACAGCGTAAGACATACCAACCCTGGTTGTCAAGCAAATCACCCTCCGGGGGTTGTGTAACCGGAACAGTCTGTACAAAGATCGCCGGAACCGGTTTCCTGGTCGGCAACCCCCAAATCATGTATGCCCAAAACTCTGTATAATTTGACATACAGGGAAAGTCTTCATATGATACCGTTAATGAACGGTTTAACTTCATATGCTCTTGGAACGGAACTTGGCAGGGTGCTGCGCGGCGCCCGGATCAAATCTGTTCTTCGATTCAGGTCGGGCATAACTCTCGCAATGGATAATTCCAATATCCCCTTCCTGCACATTCTTTTCACGACAAGAGAAGCAGAGCTTCTGCCTATGGACAAGCTCATTGTCCCTTCCCGGCATACCGTGGAAATCCTGTCATTTCTCAAGGATGCTGCTGTCACCGATGTCACATCCCCGGGTCTTGACCGCATCATCCTGATCCACCTGGAATCAAAGGATCAATGGGGCGGGAATACTTCCTTTTCCATAAGGATCGACCTTACTCCCGGCACAAGGGCTTTTTCCCTGTTTCAGCTTCCAGGCAACAAGCTGCACGCATCTATAGGAGTATCCAGCTGCAGAAAACCGGCTTCCCCTTCCGAACTGCCCCCTGCCAAGCGGTGGTCCCTGCTGTCACTTCCCGTTGAGTGCCCGGATGTGCTAGTGGCCGCCGCAAACAATCTTCCTGAAACTCACCGGGTCGATTCGGCTGGCAAAAATCAGAAAGGACTCTCCGGCATCCTCGTCTCCACTGTAAGTGGAATAGATCCGCTTCTCGCGAAGACCCTCGTAAAGCTCTTCGGCCCCTCTCCCGAACCGGTCTGGCAACAAGTCAGGGAGATCGGAAACAAACTCTTGTCAAAATCCTTCGCCTGGAATATCTATGATATTCCGGGAAGCGGAAAAGCCAGTTATTGCAGCATTTATCCTTTTCTATTACCCATCCCCCCCCGCCCGGAGAAACCGGGATCCCTTATTGAAGCATTCAACATACTTGGAAGCGAAAAGATCATTCCGGATTACAGGGCAAACCTCAAAAGGAAAGCCCTCTCGATCATAAAAAAAGATATCAACAAATCCAGAAAACTTATTGATAACCTCTCGGAAGACCTGGCCCAGGCAGACAGGACGGATGAAATGAGGCATTACGGAAATCTCCTCGTTACATTCCGCCATTTGATCCAGCCGGGAATGAAAGAAATCGAATTACGTGATTTCTCCGGAGAAAATACTGTTATTATACCGCTCGACCCGGCGATAAGCCCCGACAGGAATATCCGCCTGTATTTCCGAAAAGCTAAAAAAGGGGAAAAAGGCAGGCTTGTGATCCGAAATCACAGAATCGAGGCGAAAAGAGAATTCGAAAGAAAAAACCTGGTTTATGAAAAGCTCTCATCAACAACAAGTATCAAGGCCATCCTCGGCTTTCTTCCACGCGAAGCAAGCCCCGGCGGCCTGAAAAAAGATCTTTCTCCACAGAAAAGATTCAGGCGTTTCAGGCTCGATGACAATCATACCGTCCTTGTCGGCAGAAGCGATGCGGAAAACGATTTTCTCACCCACCATTTTGCCTCTCCAACAGATCTCTGGTTCCACGCCCAGGGCTGTGCCGGATCACATGTCATCCTTAGAGGCTCCGGGCGCTCCACACCTAAACGATTTATAGAAAAAGCCGCTGAAATCGCGGCCTGGTTCAGTAAAGCAAGAAAGTCCGGAACAGTCCCTGTCGTATATACGGAGAAAAGGTACGTCAAGAAACCGAGAAAATCCCGGCCCGGAACAGCTGTATGCCTCAGAGAAAAAACGATTTTCGTAACTCCCTCTGTCCCTGACGATCCCGGCGTGAAAAACTTCAGGTAAAATACTGCCTTTTCCAGAGATGCGTTTTAAAGATGGATTACTATAGAAAATCCGGGGTTATCCGGGCAAGACCAAAAAAGAGGAGGCTCAAAAGCCTCCTCTTTTTTGATAACCTCTTCTTCCGGAGCAGGCCCCGAACAAGCCTGAGGGCACCCGGGCCGAGGTCATCCACTTAGCCACACATCTTTCTACTACCGCAGGTATTATGAAATACTTGCAAAAGCTATGCCGTAAAACAAAAACGCGGCGTGAGCCGCATTTTCTCAACCTGTTATAATTAAAAGAGTTCTGCTACCGTCATTCCGGGGTCAAGTACTCCCCCAGCACTCTTTGTTAGAGAAAAGTATAAAACTTTAACTTCGGGTTAAAATTCTTTCCTCTTACTTTTCAGCATACCCGGTTTCAGAACCCAGGAGATAACTCTCTTCACCCCCTGCTCCGATGTCAAGGCAGACCGGCGGAAATAATCCCCACTGGATATACACATCATAGTAGGGAATCTGTTCACCCGCAACAGGTATTAGAAAGATCCTGTTGTGGGTGACATCAACTCTCTCAAAATAGATGCGATAGCTATTGGCAGAAAAAATACGATAGGTGATATTCTCGAAAGTGATGACAGTGAAACCCGAATTAATCGCCTTATCTGTCGTCGGCAGAGCAAGAGATCCTTCAGCTGATGCAAACGCTGACGCGAGTATCAGCACCAAAACTGCCAGCAAAAAGATTCTCATCATTCCCCTCATCAAACGACCTCCTTCTCTGGTTCAAAAGAAAGAACGACTATTCCCCTCATTAATTTATGCAACTAACCAGCTCAGATCATGAACGTTTTCCGCAACCGACAACATACCATACTTTTAAAAATTTTACTATACTTATTTGATGTATGGTTTAATTTATTTTTCCTCGCCCATTTTATCGCTCGTCATTTCATCGATGCCATCAAGCAGGTTCTCCAGGTAATCCCCTTTAAGAATTCTTACGATCTTTCCATCTTTGAAAAGGACCGCCCCCTTACTGGTGCCGGCTATACCTATATCCGCTTCCCTTGCTTCCCCCGGCCCATTCACCTCGCACCCCATCACAGCAACCCTCAGATGGCTGCCGGAACGCGGCATTACCCTTTCGAGTTCCTCCGCGATAGCAGCTACATCCAGATGGCATCTTCCACACGTCGGGCAGGATATGATCTCGGGAAAATCATCGTTCAGCCCGAGCGAGGAAAGCATTGCCCTGGCAACCATTATCTCATTTACAGGGTCCCCGGATAACGACACCCTGACCGTATCACCGATTCCATCGGCAAGCAGAAGCGTCAGGGCGACAACCGATTTTACGGTCCCGGTCAGTTTCGGCCCCGCTTCCGTCACCCCTATATGAAGCGGGTAATCGTTTCCCCTGGCAAACAGCCTGTTCGCTTCCACGGTTACCATGGCATCGGATGATTTCAGGCTGAAGACAAGATCGCCAAACCCGAATTTTTCCATCATATCGATATATCTCAGCCCGCTTTCGCAAAGCGCGCGCGCCGGCTCCTTTGAGTAAAGTTCCTGAAGGTCCTTCTCGAGGCTTCCAGAGTTGATCCCTACTCTTACCGTCACCCCCGCCTTCCCGGCTGCCTCTATAACTGTCCTGACCTTTTTCTCCGAACCTATATTCCCCGGATTGATCCTGAGCCCTGCAACACCCGCATTTGCAGACATTACCGCCAGCTTATGGTCGAAATGTATATCGGCTATTACGGGGATCGGGCTTTCCCGGCAAACGGATCCCAGGAATGCGACATCCCCGCTGTCACGAACAGAGACGCGAACGATCTCGCAACCGGCCTCAGCCAGTGAAATGATCTGTTTCATCAATTCTTTCCCGGAAGTAACCGGAAAAGTACACATCGACTGAACCGACACGGGAGCATCGCCCCCAACTGCCACATTACCGTAAAAGACCTTTCTCGTTTTTCTCCTGATCATCTCTTTTCCCTCACTGAACGCTTTTACCGAATTCCGGCCCCGCGACCCTCGAATCTCCACGCCTCACGGTCAACCCCGAATCATCCAGGAATTCGAGAAGCGGTACAGCATATTTTCTGGAAAGCCCGAACGATTCCTTGAAATCACCTATTGACAACGAGTTTCCACCTGAGAGCATCTCCCTCAGTCTTCCGATCATTTCATCTATGACCGCACTTCCCGCAAATCCATCCTGTCCCAGTTTTATGACCTTTCCGTTTTCCTGAAGTATATGAAGATACTTAACGAGCATCTTCCTGTCACCCGCCTCCGCAAGCAGATCATTACTCCCGACAAACCTCAGCCCGGCTTCATTTATCTTCTTCTCGATAGCATCGAGTCTTGTCATATCCTTTTCAGACATTTTCATATGGGCGCTTCCCATCCTTACGCGTCCGCCCTTGAAAAACAGCTTACCATCCTCGCCGCCCTTTTTCAGCAGGTAGTCAAAAACAACCGCTTCTTCGAGCCCCGATTCCATGCGGGCCTGTTCACGGTCCACTCCCCATACCAAAGGGTTTTCGCCGGCAAATCGCTTCAATACATCGTAAAGTCTGGCTTCGGCTTTTTCCAGGGCAGCCGATGATATCAATTGCCCCTGCACCGTTATTACCCTGCCGTCCTTTTCGAGTATTTCTTTTTCCTTTTCGATATCATCTGATGAGAGGCCGAATATCCTCAGGATCTCTTTGGATACACCTGCCTCTCCAGTTCTATTGACAAGGGCCATGACCGTATCGCCCACCGACCCTAAAGAGAGCGCCTTCAGCGTTGCAACAAGCTCTTTTTCGAACCGCTTCGCCTTGCGCGCCATGGGATCGAGTATCTTTCCTCCCGCAAGGATCCGCATGGGCGAATATGTCCTCAGCACAAAACGGTCACCCCCGACCGCGACTGCAGGCCTCTCCATCCTCAGCTGGACAAATCCTTTTTCGCCTGCCAGAAGCTCCTCCCGGTCCAGGAGGATAACCCTCGCGAGGATCTCCGCGGCGGCGTGGTGAAATCTTACTCTCTGTCTGTTCCGAATACGTGACCCCTTGATACTGCTTATTTCCAGGACCGCGTCAAGCATACTGGAAGGCTGGACGATCCCGGGAGAAAACAGCTGGCTACCGGTCTCCACTTCGCTTGTTTTTACGCCGTGAAGGGCCAGGGCGGTCCTCATCCCTGCTTCCGCTTTCCCGAGAACAGCCTCAAAATTATGGATGTCCCTGACTCTGACCTTTCCCCCTCCCGGTTCTACAACCAGTTCGTCTCCCTTGTGAACCTCACCTTGCCAGGTGGTTCCTGTCACTATCGTTCCGATCCCTGCCCTTGTGAAAACCCTGTCGACCGGCATCCGGAAGAATTCCCCGGCCGATTTTCGCCTGATCTTCTCCGCCTGTTCCCTCAGGGCCTTCTTTAACTCGTCGATACCCTCACCGGTAATGGCCGAAGTTCGTACAAAAGGAGAATTTTCGAGGGGCGTGTCTTTCAGCAGGTCCAGGACTTCGCTTTCCACGATCTCGGCGATATCAGGGTCTGAAATGTCCATCTTTGTAATGGCTATTACGCCCGTCTCCACGCCAAGAAGCCTCAATACCTCAAAATGCTCTACCGTCTGGGGCATCACACCCTCGTCCACGGCAATGACGATCAAAGCCAGATCAACTCCTACGGCGCCGGACACCATGTTCTTTACAAATCTTTCATGCCCGGGAACATCCACGATCCCTGCGGTTATCCCTTCGCCAAGATCGAGGGGGGCGAACCCCAGTACGATAGAGATTCCTCTATCCCTTTCCTCGTCCAGGCGGTCGGTATTCCTGCCCGTGAGGGCTTTCACGAGCTCTGTCTTGCCATGATCCACATGGCCTGCCGTCCCGATTATCAGATTTCGCAAGAAAAGACTTCCTTCACAGGCATCTAACCGGAAACACGAACGATCTCTGCTCCAAGCATCCGGAACTTTTCCTCGACCTTTTCATATCCACGGTCGATATGATAAATTCTAAGGATTTTCGTATTACCCTCGGCCACGATCGCTGCCAGTATCAGCGCGGAACTCGCCCTGATATCCGTGGCCATGACCGGAGCCCCCTGCAGGGAATCTGCTCCCGTCACCACCGCGACACTTCCATCAAGATTGATCCTGGCACCCAGCCGCCTGAGTTCCGGGACATGTGTAAACCTTTCCGTGTATACATGCTCGACGACAGTGCTCGATCCATCGGCCAGGGAAAGGACCGCCATCATCTGGGCCTGCATATCGGTCGGAAATGAGGGATAGAACCCTGTCTCGATATCAACCGGCTTGATCTTTTCCGGCCCCCTGACCATCATGCTGTTTCCGTTGATATCTATCTCCGCGCCGCAGCATCTCAGTTTGTCTATGACCGCGTGCATATGGTCCGGATTGCATTCCGTCATCATGACCTCTCCGCCGGAGAGGACAGCGGCCGCGGCGAATGTTCCCGCCTCAATGCGGTCCGGTATCACGCGATGTGTAAACGGCTTGATCTCTGCGACACCCTCTATAACTATTCTTGCCGTCCCTTCCCCCTCGATCTTCGCTCCCGCCTTGCCGAGAGCCTCGGCAAGCGCAACGATCTCGGGCTCACGGGCAGCATTCTCTATAATCGTTTCTCCTTCAGCGAGTACGGCAGCCAGCATCAGGTTGACCGTCGCTCCGACACTCGGGATCGCCAGGAAGATTTCTGCACCCTTCAGCTTTTCGGCCGTGGCATCAATATAGCCGTGATCTATCCTGATTTCCGCGCCGAGAGCTTTCAGTCCCTGCAGATGAAGGTTGATCGGCCTCGGCCCCCAGGCACAACCTCCCGGAAGTGAGACCCTGGCCCTGCCGAACCTCGCGACAAGAGGCCCGAGGGAATATATTGACGCGCGCATCGTTCTGACCAGGTCATAGGGAGCCTCGAAAGCATTTACATGCGATGCATCCACCGACAATGTCCCGTTATCGAGTTCTGTTGATATTCCAAGGACTTCGAGAAGTTTCATCATCGTCCTGGTATCGCGAAGATTCGGAATGTTTTCCAGTATACATTTTCCCCCTGTATATATCGTCGCTGCCATAAGCGGCAACATGGCGTTTTTTGCCCCGCTGATTTTTACACTTCCTTCGAGCCGACAGGGCCCCTTGATACTGAAACTGTCCATCAAACGTCTCCTTCTGCGGATAGTGGCCTGAAAGCCATGACCATCCGCTCATGCCCGTTATAATCTTTTCTGGCTTCGATACGTTCGTATCCCGTATTCTGCAGGATCCGGAAGATGCTTTCCGCCTGCCCGTCCCCTACCTCCATTGCGATCATCCCTCCCGGCTTCAGCAAAGTTTCCCCGGCTTCAGCAAGAACCGGGTAGAACTTGAGGCCGTCATCCCCACCGTCAAGCGCCGTCCTGTTCTCATAATAAGCTATTTCCTTCTGAAGGCCGTCAATTTGCCCGGCCGGGATATATGGCGGGTTCGAAACCAGAAGCCCAAAGGTCTTCCGGGCCCCTAACGCTTCGAATCCCGAGCTGACAAAAGTGCAAACCCGTTCTGAAACACCCAGTGCCGAAAAATTCTCGCCGGCCAGCCTGACAGCTGCCTCTGAAATGTCGAAGGCTACGCCTTCCCATGACGAATTACGCTTGGCCAGGGCCCCGGAAATAATTCCCGTGCCCGCTCCAAACTCGAGAAATCGGACTCCCTGCCCGGATGGACCCGCTTCTTCTATCCATTCCACGAGAAGTTCTGTCTCCGGCCTCGGTATGAAAACACCTTCCCTCACTCTGAACGGCAGTGAAACAAACTCTATCTCACCGAGCAAATATTGAAGCGGGTAGTGCCCTGACCTTTTTTTCAGGTCGGCCCGGTATATTTTCATTGTGTCTTCTGCCAGATATTCCTCGAACCGCAGGTAGAGTTCCAGCCGCGAACATCCAAGGGCCCTTGCCAGCAGATGTTCGGCGCTGAGCCTGGGAGACTCCACGCCATATTTCCGCAGATACCCTTCCGATAGACGGACCGCCTCAAGAACTGTCGGTGCGCCTGCCATTCAATCAACTCCCAACGCGATTCCAGACAAACGTTACACGGGCTTGTATCACCCGGCCACAAGTTGTCCGCTGCCATTTATTCATCAGCCGCTTTATCTTCTTTTGCCATTTCAAGTTCAAGCAGTTTCTCACGGTGCGAAAGCGCCAGTTCATTGATCACTTCTTCCAGGTCTCCATCGAGAATACCACTGAGATTGTGCAGGGTAAGGCCTATCCTGTGGTCGCTTACACGCCCCTGGGGAAAATTGTATGTCCTGATCTTCGCGGACCTGTCACCCGTTCCCACCATGCTTTTCCTGGTTTCGGCGATCTCGCTCGCCTGTTCGTTCCTTGCTTTTTCGAGAAGCCTGGACATAAGCACCTTCATCGCCTTGGTCTTGTTCTTGTGTTGTGACTTTTCGTCCTGGCATGTAACTACCAACCCAGTCGGGATATGCGTTATTCTTACGGCTGAATCAGTCGTATTGACACTCTGCCCTCCAGGCCCGCTCGACCTGAAAACATCGATCTTCAGATCCTTGGCAGCCACCTGTATATCCACATCCTCCGCTTCAGGCAGAACAGCGACAGAGACTGCCGAAGTATGTATTCTTCCGCCCGACTCCGTGGCCGGAACTCTCTGTACCCTGTGCACCCCGCTCTCGAACTTGAACTTCCCGTAAGCATTCTCGCCTGTAACCAGGAATATTATTTCCTTCAGCCCGCCCATTTCGGTGGGGTTACTGCTGAGGACCTCGACCTTCCATTTCATTTTCTCGGAAAACAGCCTGTACATCCGCCATAGATCCCCCACAAAGAGCGCCGCCTCATCACCACCGGTCCCTGCCCTGATCTCGATCACGGTATTACGTGAATCATCAGGATCGCTCGGAACAAGGAGGATCTTGATCTTCTCTTCGAACCGATCGACCTCTCCCTCCACCTCTTCTATTTCAGCCTGCGCCAGTTCGACAAAATCGGCATCGCCGGAACTTTTAACGACCGCTCTTGCTTCCTCAAGCCTTCCGGCCAGATCCAAATACCTGTTGATAGCCTGTACCGCTTCCTCAAGGTCGCTTCTTTCCCTGCCGAGCTTTTTGTACAGATTCCGGTTTTTTATATTATCAGGTTTTGAGAGTTCTTCGCCAAGATAATCATACCGCTTCAGTACCTTCTCGTACCTTTCTGTCAACTTCAAAAGAGGCCTCCGTTCACATCACCGAAGGTTACACATGGAACACCCCCGCCTGGCGCACAAACCGCCCTCGCTGCAACGATTTTAATTAATAATGCCACGGGTTTCCAGTAATTTGTCATCCAGGCAGGTTTCGAGTGCCGCGATCGCCACTTCGATCTGGTCAAGAGAGGGTTCCTTCGTGGTGAATCTCTGTAAAAGAAGCCCGGGCCAGAAAAGAAACCTTATCCTGCGGTTCACCGAAGGCCTGGCAGAAAACTTGAGCACTTCGTACGAGATTCCGGCAATCACGGGGATAAGGGAGAATCTGATAAGCCGGTCCACTATATTTTCAGGTTTGCCCAGAAAGATGAATACGATAATGCTGACGATGACAACGATCAGCAGGAAGCTGGTGCTGCATCTTGGATGAAGCCTCGAATATTTTTTTGCGTTTTCAGGTGTAACCTCCACACCGTCTTCAAACGCGAATATCGCTTTATGCTCGGCGCCGTGGTATTCAAAGACTCTCCGCATTTCCTTCCACCTGGTTATCAGGATAATATACAGAAACAGGAAGACCAGCCTGAGAAGGCCATCGACGAGGTTGAACATAAACCCGCTTTCCAGTTTCAATAATTCCGTCAACAGGAGAGGGATATAGAAAAAGACAAGAAATCCGAGTCCAAAAGCTGCCACGATCGTAAAACCCATGTACAGGGCATCCAGGCCCTTGTTCTGCTTTTTTTTCTGTTCTTCTTCAACAGTAGCCTGCTCCGCGGAAAACGAAAGTGCCCTGACCGCGACAACAAAAGTCTCAATAAGGGTGATCGCTCCGCGTATGACCGGTATATTCAGAAACTTGTGCTTTTTTATCAAGCTGACAAAAGGTTCCGCCTTTATCAGGATATTTCCCCCGGGTGTACGAACAGCCGTAGCTATTCCACCGGGAGAGCGCATCATGACGCCTTCGATGACCGCCTGACCCCCGACACGAAGACTTCTGCATTCTTCACTGCCGGTCATTTATTCCTCAATTGATTACGCGTGAGAATAGAAGATCCTTACTTTTTCTCTTCGGCCTTTTTTTTCTCTTCGGCCTTTTTCGTGCGATAATCGCCATACTTGCGCTGGAATCTTTCGACACGGCCCGCCGTATCCACCAGCTTCTGCTTTCCTGTAAAGAAAGGATGGCAACTCGAACAGATCTCGACATGGATGTCTTCGCGCGTTGACCCCGTCTCGATCACATTTCCACACAAACAACTGATCTTTGTTTTCTTGTACTTTGGATGAATATCTTTCTTCATCTTACTGCTCCGATTCTCTGGTACGGCCGTTATTCGCAGACTTGTTCTGCGGGGTATTTAATCTAATATTATCCCAACTGAATTTCAAACTGATTTTACAGTTTTTTATCTTTTGTATTCCCTGCCCCTTGTTGCTATTACGCGTTCATTGATGAAAGGAATTTTGCGTTCGTTTTGGTTCGCCCCATCTTCTCGATCAGAAATTCCATCACTTCGGTACAACTCTTGTCACTCAGGAATCTGCGAAGGATGTACACCTTGCTTATTGTTTTTTCGTCGAGAAGAAGCTCTTCTTTCCTCGTTCCGGAACGGAAAATGTCTATCGCGGGCCAGATTCTTTTATCAGCCATTCTTCTATCGAGTACTATCTCAAGGTTGCCCGTTCCCTTGAACTCTTCAAAAATAACCTCGTCCATACGGCTGCCAGTCTCAATAAGAGCAGTCGCTACAATAGTCAGGCTCCCCTGCTCCTCCGTATTTCTCGCCGCTCCGAAGAATCTCTTTGGCCGCTGAAGGGCGTTCGAATCGACTCCGCCCGAAAGTATCTTGCCGGAGTGAGGAACAACCGCGTTATGCGCCCTTGCAAGACGCGTGATACTGTCGAGAAGGATAACGACATCCTTTCCATGCTCGACCAGCCTCTTCGCTTTCTCGATCACCATGTCGGATACCGCAACATGCCTGTCCGCGGGTTCATCGAACGTGGAACTGATCACCTCGCCTTTTACCGATCTCTGCATATCCGTTACTTCTTCAGGCCGTTCATCTATGAGAAGTACTATTAATACTATTTCCGGATGATTGTCCGAGATCGCATTTGCGATCTTCTGCAGAAGAATCGTCTTGCCTGTTCTTGGCGGAGCCACGATCAGCGCTCGTTGCCCCTTCCCGATCGGTGTCAGCAGTGTCATAATTCTGGTAGACAGATCCTTTGGGTCATGTTCGAGCTGGATTATCTTTTCCGGATACAGTGGGGTCAGATTGTCGAAAAGCACCTTTTTCCTGGCTTTTTCCGGTGTCTCGCCATTGACAGCTTCCACCTTGAGAAGCGCAAAGTACCTCTCCGAATCTTTCGGGGGGCGGATCTGTCCATATACCGTATCCCCGGTCCTCAACCCGAATTTTTTAATCTGGGAAGGTGAAATATATATGTCATCGGGGCCGGGCAGATAATTGTACGCTGGAGACCTGAGGAATCCAAACCCCTCGGGAAGCACCTGGAGTACTCCCTGGTTGAAGATCAACCCGTTCATCTGCGCCTGTGTCTCGAGGATCCTGAAGATGATCTCCTGCTTCCGAAGATTACTTGCCTCGTTGATCTTCAGTCCCAGAGCTATCTCCATCAATTCTTCGATTTTATACCTCTTCAGCTCCGCCATATCCATTGTTTTCAGGCTTTTTTGATCCTGTTTTTTTTCTGTTTTATCATCTGCCTGCATGAAAACAGCCCCTTCCCTTGCTGGCTTCCTGACTTATTGCCTGTTGATTGCCTTGAATTGATTAATCCAAAAACCGGTCGAAACCGTATCGATTTATTAAACGACTACTTTATTGTTATTAATCTGAAAACCGGCCAAAACCGTATCAGATCCTGTCCTGAACGATTGCTCCATTACTATCCGTGGAATCATTGTTTATAATCGACGTGCAAGCCTGCCATCTTGAGGGCTAAATCCAAAGCCCCTCTCCGGGCTGACCTCCAGGCTGTTTTAAGGAGAACTTGAAACAACGAAGAAAGATATTCTTTCCTATATACCATGAAACCTACGCTGTATACACCCTCCTGTCAAGCGAAATTGAAAACAGCAATCAAACTTATTTGTTAATATAATATCAAAAACCCGCGGGTGAGCCAAAAGGCCCACCCGTAACAAAGCCTGCTGACAAAAACTACTTGTTGATAAGTTCCAGATACTTTTCCGTGGCTTTCTCCGCCATCATCTTCATATTCTTCTTGCTGTATGTAAGCCCGAGAATCTGCCATCCGCTTGGATCATCAGGCGCGATCTCGGTCGTGTACAGCTGCCCCTGCATGATAACCTCGTCCAGGAATTCCCCCTGATAGTAAGCAAGAAGCAGACTGTAATGCGCGTTCTGGTTTTCCGGCTCCATAGCTATGACCTGCTGAAAAGCATTGGCTGCTTCCTGATATCTCTTTTCCCTGTGATAGCAAGCACCGATACTGTAATAGATTTCGACGTTCTCGGTTTCGGTCAACCTGTAGGCTTCGATCGCCATCCTGTAGAAACCTATAGCCGAACCATACTCTTTTTTATTCAGGAAACCATCGCCTACCGATTCCACAGCCTCGGCCTTGGTCGGGTCGAAGGCGAGGAGTCTTTCGAATATTTCGATGGCTTTTTCTTCTTCATTCCGAACTATCATGATCTGGCCCGACAGGGTAAGTACCCTGCTGTATTCATCATCAGCTTCCGTGACCATGGACATAAGAACATCCGCGGATTCAAAAGAGGCCTCGTAATAGGTACTATCTATAGCTGCAAGGCCCCAGTAAGCCATGGTCAGGTTCAGCCAGCCTTGTATGTTTTTTGGGTCAGCTTCTGTGGCCAGCTTGAATTCTTTTGCGGCCCCTTCCGGGTTTTCGGCCTCGAATTCATGTATACCGAGATTGAAGTGATTTGCCCAGTTCGATGCAATATTCCGGGTTACTATTTCCGCCCTCTTGGGAGTCGAGTCAAATTGGAGGGATTTGGAAAAGAATTCGTAGGCAAGTTTCATATTACCGGTATAACTGTATGAGATTCCCAGCTGAAAATGAGCTTCCGCGTCCAAAGGATTCTTTTCGATAGCCAGATTTGCCATCTCGATAGCCTTGTCATAATTACCGGTCTGGTTGTGGAGCATAGCGCTTGTCGTTTCGACGCTTTTACACGCGAAGACGCCAAGAAGCAAAAGAACCATGATCGCCAGAATCGCCTTATTTCCTCTCATCTGTGAGATACCTCCTCCATTCCAACCTTGAACAGGAAAAAATAAATATCCGAAACGTACCCATCTCTTTTGTTGCTACTGGAAAACTAGCAACCGCTTTCTACGATGTCAAGAATTATCGAGTCTCGGCAGGACTTGTCGTTCCGGCTAAAAAAGATTTACCGGATCGACATTCCACTGCAGTTCGATGTTCCTCCGGCTACGGACTGCTTCCTGCGCGATCTTGACCAGCTTGCTCTTTTCGTTCGCCTTTTCCACACCACGCACCAGTAAATGGAATCTGTACCTTCCCCGCAGTTTCTCGATCACCGCGCTTGTCGGGCCGAGCACATCCGCGTCATCAACTCCTCCCCGGAAAGCAATACCGCTTCTGACCCGGTCGGCTGCTTCAGAGGCTGCCTCACGTGACCGTGATGATATGGTAAACAACATCAGCCTGCTTGCCGGCGGATAACGCAACTGTTCCCTCAGCACCAGCTCGTTGCTTGCAAACCCGTCGAAATCGTGATTCTCCAGAAAATCGTACACATAATGGTCAGGCGCCAGCGCCTGGATGATAACTTTTCCACCTTTTTTACCTCTTCCCGTTCGGCCGGCTGCCTGCGAAAGAAGTTGAAACGTTCTCTCGGCTGCCCGGAAATCAGGGAAATTGAGGCCCGCGTCAGCCGAGAGCACACCAACCACGGTCACGTTGGGGAAGTGATGCCCCTTCGCTACCATCCGGGTGCCAAGCAACAGATCCGCGTCACCTCTTCCGAATCTTTCTAGAATCTTGAGATGGTCTTTCTTCCCTTTCGTCGTATCCAGATCCATCCGCAATATACTTGCTGTCGGAAGAAGTGTTTTCAGCTCCATCTCCACTCTCTGTGTCCCTACCCCCTTCTGGAGAACCCTGTAATTCCCACACCTCGGGCATTTCTTCGGGGGACGGCGGCTGAAGCCGCAATAATGACACATCAGCTTGTGTCCCCTGCTGTGGTATGTCAGGGAGATCGAACAGCCCGGGCACCTGTCTATCCAGCCGCATTTTCGACATTGCACATAATTTGCGTGCCCCCGCCTGTCGATCAGGACGATCGCCTGGTTACCCTTCCTGACGCAGGTATCCAGCGCATCCAGGAGTTCGTCCGAGATGATCCCTTCCCGCTCTCTCATATCAATTATATCCACAGGTGGGAGCTTCCCTTCCGCAGGGCGGAATGCTATCCTGAAACTTTCTATTTCACCGCTCAACGCGCAATGGTACGTCTCCAGGGATGGTGTAGCCGATCCCAGGATCACGACCAGATGCTCATTACTTCCCCTGAACTTTGCGACCTCGACAGCACTGTAGTGGGGTTTCTCATCCTGCTTGAATGATGGATCCTGCTCTTCATCGACAACTATGACTCCCAGATCCTTCAGCGGCACAAAAACAGCCGATCTGGGCCCGATGATGACCCTGACTTCACCTTTCGCCGCCATTTTCCAGATAGTTGAACGCTGAGGTCCTGTCAGCCTGCTGTGCAGAACTGCCACGTCATTCCCAAACCGGCGCCTGAATCTTGCGGTCGCCTGTGGTATCAATGCGATTTCCGGGACAAGTACAAGAGCCGTTTTTCCCAGGGAAAGCCCCTCCTCAATGCACCGGAGATACACCTCCGTCTTCCCGCTGCCTGTCACTCCATACAGCAGAAAAACGCCTTCGCGATCGCCACGAATCGATGAAGTAATGTCCTTGAAAGCCGAACTTTGTGCCCGGCCAAGCTCTGGACGTACAGCCTCTTCCGGAAAATCCCCCGCAGGGACTGCGTCATGAGGCAGTCTCCCCTTTCCCTTTATTCCCGCCGGAAGCATCGTTCTGAGGATCTCACCCATCGGATGCACATAATAACCGGACATCCACCCGGCAAGCTTCATCAGGCCGGGATGCAGAAGCGGTCGATCATCGATCAGCTTTGAGATTTCTTTCGTCCTGAACTTTTCCGGCGTGTCATCATGCAGCGAAATTACATACCCCGTCATACACCTTTTCCCAAAAGGCACAAGGACACGGCAGCCCGGCGCCAAGCAGCCCCTGACCTCTTCCGGAACAGAATATGTAAAAATCCTTTCCACAGGAACAGGCAGAACAATATCCGCAAAGGGTAAATCTGTCGAACATTCTCTCATAGTGTCCAGGATTATATTATGCCGCATACTCCCGCGGCAACCCAAAAGGGTTTATTCTCCCGACACATAACATTTGCGAGTGTCTTTGGCGGCATGTTTCCCGATAAAACTATTTGGTTCCCACAAGAAGTTCGTGGATTCTGTCGATAAGCCTGTTTGGGCTGAACGGCTTGATAATATAATCTGTTGCTCCCACCTCGTATCCAAGCTTTTTGTCTATTTCCCTTCCCTTTGCGGTCAGGAGCACTACGGGGATGTTTTTCGTAAGCGGGCTGGTTTTCAGGATGCGACAAGCTTCGTACCCATCGATCTTCGGCATCATGATATCAAGGATTATCAGGTCCGGCTGCTCGTTCCTTGCCTTGTCGATCGCCTCTTCTCCATTCGAAGCGGTTATCACCTGGTAACCTTCCGACCCGATACTGAATTCCAGGATCTGCGTAATATTCACTTCGTCATCCACCACAAGTATCTTGCCCTTGTTCATTTAATCTCCTCCTTCACTCTTTTCGTATCGTAGTTTCTTTTGTTTTCTTTTCTTATTTCTTCCAGTTCCTTTTCGATCGCATCCAGGATAAAGTCACCCTCATCCACTCTCGCGCCGGTTTCATGAAGCACTTTGACGAAGGCCCCCACTACCTTGGGATCGAATTTCGTCCTTGCCCCGCGGATTATCTCGTTTTTCGCCTCGTCGAGGCTGAATGCCCGCCTGTAGGGCCCCTGGGAAATCAGCGCCCGGAACGAATCAACGACGTTTATAATCCGCGCCTCCATCGGGATTTCCTCTCCTACCAGGCCTTCCGGGTATCCGCTTCCGTCATAATACTCGTGATGGCAACGCACCATCATCATAATACGTTCATCCAGACCCATCGGAGAGAGCATCGCAAAACCCATGTTGGAATGCTCGAGAAGTTTCTTCTTCTCCCTGAGGGTGAGCTCTTCCTTCTTAACCCTGATACTGCGCGGCACTTTCATCATCCCCAGATCGTACATGTTCATTCCCATTCTCAGAGCAGTCATCGACTCTTCGGAAAGGCCGAGCCTGTCACCGGCCGCGAGAGCAACCAGTGTGTAATTGACCAGATTCCGGCCTCCCACTTCTTCGCGAATATCCAGGACACTCCTCATGGCATTTCTGACTTTTTCGAAATTGTAGGAAACTGTTTCGTATGCCGTCAGTTTCTTGAGCAGTCCTCC
>CBDUUV010000048.1:0-17906 GCA_965370495.1 uncultured bacterium
AAAGAGGGCAGGGCAACTCAAAAGACTAAAAGATCCGTGAGCAGCCACCAGGCGCCCCACAGACCCCGAAAACGCCATAATCCCGCGCCCATACTGGCTCAACGCAAAACGCGCCCTGAAAACCTGTCAAGAGAAATCTTGAAAAAAATCGAAATAAATTAAAAAAAGTTTTGAAAATCCAGGTTTGCCTTGGGAAGATTGATTTCATCAACCTGATAAACGTGCTGCTTCCCGCATAATTCAGTCCCCCGACAATCATTCACCGATGATCTTGACAAGCACACGTTTTCGCCTGCCACCATCAAATTCACCGTAGAATATCTGTTCCCAGGGGCCAAAATCCAACCTGCCACCTGTTATCGCCACTACAACCTCCCGACCCATAATTTGTCTCTTGAGGTGAGCATCTCCATTATCTTCACCGGTGCGGTTGTGCCGATAGTGACTGATCGGCTCATGCGGGGCAAGTCCTTCAAGCCAATCTTCGTAATCGGAATGAAGCCCTCTCTCATCATCGTTTATGAAAACTGAGGCTGTAATGTGCATCGCATTCACCAGAGCCAGGCCTTCCGTGATCCCGCTCTCGGTAAGACAGCTCTCAACTTCACCTGTGATATTTACAAACTCCCTTCTTCCCGGGATATTAAACCACAGTTCCTTTCTGTAACTTTTCATTTTGCCCTCCATGTTTTATCGTTCCATCCCCATTTACAGACATTCCCGGGTATCCTCAAATGGAGCTTTTTGCAAAACTCGCTTTATCAGAGCCCCCCCCCAAAAAAAGAATCCTCAATATACGAGCGTGCAGGCAACTACCCTGTTGTCCATGAATGTAGGTATAAGGAGCATTTTCCATTTATCAAGAAAACAAATGTCTGCCGCATTAACTTTTTCTTTCGTTGTATCGAGAAGGACCATGGTCACTCCGTCCGAATCGACGATGACCGTCTTGCCTTTCCAGTCCGACACAAGAAAATTCCCCCTGTTATCCATAGCTACCCCGTCGATATTCGATCCTATAATGACAAGATCTGTGATCTTCCCGGTTTCAAGATCGACTGAGCGCAGCATGGCATCACCTGACATCCCTACGATCAACCTGTTTTCGTCCACTAACAAGCCGTTGGGCCTGTGGATGTTTATACCCTTGAGCCATAACTCTGCCTTCTTACCGTCAAAGCGGTAAATAGCATCGTGGTACTTTGCTGAATCGGAGATATAGATTAGTCCCTTCCCATCGATCGCTATATCATTTAAAAATCTCGAACCCTGTACAGGATATCTTTTGACCACTCTACCATTCTCAATATCGATCTCGACCAGTTCATCGATATCCGCTACATAGAGCCTGCGATTCCTGATACCCATCCCTTTCGGAGCATTGAGTCCGGTTATCCACCTTAATTTAACAACTTCACCCTTCATCGAAAGCTTGGAAATAAAACCCTTACCGTTTTTTTCAAGTGGGCCGCCTGAAATATTGGATACATACAGGATATGGAGCTCGTCGTCATAAATGACCGATTCCGGCGTCTCAAAAACTCGACCGGTCACCCATTTCTTCGCAAGCGATTCAGACTGCACCGAGACCGGCAATAATGCAGCCACGAGAATGCTCAGGACTATAAAAAACATTTTCACAAAATCCTTCCCGGGATGAGTGCCCATTTCAGTGATCTGTCGACTCGTTGATCAACCAATCCGTTAATCTAACGATTCGCCGGCTTTTCGCTCTGTCGATCTGTTCATCCATCGATTCACGGGATGATCATTCCATTATTTCTTTACTGCTCTTCCGAGCACTTTCTCCACATCGGCTATCTTTCCGTCCAGACGCCCGGATTTTTCCCCGAAATCGTCGATCTTGATCGAAGTCAATACTCTCGGCGAAAGTCTCCGCATAAGATGATGGCATCTGGCAATCAGATCCATCACCTCTTCGAACTCGCCTTCTACTGTTGTCTCCATAGCTCCCATCCTGTAATCCAGTCCGGATTCATCGATCAGCGAGATGATTTCAGCAACCTGCCCGCTCAATTTTTCTCCGACACCTACAGGCAATATTGAAAAACTTGCCAGCATAAGGTTCCTCCCACTCAGACAATTCAACACTTAAAAACAACAATCGCTCCGGGAATCACAAGCGTCAACCCATTGATCACAGCCGGAGTAGCGCGCAATCGCCTTCTCGATGATATCAGAATGAATAAACGGAACGGGAGTCGGGAAGCAGGGATACCGGCTATCCGGCTAGGCGCGATCCTCCCGTTACCACCACGGTAACCAGACCTTGCCTCGCTTGTGCCCCGTTTGAAAGTATCCTACGAACCGTCCCAGCCCGCTATCCTGGCCCACAAGTGCCATGCGGCATAGGCTTTCAGGTTGCCATTAAGCGGCTGGGTATGAGCAGCAACGCAAGCGTACCATTGCCCGGGGTGCGCGTTCTGCCAGGCAATTGCCCAATTACTGTCACATTCACCATCACCATCGCTGTCATAATCACAGTTGTCGGTTGCCCGCTTGTCAGCATAGAAATTCCCGTCGGGATCCCATGACTCGATATCAGCGAAATCGTAGAGGATCTTATCGTTGGCAATACAGAATTCCCTTATCTGCTGGTTGCGTAAAAACAGGTTTGTACCAAATGTCCAGCCATTCAGATGTCCCGTCATATATACAAACCTGACATCTGGATAATCTGTTTCAAGACCACTCATAAGGTTGAGATAATTGTCGATATAGGCTTCGCTCGCATTACTCACCTGCCCGCACCACGACCATATGATAACATTTACTTCGGGATTCGCGTCGAGATAACTCCTTGTATCAGGTTCCCATGACGAATACCCAAGATCGTAGGGGAATGGCTTGTCCCGAAGCTGAAGTGCTCCATCAGCACCCGTCCCGTTGAAATCGTAGTTGCCGCTACCCATAAAAGATGGAAGGCCTGCCATCCCTGTTACTAGCTGGCTCCCATGGGATGTATGCCCGTAGGCTATGACAATGCTGTTCCTGGCGTCCTCGATCGCTTGAGTCGGGATCGCAGTGATATCACAGCACGTATGGTCAATGATAATAACGGATTCTACCGGTGGAGGTGACGGCGGCGGATCCGTCGGCAGATTTCCTCCGCCTCCCGTTTCGGTCGAGCTTTCGGAATTGCACGACATAAAAAGAGACAGGCACAAGATCGCCACAACGGGTGCAGCCTGGCGCAAAATCCATCTGCCCCCATAACACCTTGTAATACCTGGATATAACTTGTGTTTCTTCATAACGGCACTCCCTGGAATGTGTTAACGTTTACAAGTTGAAATACTTGCAAGAATCATGTAATCCACCGATTTTTTTTCGTTTTGCCGAGTCAATTTTCACCCACCCCACAAACGGAGACCGGTATTTCATGCATCCGGCCCAGGATCGTCGCCGCCCGAAAGCATGGCCATCCGCTCCCACGGCTACATCACAACCCGAATTTTTTATTGAACCTGTCCATGATCTTAAGTAGATCGGCCGACAATATATCCCATACCATTGAAGTAATGTTTTCCGGCACACCGCCATAAAAAGCCTGAGCGACTGCACCGGCGATGCAAGCCACCGTATCGCTGTCCCCGCCAATCGATACAGCCTTCCTTATCGTATCCTCGTAATCATCCCCTTCGAGAAACGCGATAATCGACTCAGGTACAGTCCCCTGGCACGATCCATCGAACTCATAATCCGGCCTGATTTCATCAAGGGTACGGTCCATGTCATACCCGAAACGATCGGCTGTCTCCTGCCGAATATCATCTTTGCCAACGCCGGTTCTTGCCAGGAACACGGCTAGCGCCGTAGCCTGCGCACCTTTGATTCCCTCGGGATGATTATGGGTCACCTCGGCATTTTTCCTGGCTTCGACAAGAACATCTTCAATGGAGTCAAAGGCAAATCCGACAGGGCTGACCCTCATCGCCGATCCGTTTCCCCAGCTGTCGTACGGCCCCATGCCCGGAGTGCGAAGCCACTGGCGGAACATTCCTCCATATCCTCGGTCAAAATGCCTCAGCCCCAGTTCCCTGAACGATGTATCGTACCCGACCCCCGTCAGTATGGAATTGGCCGTCGCAACCGTAAGGACAGAATCGTCTGTAAACGTCGTCAGCGGTGTCTCAAGATCGAAATCGGTCCACTTGACATTGTTCCACTCGTACGGCGACCCGATAATGTCCCCTGCTATAGCGCCAAGCATTATTTTTTCAGGCGCTCATCATCCGGAACGAGCCCTTCGAGTTTTTCCCTGATCTCCGCGGCCTTTTCAATCTTCCCGTTCCGTTCGAGCAGATCGAGATAGAGAAAATTCATGTCAACAGTGTTTACTTCCTCTTCAGGATCCTCGATATCCTTGCCATAATATGTCAGACCCTTCTCCAGTGTATTCAGGGCCTTTTCGTACTTCTCCATATCCGCCAGGACATCGGCGAGCATGATGTAGGCATCGTAATGCGTCTCTCTTGTCTCAATGGATTTTTCGAGGCTTGCGACTGCTTCATCTAATTCCCCGTTTTTCCAGTGAGCCTCTCCCCTGTGGCGCCAGGGACAAGACCATTTGGGTTTGTCGGTATTGAGTTTCTTATATATTTCTATCGCGTCGTCATATTTTTCCAGTTCCAGCATAATATTGGCGTACTGGAACTTTTGCTTGCTGCTGAGGTTGTCACAGTCTGCTTTGAGCATATCCAGGTTACGGTTCATCTCCATCATATACAGATAGACAAGGATTATCGTCGCCTGATGATTTACGGTATCAGCCCTCTGCAGCTCGTAATGATTGAATGCCGCAACAAACCTCTCGGTCGTTCTGTCACTCAAATACTTACTGAAAAGACTTTTCTCCTTCGCCTGGGCGCTTCCGGCGGCAAAAACAGCTATGAGAAGCATAAAAAGGATTACTCTCTTCATGAAAACTCCTCCTTCTGAACAATGCGATCTGAACACAGTTCTATTTCAATGCTAATAATACTAGAGAAACAGCCGCTACCGCAAGCCCTATGACAGCTATTTTTTTCAGCCGTTCCCTCCAGATAAAGTAGACAGCGACAGTCGCCCCGGAAATAACCGTCACATTTATGAAAGGAAAAACAACAGAGGCGAATACAGACCGGAGAACCATCAATGTAAATACTGTGCTGAAAAGGTTCGGCACACCGAGCAACAGGCCAGGCAGGAACATCTTCCCAATACTCATTTACCTTGAGAATCACAGCATCATTATGGAACACACAGCAGCAGGCAAAAGCCGGATCATTCCTGCTCCCTGACGAACTGTTTAACGAAATGGCGTGCTGTCAGCGGTTCCCCGGTGACCATTTCAACATGCTTATCCCAGGAAACGATATTCCCCGGGTTGTAAACCGTTTCCCGGAAGTAATCCCCAACAGCCCTGTTGCCGTACAAGCCAATATCATCACCGTGTTGAAGGATACTGGCCGTCACATAGTGGTGAAACTGGGACGCGATCAATTCACCCAGCATATAATTGTGATAGTAAACAGGCGATGAGACAATATGTATCTTGGCGGCGTAATCCGGTTCGTCCCGGCCTTCCGGGCGCCTGACCATCTGGAAACGCTCTTTCAGATCCCACCAGAGTCTGCCCAGGTCCTGTTCAGGGTCCCTGTACATCTCCCTTTCGAAATGAAACATGACCTGGACCCACCTGGCGAAAATCAGTTGTTTATGCCTGAGCGATTTCTTCAGCACAGGAGAGACCAGCGCTATCTCCTCGTCACCCAGGCCTAGTGCTGATTTTATCCACTGCGGATCCTGTGACAGGCGGCCGAAATACATCGCTGATGCTTCCGTCGTGCAAAGATGGGGGTACAGCCTGATCAGGTAAGGAAGATCCCCGTCTATATACTTGTCGTACACGGCATGCCCGAGTTCGTGAAGTATCGTGTCCATCCACTGGTTGTTATCAACGATGTTACCAAGTACCCTGATATCTCCCATTCGATCGATATCTGTACAGAAAGCATGCGGGTTCTTTCCCTCTCTTTCATACAGGTCGCTGCGCGACAGGATATCCTCCACAGGCATCCCTATCCCCGCATAAAAATCGGCAGCCAGCTCAACGATATCCCTTCCCTTGAAATATTTATCGAGGTCACCGTCACCAGTCGCGGGCAGCTCCTGGAAATAGGGATCGTGGTAATGCCATGGCATTATTTCTTCGGCCCCTATCCCGTATCTTTCGGATAATTCGCCGTCAAGTTCCTCCTTGAATTTCCTGAAAGGTTCCCGTGTTAATTTTTCAAGCTCATCGAATATAACGACCAGGCCCGCTTCGTTCTGCTCTCCAAGCTCCATCGCCATGGCGTAGTAATTGTCATAACCGACGACCTTCGCCGACTCGTTTCTCAGCCTGATCAGTTCGAGGAGTTCTTCAGCGAGAACAGGACCGACACTTTTACTCGCTTCCCACGCTTTCCGCCTGTACTCACTTTCGGTACTTTCCCTCAGTATCGAATAAACATCGTTTGTCGTTATTTCTTTTCCATCAACACTCGGCCTGAAGACACTGAACTTCTTGTCGATATCGCTTGAGAGGTCGACGATCCGTTCAAGCAGCTCGTGTTCGATCTGGTTGCCAGAATATTTAAAGTACAGTAGATCCGCTATACGTTTCAGCCGGGCATTCTCAAATTGTCCAGACTCCCTGATTTTCCTTATATATTCAAATTCCTTGCTGTCGGTATAAATCTTCTCATGTTTCATGACAGCCAGTGAATACTTCCTGAAATCTTCTTCTTTGCCACTTCGCGCGGCTTCCCAGTAGGCAAGGTTTCCCTCTCTTTCCAGGGACTCTACCTTTGCAGTGTGTTCATCTACAAAACGGCTGAATTCCATATCGTAATCTTTCCCGCATAATATGCCAACCGGGGTACAGCCGCAAAGACCGCGCCCCAGACGAGATACGTACGCGGATATCGCACGCCGATACTCTCCCTGAGTTCGATTTACAAGAATCGGATCTTTATTAAAGATTTCTGAAGCTAGCAGATTAAGGATGTAAGGTCAAGTGAATGCGAAGGATATTTACCGGGAACCGGCACAATTGATGGAGGCTTTTTCCACGTCCTCGAAAGTCTTCTACTATGTTTTTCCCGCGACCATCAGGTATTGATGGAATCGGGTGTCCCGGCTCATGCATTTCAGGCTGTACTGTTGAAGTTTTGGAACCAGGCTTTCCACGGTTTCCTGCGTGCTTCTCGAATGCACCCTTCCTTCCTTGCCATGGACGTGGTCGAGGATCCTGAACCCTTCTTCTGTGAAATCAGAAATGATGAGTTTGCCTCTCTCGTCAAGTACCCTCGATATCTCGGGAAGCATGGCGCCCGGGTGTTCGAGATGATGTAGAACATTCACAAGGGTGATCAGATTGAAGCTCCCGTCTTCAAAGGGAAGCTTATTCTCTTCCACAATATGGAATTCCAGGCTGGAATCCACACCGGCAATGATGGCATTGAGAAGAGCTCCATGAAACGCCTCTTCGGAAACATCGACCGTGGTGACCGGAAACCCTCTTCTTGCGATCTCAATCGCGGCGAGCCCTTTGCCCGTCCCGATATCCAGCACAGGCCCCGCAAACGGTTCGGCCGCATCGATCACAAAATTGATCATGCCCTTGTTATCGATATCATATTCGAGGTAAAGGGAATCACGCTCAACCTGGTATTTCCTGTTCTTTTCCACTTCTTCAGGCGCGGGATGCGCCAGCTTCCATATCATATCATCTCGTCTCCCGTATCAGTATCATCCCAATGTACTTTACTTTTGAAATATCTGTTTCTCTATACTTTTTCCAGGCCCTGCTCGAGATCAGCTATTATCTCGTCAACATCTTCGATCCCGATGGATATACGTACCAGGCTGTCTGTAATGCCTGCCTGCTTGCGTATCTCAGGAGACATGCCGGCATGCGTCATCGCGGCGGGATGCTGAATCAGTGTCTCGACTCCACCGAGACTGACAGCAAGCACACAAAGGTGAAGGGAATCAATAAACAACTTGCCGGTCTTCAGCCCCCCGGTTAGTTCGAAGCTGATCAGCGCGCCCGGGCCGTCCGCCTGTTTTTTGTGGATCTCGTACTGGGGATGGGACTTGAGTCCGGGATACATAACCTTTTCGACCTTTGGATGAGAGTTAAGAAAGTCAGCCACCTTGATGGCACTCTCGTTCTGATGTTTTACGCGGAGAGCCAGTGTCTTGATACCCCTGGCAACAAGAAAAGAATTGAAAGGATCTATCGTGCCGCCAAAAGCGTTGGACATCCGGCGAAGGTGTTTGTAGTCTTTCTCATCTTTCGCTACGACCATACCGGCCACAACATCGGCATGGCCGTTGATGAATTTCGTCATTGAATGAATAACGATATCGGCGCCATACTCCAACGGCCTCTGAAGTATGGGGCTCATGAATGTATTGTCCACGGTTATCCTAGCACCGTTCGCGTGCGCAATATCCGACATAGCGGCAATATCGGATACGACCATAGTGGGATTACCGGGTGTTTCGATATGTATCAGTTTCGTCTCGGGTTTCAGGGCGCTTTTCACTGCTTCCATGTCAGTCGTATCGACAAACGAGACAGTAATGCCGAAATTGCCAAACTGCTCGTTCAAAAGCCCCACTACAGGCCCGTAAACGGATTCGCTGCAAATCACATGGTCACCGGAATGAAGGATCGCTCCGAAGGCTAGATGCAGGGCAGCCATACCGCTGCCGCAGCCAATCCCTCCGAACCCGCCCTCGAGTATCGCTACAGCCTTCTCGACTGACTGCACAGTCGGGTTACCAATCCTCGTATAGATATATCCCTTTTCCTTGCCGGCAAAGAGGCTGGCTCCATGGTCCGCGTTGCGAAAACTGAATGTGGAAGTCTGGTATATCGGGGTTATCACAGTGCCTGTATCGTCAGCAATAAGGCTTGAGTGCACACACTGGGTCGCCCTGGTCTTCTTCCTGATATCCTTCATCGGTGGAATCTCCTCTCTACATGAATCGAATTATCCTGTCTGTTCTCATCAGCTCAGAGCGTCAGAAACTCTCTGCCTCTTACTTATTATCAACAATCAGCGTGATTATTCACACAGGCACAGCAACCACTACCCGCCACATCCACCACTTCCACATCCGCCGCCTGATCCATGACCGCCGCCTGATCCATGACCGCCGCAGACACCACCACTCGCCTGCAGTGTACCATCAAGATGAGCTCTCACCATAGTGGCAGGATCATCCTGGGGGACACCCGTGACAACATCAATACCGTACTGCTCGAAAAGTTGTTTTGCTTTCATCCCCAACCCGCCGGTCAGCAGGAGATTGACTCCCTCTTTTTGAAGCCACTCGGGGATCACACCCTCTTCGTGGGGAGGGGGTGTCATCTCGATGGATGCAGAAACGACATTCGAAGAACAATCTATATCGTACATGACAAATTTTTCAGCGTGCCCGAAATGAGCGCTCACTTTTCCACTGTCCACAGGAACCGCTATCCTCATTGTATCTTTGCCATCATCGCTGGATCTGGATGCACAGCTACCCGGCGTTGACGGCCCTGTGGCAAGTTTTCTCTTCTTCAGTGCCAGAAGCGGCGCCACCATGGCAGCAAACAGCTTGCCGGTCTCGGTCTCAGGATGGTTAATCACGAATGGCTGCCCACTGTCGCCTGCCTGCGAGACCATCGGATCTACAGGCACAAATCCGAGGAACGGAACTCCCATATCCTCGGCCATCCTTTTCCCTCCACCGCTGTTACTGAATATCTCAACATGTTCACCGCAATGGGGACATGTGAAACCGCTCATATTCTCGACTACACCAAGCACGGGCAGATTAAGCTGCCTGCAGAAGGTAATACATTTTCTGACATCGATAAGAGCCACACTCTGGGGTGTCGTCACTACCACAGCCCCCGCGGCATCAGGGATCAACTGAGCCACAGACAGAGGCTCATCCCCGGTACCTGGCGGTGAATCGATTATCAGGTAATCAAGCTCCCCCCACTCGACATCGGCAAGAAACTGGTTTATCACGCCCATCTTCATCGGACCACGCCAGATAACAGCCTCATCACTGTTTCGAAGGAGAAATCCCAGGGACATTACGCGAAGGTTGTCTCCGACCTCAAAAGGCTTGATGGAATCCTTGCTGCCCTGCAGAGTCATACCCTCTATACCAAGCATCTTTGGAATACTCGGTCCGTGGATATCCACGTCGAGAAGTCCGACTTTCTTGCCGGCTCCTGCCAGGGCGACAGCCAGGTTGACCGCTACTGTGCTCTTGCCGACTCCTCCCTTGCCCGAGAGAACCAGTACCTTATGCTCTATTCGACTCATTCTCCTGTCCAGTTTTTCCTGATCGGGTTTCCCGCTCATCATACCTCCAGTTTCAGTGTACGAGCCACATTCTTCCACAGCTTCCTGATATCAGCCGCCGCCGGTCCGTCTGAGAACCGGGTAACACTCTGCCCCGCTATCTGTGCAAGGGTGACATCCGTATCATAATGTACAGTACCTGTTATTTCCAGTTTCTCACTCCTGGCAAAATTGAATATCGCCTCAGTGATCTCTTCATTTGTATCGTATTTATTTACAGCTATTAAAACCCTTGTTCCAAAATGTTTTCCCAGTCCCACGACCCTCTTCAGGTCATGGAGGCCGGACATCGAAGGTTCGGTCACCGCAAGAACCGCATCCGCCCCTGTTATCGAAGCGATAACCGGACAACCGATGCCGGGTGACCCGTCAACGATAAGGGTCTCGATCTCCTGTTCCTTTGCAACCCGCCTCGCCCGGTTACGAACCAGCGTAACGAGTTTGCCGGAATTTTCCCCGCCGGCATTAAGCCTGGCATGAACCATCGGACCATATACCGTATCCGAAATATACCATTCTCCATTTTCATCATCGACCATATCGATGGCCTCAACGGGACAGAAATATGCACATACTCCACATCCTTCACAAGCGATTTTATCAATGAAATAGACACCCTCATTCTCGCTGACAGAATCGAAACGGCAGAGTTCGAGACACTTGCCGCATGAATTGCATTTTTCCTGGGCGATCACGGCGATCTTGCCCCCGGTAAATGACGTCGTTTCCCGTACGACCGGATTCATCACCAAGTGAAGGTTGGCTGCGTCAACGTCACAGTCGGCTGTTACAACCCTGCCTGCGAGGTGGGCAAAGGCGGCAACGATACTCGTTTTTCCCGTTCCGCCTTTTCCGCTTATTACCACAAGTTCGTTCATTTTTTGACCGACAGAACCTTTCTTTCCAGTTTATCCATAAGATCGCCAATTATCCCTGCAAAATTCTCAGATTCAGCAACCAGCAGACCGCCCCGCGAGTAAATTTCAACGACCTCCCTTGATTCGGGTATCTCTGCGAGTATTTCCAATCCTTCCTTGTCACAAAAATCCCAAACTCCCGAATCCCCTGTACCCGTCCTGTTGATAACTACACCGGCAGGCACACCCAGTTCACCGACCGTTCTGAAGGCAAGTTCCAGGTCATGCAGCCCGAAAGGGGTAGGCTCGGTTACCAGCAAGGCAAAATCAGAATCCCTGACAGTTTCCACCATCGAACATGATGTTCCCGGCGGAGCATCGATTATCACCCAGTCAACATCGGGAACAGCATTCCTTACATCCCTGATCACCGGAACCGGCATTGCTTCCCCAACATCCAGTATTCCATGGACAAAATCGAGCTTCTTCTCACCACCAGCGTCTTTGACAAGAGCCTTCCCCGACTCCACCCTTCCCATCTCCCTGGGGACTTCGATAATCGCGCCCTCTAAACACGCGAGGAAACACCCGCCACAGCCGTGGCAGAGTTCCGGAAATACAAGAGCCTTGTCCAATATGACCGCTATAGCATTGAAACTACATATCCTGCCACACTCCCCGCACCCATTGCATTTTTGCTCATCGATCCGCGGAACAGGTATAGTGACAAAACTTACTGCATCAATTTCGGGCTTGAGAAAGATATGGCCGTTAGGCTCCTCGACATCACAATCAACATACGCAGCCTTTTTCCCTCTGATCAGGGCGACCACTGCGAGATTAACCGCTATCGTTGTCTTTCCCGTCCCGCCCTTGCCACTCGCAACGGCGATTTTCATGAAAAGCTTACCTTTATTCTTTCTCGCTCCTGAGCGATTTTAACCGTGTTTTGATCGAATCAAGATCCTTTTTCAGCAGGTCGGCCTCGGCCTTAAGTGCCTGCTCTTCGTTCTGTCGAAGATCGTCCGCGGAATAACCGGCTCCTTCGTCCTGGAATCTTCCAGCCCCGAAATAACGCCTGAATCTGTCTGTTCCTCTCCCGGAGCCCAAATTTCCTCCTGGAATGAAACGGCCTATCCTGCCGCCTCCTGAACCATATCCGCGCCGCATCGCCATTCCCCTGCCACCTCCCAGTCCTCTCCCGGCACCAGATCCCGAACTCATGAATCCCGGTACAGAATTGCCACTGCAATATCCTGCGGCTCTTCCTGTCTGCGAACCTTCACCATTAGGTCCTGTTCTGTCTCCTCTTGGCATCTCCTTGTCCTCCTTCCAAGGCCTCCAGCGGCCTTTTTCTCCGGGGTGGCAGTGACCTTCTGCTTAAGTCCAGTGACTTTCGACATCAGGGCCATCTGCCTCGCCCAGTTCTTCTTTGAGAAATCTACGAACCGCTTCAGTAACGGTTCCCCCGTTATTCATTACAACCTTGATCTTCGCAGCAGCCAGGACCGAAAATGCTTTCGGCCCGCAGTGCCCTGTAATAACCACCTCGACACCATTTTTCGACAAAAGTTCACCTGTCTTGATACCGGCTCCCTGAACCCCTCCTGCCGCATCAGTATTCGAAAGCGTCTCGTACTCCTTTGTTTCCGTATCATAGATCATGAAGTACTTTGCCCGCCCGAATCTCTGATCCATCTCGCTCCCTGCGCCTTCGCCCATAGAAGTGATCGCAATCTTCATACTACTGCCTCCTTCTTCGTCTTCTGCCAACCATACCGCCACCCCCAAAAGAGCCGCGTTCATGCCGTCTTCTTCTACACCCCGGCATGAGAAATCCGGTCTCTCCTATGGAGCCGCACGAGAATGCTTCCATGATTTCATCGAATTCACCTGAAACCCATGGAACTACTCTGATACCCGCCGATTCGATAAGCCTGTCCAGATGATTTGAGACAGCCCCGCAGATCAGCGTGGTTATTCCAAGCTCCTGAAGCCGCCGCACTCTTTCTTCAGGGGATAACCCGCGAAGATCGTACTCGCCTTCGGGCTGGCTACATTCCTCCCGGATCTCGGTTACAACAATTCTGCACGCTGTATCGAATACAGGTGAGATCCGGCGATTCCATATTGGTATTGCTACTTTCATTGCATTTACGCTCCACTCCCTGGAAAAGCATCATATATGCCAAAAAATATTATTTGGATTATATCGCTATATTTTACGTGATATCAATGGATTACAAAATATATTCGGGAAAAGGTTGTTTTATTACTGTTGCATTATCGCAACTATAAGGATTCTAATGTTGATGCATTTGTGCAACTATATAACCATATGGAATGTTGAAAAGGTATTATTCCGATTCAGGAGCATTCTTGCCAGGCTGGTTCCGGCGGCCGTCGATGGCAGGAAGTGTTATCTTCAGGCGTTTGATCTTTCTCCAGAGCGTGGTCTTGTGTATCCCCATCTCTCTCGCGGTGCGGGTCCTGTTCCATCCATTACGCCTCAACGCTTCGATAAGGAACCTGGCCTCGATCTCCTGCAGGTTATTCGGCCCGGCGACGGATACATCGTGCTCATCCGGCCTGAGATGATCAGGGAGATGCCCGACCTGTATCGATCCCTTGCGGCACAGGATAAAGGCATGTTCTATAATATTCTCCAGTTCCCGGACGTTACCCGGAAAATCATGCTCCATAAGTATTGCCATTACCTCTGCTGAAGCTCCGGTGATATTCCTGTTTCGCAGCCTGTTGAACCTGCCTATGAAATGGTCTAACAGTAACGGAATATCCTCCCGCCTTTCCCTGAGCGGCGGGATACGGAGCTTTACAATATTTATCCTGTAGAACAGGTCCTGCCTGAACTCTCCACTCTTCACCATGGCATCGAGATCCCTGTTGGTAGCGGTGATTATACGTACATCCGCCTCTATCGATTCGGTACCGCCGAGCGGTTCATATATCTTTTCCTGGAGTACTCTGAGCAACTTAACCTGCGTAGCCGGCAAAAGATCCCCTATCTCATCAAGAAAGATCGTACCTCCTTCTGCCAGGGCAAATCTTCCAGGCTTGTCCTTCCGGGCATCGGTAAAAGCCCCCGCCTTGTACCCGAAAAGTTCCGCCTCCAGAAGAGTATCCGGAAGAGCTCCGCAGTTTACGGTTACAATTGGCTTATCCCGCCTGGGGCTGAGATCGTGAATGGCACGGGCGAAAAGCTCCTTACCCGTTCCGCTGTCTCCCGTTATCAGAACCGTACTCTCGCTTTCCGCGACTTCGGGCATGATATCAAAAATCCGGTGCATGAGATGACTCTTGCCAATGATATCCTGAAAGCTGTGGCTTCCCCGCAAAGCATCGCGAAGTTCCTTGATAACCGAGAGATCCCTGAACGTCTCGACTCCACCAACCACCTTTCCATCCTTGTCCCGAAGAAGAGCTGTCGATACGCTGACGACAACCGTATCACCATCGGCCCTCACTATGAAGATCTCCTCGTTGATGACAGGTTCGCCGCTTTCCATCGTGCGTCGCATGACACAGTTGCTCTCGCACACCGTCGCCCTGAAGACCTCCGCGCAGAGCTTGCCTATAGCTTCACCGCGTGGAATTCCCGTGATCCTTTCAGCAGCGGCATTGAAAGAGGTGATACGCCAATCCAGCCCTACCGTGAAAACCCCGTCGGCGATACTGTCAAGTATGATATCGGTATTGGAAGTCATGGTACGGTCAGGATAACTCCATACGCGGATTATTTCAACTACAATCGTTGCAAAAACGCTACTATACGATCGTGGGCCCGATAAAAATAACAAACGGAAACAGCAGCGTAGTTTTTACATCCAAACAGGGGGGGGATATCAGGCCAATACCATCACCTTACAGTCAAACGGAGATGGATGTCAGGCTAATACCATCACCGTACAGCTTGTCAGTGTCAATATGCGTTTTGTAGTTCCCATTGTTTGCGGATATCGATTGTAGCTTTCAGATATCCCACCGCGCTGTTTTTGATGCCAAGGCTTTTTTTGTCATTATGGTTTTTTGCTGCTTTTTTTGCGTTATAAATATTTCCCCGATAATAATTATTTAGCAATAGCGCTATGGCTGCAGCATTAAAATATTGCTTCTCAATAATATTTTTCACCGTATATGTGACAAGTGTCCCATTAAGCAAAAAAGCATTAATGCCATCCTTGCAGTATCCTGAATAGATCTG
Organism: uncultured bacterium; assembly: GCA_965370495.1. Classification (GTDB taxonomy): domain Bacteria; phylum Krumholzibacteriota; class Krumholzibacteriia; order Krumholzibacteriales; family Krumholzibacteriaceae; genus Krumholzibacterium. Next base: position 15,504 of record CBDUUV010000048.1, read on the forward strand.
TCCTGCCCCTGGAATAATGCGTGACATCACCTCAACTTTTGACTCCGAGATTAGAAAATCCTTTTTGTTTTCCAGATAATTCAGATAATAATTACTCCATTTATCGTTTTGTGATATTAAATTTTTTGTCATTTTTTGACGAATCAAATCACATTTGCTCATTTCATTCATACAGGAATACATTACACCTTCAACGTATAACGCTTTCGTTTTCAAACATTCATCGTCCTGAACAATCTCCAGCAATTCAATTGCACCTGAATAGATATTGCGTTCTATCATTAAAACAGCCACAGCTATTCTTCTCTCAGTCTTCAGGCTGTCAGAAACAGTTATGCTGATAGATTCACCAAACATCTTCCATGCCATATCGTTTTCACCTAATGCAAGATAGCTGAATCCCATCATGCCTAAAATATTATCTTTTGAAGAATGTTCCGGGTGAAAAAACAGAACCCTTTTGTACTCAGTTATAGCATCATAGTAATTACCAGAAACATATAAGTGCTGAGCCAACATCAGCATGTCATCATTGCACGACATTCCAACAGATTGACCCAGGTACAAACTCATTACAAAAAATACATTAATGAAAAAAATTAATGTTGAACTCAACCTGGATTTTATTAAGGAGTTTATCTTCATTTTCATGATTAACCACCCTGGCCGCAACATAGGAACCATGGATATTCCCTGCGTATAAAATCACCGCAGTTGAACATATTAAAACGTCGGCTAAGGAAATTGAACTGTCAATATTGGAAACATGCATACGTGCAAGCCAAATAACAGCTCCATTGTAGGCAAGAGAATTCAAACCATCTGCATATCTCCCACAATACATTTTCCCAAGCCCGGGAACAATGGAAGATAACATTGCAGCTACTATTGAATTTTTCCTGGGTAGAGTCATACCCTCATCAGAATAACCTCTAATCGCTGAAACTAATTTCTTGTTCCTTGCTTGCAGACGAATTGTATCCAATGTTTCATGTGATAAGCCCCATTCTTTTTTAAATAAATAGTTCATACTTAAAAGTATTTTCATCTGGAATTGTATCTCAGAATCAGGCTCCACTATTTCAATGCTATTTAGCAGTGAACTGACAGACTGGTCATAATTTTTTCCGAGAAAGTAAATACTGCCTATCTGAAATAACGAGGGTCCATAATATTTGCTTTGAGGGTTTTCGGCGACTATTCTATTAAAGTACCGGATTGCTTTGTCATGCAGGCCTCCAAACCTATAGCACTCTCCGATTCGATAAATCAGTATACCTTTTTTCATTTTTAAATAGAAAAGAGCTCTATGATATTCGGCAGCTGCTCTAAGATATTCTTTTTCGGAAAAAAGATGATTTGCAAACTCCAGGAAACCGCATGTATCCGAATTGATTTTCTGGTATATCTCCGGGACTGTTAACTGTTGTGATTGATCACAATAAGTACCGGTTGTATACTCAATTTTATTCTCTGAATATGCTGCTGTTTTCTCTCCGGGATTTAAATATTTTTCGATGGGGTCATATTTTCTCAAACCATCAGGAGTGTCCACCAGGCCATGACACCTCTGAATCCGATCAGAAGCCAGCAAAGCACCCTTAACAACGCCTGCCTTTCTAAAAGCTTCAGCGCTATATTGTGAACAACTGGGCGTAAATTTGCAAACCGGCCTGTCTTGCGATGATATATATTGCTGGTAGGCTTTTAAAATTCCCTTAAGAACAACATGGAGTTCAGAATACGTTTCTTCGTTCTGAACACCACCAGAAACTGTCCTGCTGGTATCGGCCTGAGCTTTTGAACAACCGGGAAAATTCTTCGAAAAAACATTTGCTGAACAGACGCTCAAACACAATACACACACCACGCTCAATAGCGAAATGTTGCAGCCACCTGGAGTTTTTTTAATCGATATTCTCAACTCTCTATAACAATCAACCATTAAAATCTATAATTCAACCCGATCCTTATGCCACCGTTCTTCGAAGGCTGCGCAGCAAATTCCAATGGAGATCTGTTTGCAGACTGATCAGAGGATATGTAAATCATGTCCCAATGCTCAGCGCCTTTCCCGATAAGAGCACCACCTGCCATAAATATAGCAACCCAGAGTAACGAACTGGCAATAAGCTGACCCTTAGTATATTCTTCACTTTCTTCTGCAGCCACAACAGTTATAAAACAAATAGCTGCACAACCGCCTCCGAATATACCGGCGAATTTCGCAGCCTTGGGAGTTTTAACCTGAACGGTATTAATGGTATCTAATGGATAACGCTGCACGGAGCCACCTATCGACATCACAAGACTCTTTGTTACCTGATCTATGTACCCATTAGATCCTTCCAGTATGACTCCATTCTTCATTGCAGCTCTAACTTTATTGGTATCACCAGCATA
>CBDUUV010000049.1:0-17878 GCA_965370495.1 uncultured bacterium
CTAGAGCACCGGTCTCCAAAACCGGGGGTTGCGGGTTCAAGTCCTGCCACCCCTATATTTTTCAGTTTTCCTCATGATCATATTATCAGGCGGATAGCAGAATTCAGCGAAGGAGTCGGTTATGGGCAATAAAAGGGTCACAAGCGGAATGAGGCCTACGGGCAGCATGCATCTCGGAAATCTGCTTGGAGCGTTGAATAACTGGGTCCGGCTCCAGGATGAATATGAATGTTTTTTCTTTATCGTTGACTGGCATGCCCTGACCACTCCCGGCGGAGGGGAAGCGGTCGGGTACGAAAATGTAGGAGAACTGCGTAACAGGGTCAGGGAAATAGCAATAGACTGGGTGGCAGGCGGGCTCGACCCCGACAAGAGTTCCATCTTTATACAATCACATATTCCCGAGGTCGCTGAACTTCACTTGCTCTTTTCGATGATCACACCGATAGGCTGGCTGGAAAGGAATCCCACATTCAGGGAGATGGTTCAGGGGTATAAGATCGAATCACCCAGCTATGGGTTAATGGGCTACCCGACATTACAGGCAGCCGATATCCTGGCCTATAAGGGAAATTTTGTTCCCGTAGGGAAAGACCAGGAAATCCATGTCAATATGACCAGGGACCTCGGCCAGCGGTTCAACAGTCTTTTCGGAAAAGATGTTTTTCCGATCACGGAAGCTCTTCTTACCGAAGTGCCAAAAGTTCCCGGCCTTGACAGTGTCAGCAAAAAGATGAGCAAGAGTTCAGGGAATTATATTGCTCTTTCCTTTACCGAGGAAGAGACGGTCAATAAAATAAAAAGCATGTTTACTGATCCTGTCAAGATCCGCAAGAATGATCCCGGCCATCCGGACGGCTGTGTTGTTTTCGCGTTTCATGATATATATAACAGCTCGAATCTGGAGGGTATCCGTGGCGAGTGTGAAAAGGGTGAAAGAGGGTGTGTTGACTGTAAAATGCAGCTTGCCGCCATGATGAACGAGGCCCTGGCCCCGATCAGGGAGAAGAGAGTTGAACTCGAGGAAAACCCGGAGGTAATAAGGGAAATCCTGAGAGCCGGAGCGGAAAAAGCAGAAAGGATCGCTCGCGAAACACTTGGAGAAGTCAGAGAAGTAATGAACCTTCCGACGAGGGGGAATCTTTAATGCCTGATATCACAGATTTTTTTATTGAAAAATTTCGCAAGGAACTTGGAAAAACAGGTGAAGTTTCCCGGCATTTCAAGCCGAGGCCATACAGGAATGCCGTTGTGTGTTTCAGAAACTGTTCGATTGATGATTTTGAGAAACGCAGGGATATCCTTGTCAGGGATGCTGGCCTCAACCCTTTCCTGTTCAGGGCAGACATGATTCCCGGGTGTGACCTTTTGTCAGATTCGGGCACGACGACGATGACGGTTAAGCAGTGGGCCGCGATGATAGTCGGAGATGAAGCGTACGGCTCGAACGAAGGTTATTTTGAACTTAGAGACCAGATAGGAAAGACCTTTGGCCCTGGCTGGATCGATGATGATCCCTCTGGGGGGTCATCAAGGAGCATGTTTCTTTTTCATCAGGGCCGGGCTGCGGAAAATGCCTTTTTCACGATTCTCGACCGTGAACTCAGGTTGCAGGGGAAATCGATGGCTCCCGGCCTTTCAAGTGATCTTATCCCCGAACTAAGGGAAAGAATAGAGTCGAGAGTACGCCTGTTACATGGAAGCAACCACTCTCTCGAAGAATCGATATATGTTATTCCGAGCAACTCGCATTTCGATACTACTCAGGGTAATATTGAAAGCAAGGGGATGGTGCCCCTGAACCTGCCATGCAGGGAGCATCTTACAGAGGATGAGGATTTCCTGTTTCGTGGCAACATGGATCTGGAAGAGCTTGATAATCTTCTGGAAACCGAGAGCGCCCGGGTACCCCTAGTCTATCTGACTATCACCAATAATACCAGCGGTGGCCAACCGGTATCGATGGATAATATTGCGAAGATACATGAAATTACGAAAAAACACGGGGTTCCTTTCTTTTTCGATGCCTGCAGGTTCGCCGAGAACGCCTGGTTCATTCGCCGCAACGAACCCGGTTACGCCGACAAGTCAATAATCATGATCGTTCACGAGATGTTCAGTTATGTCGATGGGTTCCATATCAGCCTCAAGAAGGACGGCCTGGTGAATATGGGTGGTGCTCTTGTGGTCAGGAGTGATGGTTGTTTTGCAGGGAAGTTCCCTGGTTTCGCTGAAGGCGTGACCGATTACCAGATCATGGTGGAAGGCCATCCGACATACGGCGGATTGCCGGGGAGGGACATCAAGGCGATCAGTGAAGGACTCAGGACAGTAACGCGCCAGGAATATCTGGACGCGAGAATTGGCCAGGTGGAAAGGTTTGGGTTGCAACTTGTCAGCCAGGGGATACCGATAATAAGACCGGTTGGCGGCCATGCTGTATATATTGATATCGATCGTTTTTTCGAAGGAACCGCAAAGGATGAAGATTTCAAGGGGATCTCTTTTACGGCTCTGATGCTGATAGCCGGGCACAGGGTTTGTGAACTGGGATTGTATGCTTTTGGCAGCTATGACGGGAAAGAGGAGATCCCTCCGAATCCAAGGGTTAATTATATAAGGGCTGCCGTTCCTCGCCTGGCATACGAGGATCAGGACCTGTTTTCTCTGGTCGAAGCCGCGAGAGTACTTTCTGAAAACAGGGACATGATTCCGGGCGTCAATGTCGATTATGGGAGAAACCTGAGTATGAGACATTTTAAAAGCCGTTTTTCATTCAAAACCTGACCGCTGGAAAAAAAGACCGGTCCGATACAGTTGAAGACCGGTACTGAGGAAAAAGTAGTTCAAGGGAGGAGCTTTCAGATAGCAGCCTCCCCTTTTTTTGGTGGTTACTACTTATTTTCGATTTTCCTGAAAATGGAATATTTCCTGCTTGGTCATTCCCTGATGCCAGATGGTTGCTATTGTATAGAAAAGTGTTTTCAAAAGAAAGAGCGGCTGTTTTGAGTCCTGATCCTGATAAAACCGCAGAAAAAACGCGTAACGATTCCACGGCGGATAATGCAGGAGATGTGTGTGTAATTGCAAAAGATGAGGAATTGAAACAGCTGTTGGCTGTCATGAAGATAGCCAATGCTGTCGCGTCGCAGGTTGATCTTGATGATATTCTTGTTACGATTACGACCGAAATGTCGAAGATAATCGATTTTGATATTGGATCTGTCGCTATTTACAGTAAGAATGAAAATTGTCTGTACATCAGGCATGAATACCGTGTGCACAGTGGTAAATCAGGGGTGGGGACATATGTGCCTTTTGATGAATCGAATCTGATTGGGTGGGTAGCGATAAACAGAAAACCTGTCTTGCGCGGAAATATTCCAGCTGATGACAGGTTTAACGAGATCATGAAAGAGGACGATCTCAAATCGGATATCGTGGTTCCGCTGATTGCAGAAAACAAGCTTGTCGGAACAATTAACTATGGAAGTTTCAAGCGCGACAATTTTTCCGGGTTCGACCTTGAAATAATCAATAACTTCAGGCATTTCACTTCGATCGCGATCGAAAAAGCAACACTCATGCAGGAATTGAAAGGTCTTGGCGACAAGTACAGAATGTTGATGGATACCGGCGAAGACCTCATCATGCTTATCGATATTTCAGGTGTGATCGTAGAATGCAATAATGCTGCAACCACGATATTCGGATATTCGAAAGATGAGGTCACGGGCAGGATGCCATCCGATTTTGCCGTACCATCACGCAGGGAGGCTGTACGTGTGAATTATGGCAGGGTATTGCGCGGTGAAATAACAAAGGCGATTGAAGTGCCGTATCTGAAGAAGAACGGGGAGACTGTCTACCTGGATATTAACTTTAATATTATCAAGATAAAGGATCACCCCTATGTTTTCGTGGTGGGGCATAATGTTACTGACAGGAAAGCGCTGCAGGAAAGGATCACGATCCAGAACCGTGAGTTGAAGGCAAGCAATAGAAAGTTGCTGGAACTGGATTGTCTGAAAAGTGAGTTCCTGGGAAGGGTCAGCCATGAACTCCGTACTCCTCTTTCGGTTATCATGGCTTATTCGGACACTCTTCTGAATGACAGTGAGGAGTCGATAAATAACGATACCCGGACAGAATTCCTGAGGGTAATAGAGACGCAATCAAACAACCTGTTGAGGTTGATAAACGATCTGCTCGACCTTTCAAAAGTCGAAGTTTCCGAGACGATGCTCGATGTCACCGAGAGCAGCATCAATCAGATAATAACCGCTTCAATAACCGTTGTTGAAGAATATGCGGCTCATAAGGATGTTGAGATCGTTACATGCGCGGACGATTCCGTGCCCATCATGAGATTTGACCCGCTTCGAATCAAGCAGGTTTGCGTAAATCTTGTGAATAACGCGATAAAATTTACCCCACGGAGGAAAAAGGTTGTTGTGTCGACTTTTTTGGGAAAACAGGATGCTATTGTCTCGGTAAGCGATGAAGGGCCGGGAATAGACATGAAGGAAATCGCGGATATCTTTGATAACTTCACACAGGTCGATGGCGGTGTGGCCAGGACAGCCAACGGAATGGGTATCGGGCTTCGTCTTGTAAAGCATTATATCGATCTACACAAGGGCAGCATATGGGTCGAGAGTGAAAAAGGAAATGGAGCAACATTCTTTTTCTCTCTCCCGTTAACCGACAATTTTTCCATGAATAATTGCGGGCAGCCCGCGAACCCGACACAGTAATTTAAATCGGCTTCCCCGCTTACCCCCGATGATACCGTTACGTGACAACGATAGCGTTGTCTTCGACATGAAGGGTTCTGGTTATCGAAGTGATTGCCAGTCCTCCAATCTGTACTGAACCGTCCAGGTTGCTGACTTCGACAAGGATTTTCGCGAGGCTGTCCAGTTCTTTTCCCTGCTCCATAACCATGGACCCCGAGGTCGCGATTCCGTTTCTGAGAAGGTATGTACCCAGGCCGGCAGCCGCCGTTCCTGTCGCCGGGTCTTCCCACATGCCTACTGCCGGAGCGAAGTGCCTGGAGTATGTAATGCAATCTTCGCTGAATGTGTCGAGAGAATAGATGTGATTGGTGTCGATGTCGTATTTCTTGTTCATCAGACCCAGCTTGATAAGATCCGGGTTGAGGTTAAGGATTGTTTCCTTTCTCTGAACCGGTATCATCAATTGGTCAAATCCTGTGGATATCACTTCGATATCCAGGCCGGTGCCGAGGATCTCTCCCCTGTCTATTCCCAGGATTTCCGTAAGAAGTTCCAGGGGCACAGTGGAGGGGCGATAATCGGATATTATCTGGCGCATCATGATTTTTCGCAGTATTCCCTTGCCGTCAACCGAATCGATCATAAGAAAGTTACCGTCTGTCTCTGGTTTTTCATCAAGAGAAAAATGGATATTGATCTCGATCTTTCCCGTATTGGTTTCAAAATCGATAGTTGTTATGCCGTTTTTCACGGGGATCCGCTTGTCTTCTATGAGGGCATAGCAGGATGCGATTGTGGCATGGCCACTCAGGTCGACCTCTTTCATAGGCGTAAAATACTTTATTCTGAACATCGCATCCGGAGATGAAGGCATTGTGATAAAAGCTGTTTCGGCAAGATTCATTTCTCCCGCGATCATCAGCATATCCTGCGAAGTAAGTCCATCAGCGTCTGCTATTACACCTGCCGGGTTTCCACTGAAGGGTTCGGTGGTGAACGCGTCTACTTGCTTGATAGTGAGGTCTGGCATGGTCAGCTCCTTTTTCTGCTTTGTTGCAAAAAGCAAGTTTGCGGTGCATTTTTCCTTGTCTTGCCTTTGCCCATCTTCTTGTCCGGCATTCTTTCTTATAAGTTCCGGTGATTTCTCCGTTATCGCAACTTGTTGTAAACACAGCAAGTTACTTGAAGCCTTCCGGATGGCCGGATGCCCGCGGCCATCGATCAGCCCCGGGTTCTGTGTGGTATAGCACTTGCAAAATCGATTCCCGATATAATCCCCCATTTATTTTCGGTGGATTATTTATAATTTGAGAAATTTTTTATATCGAATTGTTTCGAGTTTGAATTCTTTGGAGTCTCATGAATCTGAAAGAAAGCGTTCTGGAGATAAATGAACTGACATGGTACATCAACTCCAGGTATGGAATAGATCTCTCCATGTACAGGTCTTCCTGTATGAGAAGAAGGGTTATCCACAGGTTTCAGATGGTCGGGTGCCGGAACATTGATGAATACTTTGCTTATCTTGATGATCATCCAGGGGAAATCGAAAAACTGAAAGATATTGTGACGATACATGTAACAGGTTTTTTCAGGGACCGTGATGTCTTCCAGACGCTGGAAAAAAAGATATTTCCTGGCCTGATCGACAGGAAAATCGATGAGAGCGGGAATCTTATCCGTATCTGGAGCGCGGGGTGTTCAACAGGTGAGGAGACTTACAGCCTGGCCATTCTTCTGAATTATCTCCTGCGCAAGAGAGGTTTGGATATGGGGACAGAGATTTTCGGGACTGATCTCTCCGGGGATTCGATGAAGACTGCACGGATCGGCGTCTATTCAGAAGAAAAAATCACTGAAGTGCCGGTACAGATGAAATCCGCTAGTTTTGTGCCTGAGGGGAAGGACTACAGGATCTCGAACAATGTCAGAGAACTGGTCAATTTCCGGGTCCATAACCTTTTTTCACCTCCGTTTTTTTCCATGCTGGACCTGATAGTATGCAGGAATGTGCTCATTCATTTTGACCATGATGTTCGCGGGAAGGTGATTTCGTGGTTCCATTCCGCGCTACGGGATTCAGGGATACTTATTCTGGGAAAGAGCGAGGTTCTCGATGAAGATGCGGGTGAGGAGTTCGAGATGATCGATCCAAGAAGCAAGGTGTACAGGAAGAAAACACAGGATGACGGTTACAGCATGGAAGATGAAGCAAAGAAACAAAGAACAGGAAATCGCGGTAAGGAGGAATAAAATGACGTTTTTCAGGATAAAAAAGACTCTGAGCAGCAAGGTGTTCTTCGGCATGTCGCTGGTCGCGTTGGTGATATTGGCCATCATGTCGTATTCACTGGTCATGGTATCCGGTAACGCTGCGCGGGAAGCTCTCGAACAAAGACATGTCGAAGTATCAGGCTGTATCTCCGAAGCGCTGGTTTCCATAAATGGAGATGAAACCACCGGGGAGCTGGCTGTGAAATTCGAGGGTTTGAGAATCAGGCACACATCGCTCGAGAGTATCGAGATAATGGATTCAGAGAGCGTTGTTATTGTTTCTGTATCGGGGTCAGATACGAAACCGGAAAAAGAAAGTGTACAGGAAAGTACGAATGACAACGATAAGGGAATGGGCCACGAGTCATTTACATTGCCCCTGAGAGTAGATTTGTTGCGTTCACTGAGACTCGGTTTTTCGGTTGTGTCCGGATCGACGCTTTCAGCTTCGGTTGTGTGGAAGATCATCGCATTAACTGGAGCGTCGCTGTTTGTAATTTTCGTTTTCTTCTATGGTATGATATATTATCTGGTCAAGAAACCCGTACGCCAGCTCCTGGAAGCGAGCAGAGTTCTTGCCACCAATGCGGGCGACCTCACTGCCAAAATAAATATTGATTCAGACGATGAACTCGGGAGGCTGGGTTCCACGCTGAATGATATGTTTTCCAATATATCCGGAATAATAAATGTGATCAGGACTACGTCAGACAAAGTCAATTTTTCTGCACAGAGTCTTTCTGCTTCTACCGAGCAGATGAATTCAATAACAGAGGAGACTTCCCTTACAGTACAGAATATTGCCAAATCAACTGATCTCCAGGCACAGAAAGTAGAGGATACGATAACGGAGATAAGGAATATGGAGAGGTCGGTCAAGCAGGTCGCAAACAGTGCGGAACTGGCTGCTTCGGCAGCTACAAACGCTTCCGAGACAGCTTTAAAAGGCGGCAATTCGGCCAAGGAAGCTGTTGATAAAATCAACGCTATCGTTGAGACGACAGCCGCGTCCGCGGTGATCATACGTCATCTCGGGGAGCGGTCTAATCAGATAGGCGAGATCATCGATGTAATTACCGATATCGCCGATCAGACAAACATGCTGGCGTTGAACGCTGCTATCGAAGCGGCAAGGGCAGGAGAAGCAGGGAGAGGTTTCGCTGTTGTCGCAGATGAAGTCAAGAAACTCGCCGAGGGAAGTTCCAAGGCGGCCGAAGAAATCGCTGCCCTGATCAGGAAGACGCAGGAAGATACGCAGACAGCTGTCCAGAGCATAGAACTTGGGTCAAAAGAAGTGATTGAAGGAAAGGAAGTCATAACAAGGACCGGTGAATCGCTTGATGAGATTGTTGAAGTACTGAAGAGTTCGAGCGATATGGCCAGAAGGATATCTGCCGCGACCAAGGAACTCAGTCGTGGAATGCAGAATGTAATAAGTTCTGTGGACGAGATTTCAACAAGTGCGGAGAAGAATGCTTCCTCGACACAGGAAACTGCCGCTTCGATGGAGCAGATGACTTCAAGCATGGAAGATGTGGCTTCTTCAGCTCAGAAATTAAGCGATATGGCGATTCAGCTAAGAGAGCATGTAGGTCGCTTCAAGATCTCCATGATAGACAAAGTGGACGAAGTAGTGACTGCAACATGATCCGATGAAAAGGAGGTGGCGTCGGATGAACAGTGAACGAACGGAAATGACAGAGAACGAAGAGTTCCAGCTGGTGACCTTCAGGCTTGGTGAAGAGAATTATGGTGTGCCCGTATCGAAAGTGAAGGAAATCATCCGCCCGATCAAGGCATTCCCCGTTCCGGGGATGGCGGATCCTGTCATCGGAGTCATTAATCTTCGCGGAGAGATCATACCCGTTCTGAAGATACACCTGATTCTTGGTGTGCCTGAAAAAATTGATGATATGGACAGGAGAAAGAAAAGGGTGATCATTCTCGATTCAAGAGAGGGTGGATTCGGGTTTATAGTTGATGAGGTGATGGATGTCGTAAAGATTCTCGCGGAAGAGATAAAGAAATCGCCGGAAGTGCGCAGCGATCATTCATATGAAGAGTCGGTGCTTGGAATAGTCCAGAAATCGAACGAGATGATCATTTGTATCGACCCGGAAAAACTTGTCGAGCAATGTCTGGATATGAAGGAAGTATTCGCAGAATGTCTGCAAACATAGAAACAGTATTTGGAACATTAAATAATGATTTTTGGAAAGGATCCGGAAAACAACCTGTTTTCTGAATAACACAACTATGATTAGCGGCAGCGAAACAGGACTCGTTATAAAGGTTGGGATGGCAGACTTCCGGATCGGTGTAGCACCGTTAAGGATGTATACAATGGCTCTTGGATCATGTGTTGGAATAGTGATCTACGATAGTTTTGAGCGAATGGGAAGCCTCGCGCATGTGATGCATCCCAACAGAAGCAAAGTGAAAAACAATTCCAACCCGGCCAAATTTGTCGATTCAGCAATTGAGAATATGGTGAGCAGGATGGTGAGATGCGGTTCCAGGAAGGACCGGCTGGTAGCCAAGATCTTCGGGGGAGCCCGGATGTTTAAACACATTACAGATGGTGGTGGGATCATACAGATTGGCACCGAGAACATCAAGGCATCCAGGGCCGTGCTGAAGTCTTTTGGCATTCCCATAATTGCTGAATGTGTAGGCGGTACGGTGGGAAGGACTCTTCTGTTCAGGATCTCGGATGGAAGTGTCGTTGTAAGTGATGTCAATGAAAACGAGGAGATCTATTGATGAGGCAGGATCGTGAAACAAGTGGTGGCAGGAGGATTCGGGTCCTCGTCGGCGAAGATTCCCCGTTTATGCGGGCTCTCATCACGGAATCGCTTGAATCCGACCCGATTATCGACGTAGTAGGAACTGCGGCAAACGGCAGGGAAGTCCTGAAGAAAGTTGTTGAGCTTAAACCTGACTGTATCACGCTTGATCTGGAAATGCCCAGGATGGATGGGCTTGATACTCTCAGGTTCATTATGAGCGAGTGGCCCACTCCTGTTGTAATACTTAGCGGGCATACAGCCAATGGAGCGAGAATGGCTTTGACGTGCCTTGAATACGGAGCTGTTGATTTTGTTGCCAAGACTCTGAGAGGTAGCAGGTTTTCAGCCAGAGATCTTATCGCCAAGGTCAAGGTGGCTGCTTCGATAGATGTGGAGAAAGTGCGATTTGCTCCGATTGAATGTAATCTCAGGGTAGAAAGCGCCATTGAAAAAAAGACCGCAAAGAACAGTATTATCCTGATCGGAGCGAGTACGGGAGGGCCACAGGCGGTTATGGATATTATACCGCGTCTTCCTGCGGAGCTCAACGCGAGTGTGATCCTGATACAACATATGCCGCCTGCATTTACCAGGTATCTGGCTGAACGTCTTGACGCGCGTTCAGAGATGATTGTACGGGAAGCCGAAGAAGGCGATTTGATACTGCCCGGAAGAGTTCTGGTCGCGCCAGGAGGGATGCACCTTTTTCTGGATGAAGATCGTGGAAGGCCGTCGGTGATGCTGTTTCCCAGGAACGATCTCCAGAGGTCCGCATGCCCCTCTATTGATTTTGCGATGACTTCGTTCGCGCCTGTTTTCAGGAAAAGGACGATCGGGGTCATATTGACGGGGATGGGCAGAGATGGGACGGCAGGTAGTGAATCTATCCGCAAATACGGTGGAAGTATCATCTGCCAGGATAGCGATACGAGCCTCATATTCGGAATGCCGGGATCTGTTGTGGCAAAAGGACTTGCAAGCAAGACTATTCCATTGGCGGATATGGCCGGGGAAATAATGAATTGTATAGATCAAAACAGCGTGCTGGAAGTCAATCATGAAGGTTAGTGATTACAAGGCTTTGTTTATAAGTGAAGCGAGAGAGATACTCCAGGCGCTCGAGGAAGGTGTGTTGAACCTCGAGAATGGGGATGACAGGGTTTCCTGTATAGAAGAGCTGTTCAGAAACGCTCACAACATGAAGGGAATGTCGGGAGCCATGGGATACGATCATGTTGTGGAGGCGAGTCATGCCCTCGAGAATATTCTCGATTGCTGGAAAAAGGGTGGCATATCGATCGAAGCATCGGAGATAGATGTGTTGCTTCGTGCCATCGATCTGCTCGGCACCCTGGTTCGTTGGGCCATAAAGGAGGAAGAGGGACCTGAAGGGGAAGAACTTATCGGAGAAATTCTCGTATTATTGTCCCCGATAAATAAGCGTCTGCTATCTTATGAATCATGTGAAATAAAAAATACAAACGATGAAGGGGCCGTTCGGGACTCTGGAGATACGGGCGGCATTACGCACGTGCCGGTAGATAACCAGATCATGAAGGATTCCGGGGACCAGACGAATTCCGGTAAGCGGGGAACTTGTCACAGTGAGATCACTTCCACCAGAGTCGACCTTGAGAAGCTTGACAACCTGATGGACCTGGTTGGAGAATTGATCGTCAGCCGTATCCGCCTCGGCAATATAGCTCATGAGCTGGGGTCCAGGCACCTGATTCTGGAGCTTGAATCTTCGGGAAAACTCATATCCGAGATACAGAAAAATGTGATGGAAGCAAGGTTGATTCCTGTCGGACAGGTGTTCCATCGGTTTAAAAGGCTTGTCAGGGACATCTCAAAGGAGCTGGGCAAGAAAGTCGAGTTCGAAACGATCGGGTCGGAGATAGGATTGGACAGGACTGTAATCGAAAGAATGGCTGAGCCGCTGGTCCATCTTATCAGGAACGCTGTTGATCACGGTATCGAATCGCCGGAGGAAAGGAAGGCTTCCGGAAAAGCGGAAACAGGGAAAATGACTCTCAGCGCGGAGCGCAAGAGAAATCATGTCATTATCGAGGTGAAGGATGACGGCAGGGGAATAGATGTAGCGAAGGTCAAGAGAAAAATAGAGCAGGAAAAACCCGGTGAGAGCCTGGACGGGGATCTGAGCGAAGATGAACTTTGCAGTGCCCTGACAATGCCGGGATTCAGCACGAGGGAAAGTGTAGGCAGGTATTCGGGCAGGGGAGTGGGAATGAATGTTGTCAAGGAGACAGTCAACTCCCTTGGAGGGTCGCTTAAAGTTCTGAGCAAACCAGGTGAAGGCACGGTCGTGTCGATGCGTCTTCCGATTAATCTCACGATCATCAGGGCTCTGCTTTTCCATGTTGGAAACGAAGTACATGCCTTGCCTGTAGAGTATGTGAGAGAAACAACACGAATCGAGTATGGTTCGCTCAAAACCGTTCGCGGAAGAGAAGTATACCAGATAGGTGATGAAACAATCCCCGTAATAAGACCGGACGAGATCTTTAATATGCAGCTTGGTGACGATAGGCTGCGTTTTATCAAGATGATAGTCGTGGATACGGGGATGGAAGTCGCCGGGCTTGTTGTAGATGATATCGTCGGTCAGCAGGATGTAGTTATCAAGGGATTACCGGGTATGATCAGGGGGACAAATGGAATATCGGGAGCGACGATCCTGGGGAGTGGAATGATCGCATTTATCTGGGATCCAGGAATACTTTTTCAAGGAAGGTGTACGTATGAGTCCAATAAAGAGACCGTCGTACTTGAAGATTGATGCCTTAAAGGAGTTGGGGAATATCGGTTCGGCTCATGCTATTACGGGTCTTTCCGAGTTGCTCAAAAAAAGGATCGATGTTTCGATAACGAATGTGGACATCATCCCGTTACAGATAATATATACGCTGTTCAACGGGCCTGAGTCCATGGTGTCTGTAGTCTATCTGGAAGGATACAGTGATGATTTCAGGGGTATGATGTTCCTGATATTTCCCCATCCTGAAGCCAACAAGATGGTAGAGATGGCCAGGGGCGTTTCCGTCGGAGACGGTGTGCTTTCTGACGAGATGTCACTGTCTACATTGAAGGAAATAGGGAATATAATGTGCGGTTGTTACCTTAATACCCTTGCGACATTTATAGGACGCAGGATAATGCATTCCGTTCCCCAGCTTTCGAATGACATGCTGGGAGCGGTAATGGATTCGATTCTCATAGACCTGAGCCTCGAATCGGATTATGCGATAGTTCTGGAGACCGCGTTTTCGTTGTCTCAGAACCAGTGCAAGGGATTCCTTTTCTTCATTCCCACTTCGGATTCGGTAGATATGATTTTTGATGCGATAGGTGTTGAGTAGATACGAAAGGAGAACAGCAGATGAAACAGGGAGTACTAGTAGTAGATGATGCGATATTTATGAGAAAGATGATAGTGGATATCCTCGAGGGGCATGGAATGGAAGTAGTGGGTGAAGCGGATACTGGCGCGGGTGCGGTAGAGAAATATGCCGAACTCAAACCTGATCTCGTCATGATGGATATCATTATGCCCGAGATGAACGGAATCGATGCCGTAAAGAGTATTATTGCCTCGGACCCACAGGCAAAGATAGTCATGTGCAGCGCACTCGGGCAGCAGGCCCTTGTCCAGGATGCCCTTGGCGCAGGAGCGAAGGATTTCCTTATAAAGCCGTTTAATCCTTCAAGGGTCATAGAGGTAATAACGAGGATCCTGAACCAGGTCTCGAAAGTGTGACCTGTCAGGGAAAGGACCGATTATGCCTGAACTCGACGAGAAGGAACGGAATACCCTGGTCGGTTTTGCATCCAGGGTAGATCGTAATGACCCCGGTGCTCTGAACAATCTCGGTGTTTTGTATTTCAGGAAGGGTTTGTACGATGAAGCCATAGTCCAGTTCAAGGAGGCTTTGAAGGTAGATTCGAGATTCGATCTTGCCAGGGAGAATCTGTACTATCTTTTCTCCGAGACAAAGATGGAAGACCCCGATGTCAGCAGATGGAAGGAAGAAGTAGAAAAAGATCCTGACAACGCTGAAGCTCTTCTTCGGCTTGGTATAAGCTATCAAAATATGGGCAGGCTCAAGGATGCCTCTGACATTCTTGGAACCGTAGTGGGGAAAACCCCTGATCATTACATGGCGCGGATTCATCTGGGAAGTGTGCTTAAGTCAAGGGGGCTGCACCAGCAGGCAATGGAACACTACCTTTGCGCGGGTGACAAGGTTGGTAATTCCGCTGTATTTCACACCGACCTTGGAGAGATTTACTACAATCTCGGACGGACGGATGAGGCCATCACGGAGCTGATGGCTGCTATCAAGCTTGATGCAGAGTACTGGCGTTCTCACTTCCTTCTGTCCTTCGCGTATGGAGATACAGGGAATCTGCAGGAAGCGCTGGAGGAGAGTAGAACAGCATCAAAGCTTAACCCTTCCTTCAAGAATACGGAGGCGAATCTTGCCTTGTCCGAATTTGACGGCGATGTAGGTGATGTGGCGATGGGTGGTATGGGGAAGGATATTCCCAGCCTGGAGAGTACTTCTTTTACACTGGGATCTGCCTACAGGGAACGCGGGTATTACAAGGAAGCGCTGAAAGAATTGAACAAAGCGCTCCAGGACATGCCTGAGAAGGACAAGGTGTATATTGAGATAGGAAAAGTTAATCTTTCGGAAGGAGATGCAGACAAATCATTGAGATCGTTTCTGAAGGCGCTCGAAGAAAACCCGGAGAATCCGGAAGCTTTCAGGCTCTGTGGGTGCATCTATCACCTGAATCGGGAGTTCAGAAAAGCGGCGATTTGTTACCTGCAGTCGTTCCGGCTGGATTCGGCGAATGCCGGCACGATGAATAACCTGGGAGTGCTTCTCTACCAGTCAGAACTTTTCGAAGAGGCCGAGAGAATGTTTAAAAAGGGGTTGAATCTCAACCTGTATAATCTGGAATTGAACTATAATTTTCTGACCTGTAACCTTCTCAAAGAAGATTATATGATGGCGGAAAATCTTATTCAGAGGCTCGAGGCGTTCGTTGGGAAAAGTGCGACACTGTATGAAAAACGCGCGATTCTGCATTACAAGCTCAACAGGATGACCCTTGCTCTTTTCGATATAGAAAGCGCGTTGACTTCGGACTCCAGCCACAGTGACGCTTTGTACCTGAAGGGGTTGATTTTCCTCAGGGAAGAAAGCTTCAGCGAAGCGATACAGGCCATACTTGAAGCAGCGAAAATAAATCCCGAATATACGGGGTATCATCTGTATATTTCGTTCGATGACCATGTCAAAACGGATTCTGTTCGTGTGGATACCAAGATCAGTATTGAAGCCGACGATGACTTGATAGAGATATTGCAGGCAGGCGTAAGCCGCCGGTTTGACAAGATAAAGGACTTTCTTCTGAGTGTGGTCGAAGATGGTATGAGGGAAATAGGAAACGAAGGGGCCGGATCTGAAAAACAGGATGAACCCGCAATCGAGGCTGTTAATCGGCTAGGTGAAGAGGATCACGCTCTGCCTGTTACCGCGAGCGGCACGGAAACCGATTCCCTGGCAGATTTAAATTTCGAAATCTGATACTGGAAAGGAATACGTTCTAATGGCAATCCAGTCATCAATCAAGGAACTAGGGCTTTTTGATTTGTTCCAGTTGCTACATATGAACAGCAAGACAGGCAGGCTTATTATCACCGATACAGCCGAGAGCCGTGAGGCACAAATCCTCTTCAATGAAGGCTCCGTCTGTCTGGCATCGATTTACGACAAGTCTCCAAAATCGGTCGAAATGCTTCTGGAAGAATGGGGCGTCATTGACGAGACTATTTCGCCGACGATTCAGAATGCTTATAAAAAATACAATAATCTTATCGATTGCCTGGCTGGTGAGGGTGTATCTTCGAAGCCGCACCTCGAAAGTTTCTTTGCGGCGAGAATCCGGGAAAACATATATGACATATTTAAATGGGAGAATGGCGACTGCCGTTTCATAGAGGAAGAACTCGATATGAAGCGAGAGGTCATCGTGATGCTCAATTCGGAAAACCTGATACTTGAAGGTGCTCGCAGGATCGATGAGTGGTCTAACATCAAGAACAAGGTTCCCTCAAGACATTCGGTTTTTCACCTGTGTCCGGAAAGCGAAAAGGACCAGAAGCTCAACCTGAAACCAAAAGAGTGGGAAATACTGTCGCTGGTAGACGGGACCCGGTCGGTCAATGAAGCAAACAAGCTTGTTGGCGAGGAATTGTTTACCACGAGCAAACTTATTTACGGTCTCGTCGTGATGAACGTCATCGAAATTGAAGAATCCGACGAGGAAGAAGAGACGGTGACGCGTAACGAAGAGAAACTCGATAAATTGATCCAGAGCGGCCGCAGTTTCTACAGCCGTCTCAATCTGGAAATGGCTGCTGGTGAGTTCGAGAAAGCGCTTCAACTCGATATGGAATGTTTCGAAGCACTCAGGATGCTGGGTGAGATCTATTACAAGCTGGATAGATTGAGCGAAGCGCTCACCTATCTTCGCAAGGCGCGTTTACAGAGGCCGCAGAACCAGAAGACGATGTTTATCAAGGGATACCTGCACGCCAGGCTCGGTGAAGTGGACCTGGCCGTGAGTGAGTGGGAAGAACTGAGGGAAAAAGCCAGGGACCCCAGGATTATCGATCTCGTCAAACGCCTCATCCTTATCGCCAGGGAATGGGAACAGGTACTCCAGGAATATTGACAATTGTCATTTTTCGCCTTTATAGCCGGGCGAACCCGCATTTCCTCAATTCTATCTTTGATTTACTGACTCAGCGTGATACTATACTTCCTCGACATTACCCGGTGTATCAGTGTCGAATCCCGTTATATTCTGTTCGTGCTGGACAAGCTCAGCGGCGCGAACGAATTATTGGAAGAACTGACGATCCATTAGTATCGACGTCAAATTCGGAATCATGTGCGGGGCGGGAGGAAAATGAATATTGTCCTCCCGTCATTTCCAGAACCGGAAGTTGATATGGGTGAAGTTTTTGCTCTTACCACGGCTGTTTTCTGGGCGTTTGCTGTTATCCTTTTCAAGAAATCGGGGGAAAAAGTTCCCCCATTCGCGCTGAACTTTTTCAGGGTAGGCGTAGGCTCTTTCCTTTTTATCCTGACATTTATTGTGACCCGCGAACCGCTTTTCGGGGTTGCGCCCCTTAAGGATTATCTGATTCTTACGATCAGTGGCGTGATAGCGATTGCTATCGCTGACACCTTCTTCCATATGTGCCTTAATACAGTGGGAGCGGGGATCAACGCCCTGGTCGATACTCTCTATTCACCTTCGATCATCTTTTTTGCCTATTTTCTCCTCGGGGAAAAATTAGGTTCCTGGCACTATGGGGGCATGGTTCTTATTATGTCGGGTGTAATCATTACAACGAGAATAAAACTTCCCGCCGGAATAACCAGGAAACAGCTTTTGACCGGTATCATGTGGGGGGTGCTTTCCATGTTGACGCTTGGGCTCGGGATAGTAATTGCCAAACCCGTATTGAACAGGTCGTCCGTGCTATGGGCGACTGCTGTAAGGCAGATCGGGTGCTTTCTGGTAATGATACCTGTCGCCCTGTTATTGCCTTCCAGGAGAAATATCTTCTCGACTTTTATCCCTCACAGCCACTGGAAATTCATGATCCCGGCCACGATCCTGGGCTCATACCTGGCTCTTATTTTCTGGATTGCGGGGATGAAATATACACAGGTTGGAGCAGCCGCGATCCTCAACCAGACAAGTTCCGTTCTTATACTGATCTTTGCGTCACTGTTCCTGAAAGAATCTTTTACGAAATACAAATTAATAGCAGCGATCTTTGCCACGGCGGGAATCGTCATGGTAACGTTGGGATAGGGAAAGCGGCGCGATTGTCAAATGACAAGCGCGCCACGTAATAATGAGGATTCCCAGGTTGCAAGGACATTTATCGTAGTAAAACCATCTTCCTTGTTCTCACAAAATCGCCTGCTCCAAGGCGGTAGAAGTAATTGCCACTGGCAACTCGGG
>CBDUUV010000050.1:0-17619 GCA_965370495.1 uncultured bacterium
GTTCGGCGGGTTTTTCCGCGAGTATTTCCTGCCCCTCTTTTCGGTCCCCCCAGGGAGCCGGATTGTCCATCCCCTTTTTTCCTTAAAAACGGTTTTCGAGCTGTTTAACCATCTTGTGCTGGTTTGTCCGATTGCTTTGTTTATATTCATCGGATTCAAGGGTGCATCCGGTTCCAGGGATGAAACGGCAAAGAAAATTTTTATTTTTCTGGAGACGATAGTGGTCTTTTATATCCTCGAATTCCTTGTTTTCAACAAGTTAATCGGGGCCAGCAGGGACTGGGACCTCTTCGCGGCATTTGGCGTTCCTCTGGCGCTTCTGACTGCCCTTGTTCTGATCGATCGCTATCGCAGGGTGCCTGATGTTCTGGTTCTGATCGCCGCGGCTGTTATTATCGTGCATACCGCTCCCTTTATAGGATTGAATTCGAGAGTCCCGAGCTCAGAACGCCGTTTTATCGATCTGGTTGATCACGGCTTCTGGTCCAATTACGCCAGGGGGTATGGATACAGTTCTCTTGGGCTATACTACAAGAACAAGGGGGACATTCAAAACGCGATCAGATATTTGACAGCTGCTTCAGATGTCGATAAAGGAAATGTACGCTACAAGTACAACCTCGCGACAATCTACTTTGCCATGAAAGACAATCAGAAAGCCGTTGTTTTTTATGAGGAGGTCATCAGGAGGGATCCGGATTATCTCGAAGCGAGGAACAATCTTGGGGTTATCTACTGGCGTATGGGGAAACTGGGCCCCGCCGAAGAGCAATTGGCAGAAATAATAAAGTGCGATTCGACCTATGTTACCTCATATGAACCCCTTGCCGAGATCTATTTCAGGATCGGGCAGATGGAGAAGTGCGTTCAGTTGTATAGGAAAGCAATCGAGCTGGGACATGACCTGACTCCCTTTTACAGGGATCTTGTTATGAGATACCTGGGATACGGCGAAGGGGATAGATCGTTCTACCTCTTTGAGCGGATGCTTCTTGCCGCTGAAAGAAACCCCGGAATATATCAAAGCATTGGCGTAGATGGGATGAATAATATCGGCGTTTTCTACGGTCAGAGGGAGAGGCTGGAGGACGCGGCCCGGATCTTCGATAAAGCGATCAGCATATTCCCGGACAATCCTGACCTTCACGTGAATATGGCACGGACCTTTTTCATGCTGGGGGATTTTGAAAAGACATGGAAAGAGGTTTTCGCCGCCGAAAGACTTGGTACGGAGGTTTCACCCGGTTTCCTCGAGAATCTCCGCAAGGAGATGGACCGTCCTTCGAAAATTTACAGAAAGAAAATCACACCAATTTCTAACAGGACACTATTGATAGAGGAAGATCAATAAAAAAACATATGGAAAATAATAGCGATATAACCAATGGAAATAACTCTGCTGAGTTGACAGGTGTAATTCTTGCTGCTGGGCGTGGTGTGCGAGCCTATCCTGCAACAAAATATATTCCAAAAGCATTGCTTGAAGTGGACGGAAAACCGTTAATCCTGAGAAACATCGAAATAATGCGGGATAAACTCAATATCCATAGAATTATGATCGTTATTGGTCATTGTGGAAACCAGTTAATTGACTATTTTAAGGAATTAGATTTTGGGGTTAAGTTTGAATTTATCAAACAGGAGGAGCATAAAGGCATCGGACATGCGTTACTTATGGTTGAGGACTATATTGAGACAGATCGTTTTGTGGTGATGCTTGCTGATGAGCTCTACATTGATTCAAACCACAGTGACATGCTTGAGATGATCAGAAAAGAGACAGATGCTGTTCTTCTGTTTAAAAAAGAGACAGACAGAAATAAAATTTCCAACAACTATACCGGTGACATTTCAAACGGCAGGATCAATTCCCTGATCGAGAAACCAGAAAATCCGACAACCGGTCTGATGGGAGTCGGAACCTACCTGTTGTCAAAAAAGGTGTTTGACTACATCCGTTCAACCCCGCCATCATCGCTTCGAAATGAAATTGAAATCACCGATGTTTTATCAAGCATGGCGAAAAACGAAACCGTTCTTGCCTATATCCTTGAAGGTAATTACCTGAACGTGAATAATATCGACGACCTGAATCATGCTAATTATCTTTTAAGGGAAACAGGTTTTGATAACTACAAGGTGAGCATCGTTATTCCAGCGTACAATGAAGAGGAGACCATTGTCGGGGTAATTGAAGAATTTATTGAACACGAGGCTGTGGATGAAATTCTTGTGGTTGACAACAACTCAAAAGATAGAACCAACGAGCTTGCGCAAAAAGCCGGGGCAAGGGTGGTTGTTGAAACAAAACAGGGGTACGGCAATGCCATAAAACGGGGACTCGATGATGCAAATGGAGATATTATTATACTAACAGAAGCAGACGGTTCGTTCAGCTCTAAGGATATTCCAAAATTTCTGGAATACCTGAAGGATAGCGATATGGTTATAGGAACCCGGACAACACGCCAAATGATCGAGCAGGGGGCAAACATGCACTTTCTTGTCCGGTGGATCAATGTGATTTACGGAAAAATTGTGGAAGCCCTCTGGTGGAACCAGGAGCCAAGGTTTACAGATGTTGGTTGTACGTATCGTGCCATATGGAAGTCAAGTTATAAAAAAATCAGACCCTATTTGAAAGCGCCCGGGCCGGAATTCGCTCCTGAAATGATGATTGCAATTTTAATCTGCAAACGTCGAATTATTGAAATTCCAATCTCATACAGAAAGCGACTCGGTGGCGAGTCCAAACATTCGGGGGAATTTAAATCTCAAGCCAAAACGGCATTGAAAATGATGAGGGTGATTATCAAGAACCGGTTGTTTTCAGGCAGGTTTACCGATCTTAAAAACTGAAGGAGCGGTTTACCTTTGGCGGTTAAATAGCAGTAGATTAGTCTTGGCAGCGTTCCGGACATTATTGCATAGCAGATGTTGGAGTTGGTATGAAGATAAAAAGTTGGGGGTGTTACCCTGAAATAGAATCAGATAGTGTTTTGTTTGATTCTATTGATGAGTTACGGGCAGGCATTAACCCGGATGGAAATTATATCGTCCATGCCTTGGGGCGAAGCTATGGGGACAGTGCGTTAAGTGAAAACGTTATTCTTACGAAACGTTTTAACAATATACTTGCCTTTGACGAGGCAACAGGGACCATTGTCTGTGAATCCGGGGTAACGCTGGCTGAACTTCTCGATGTGTTTTTGCCCAGGGGATTTTTCCCTTCAATAACTCCAGGAACCAAGTTTATTACAATAGGTGGTGCTATTGCGAGCGATGTCCATGGGAAGAACCATCATGCTGCAGGGTGTTTCAGTGAGTGTGTAGTCTCGTTTGAGCTGATGCTGGCAGACGGAAGCATTATCACATGTAGCAGAGATAAAAACATCGATCTGTTTTATGCTACCATTGGAGGTATGGGGCTGACCGGGATTATTACCTACATAACCTTTCAACTTGCCAGGGTTACAAGCAGTAATATCAGGGAGACAGTAATCAGGTGCAGGAACCTCGAAGAAGTTGTCAACCTGTTTCATCAACACAAGGATGTAACCTATTCGGTGGCCTGGATCGATAGCCTTGCAAAAGGCAATGATATAGGTCGGTCGGTTCTGATGCTGGGCGAACATGCCGATGACGGTATTTTATCACCGCCTCCCATGATGTCGAAAATATCCGTTCCCGTAGATCTGCCGGGGTTTTGTCTGAACAGATACTATATTAACCTGTTTAACCGGCTCTTTTATTTGTCAAAACCGAAGTACAAAGAGAACAGGCTGACCTCAACCGATCCTTTTTTCTATCCTCTGGATGTGATTGCTTACTGGAACAGGATTTACGGATCAGGGGGATTTACACAGTACCAGTTTGTACTTCCTCTTAAGTCGAGTATGGAGGGCATGAAAAATATTCTGGCAAAAACTGCACAGGAAGGAAAAGCCGCATTTTTATCAGTATTGAAACTGTTTGGTAAAGGGAACGAGGGCTATCTGTCATTTCCCATGGAAGGACTTACCCTGATTCTTGACTTTAAAATCCAGAAGGGGTTGTTTGAATTCTTACACAAGTTGGATGAAATCGTTATAGATTATGGCGGTAGAATCTATCTTGCAAAAGACGTTCGAATGGGGAAAGAAGTATTCAGGAAAGGCTATCCCCGGTGGGAGAAATTCGCTGAAGTCAGGGAAAAATACGGATTGAAAAAAAAATTCAACTCATTGCAATCGAAACGGCTTGGAGTGTAAAAGATGCGATTATTGATATTAGGGGCCAACTCAGATGTGGCACATGCCCTTGCCAGAAAATTTGCAAAAGAAAATAAGGCTGATTTTTATCTGGCGTCACGAAATAAGGAACTTTTGGATAAAAAAGTTCTGGATTTAAAAGCAAGGTATAATGTCAATGCCGAAGCGATTGTTTTTGATGCAACCGATTACGCTTCTCACAAATCATTTTACGATAGCCTGGATCCAAAACCTGACGGTGTTGTACTTGCCTTCGGTTATTTGGGCGATCAGGAAAAAGCTCAATCCGATTTCAAAGAAGCCGGTAAGATCATCCACTCAAACTACACAGGTGCCGTAAGCATTCTTGAAACCGTTGCCGCTGATTTTGAACAGCGGGAGCACGGATTTATCATTGGTATTAGTTCTGTGGCAGGCGACAGAGGCAGAATGTCGAACTACATCTACGGTTCTGCCAAGGCTGGCGTTACAACATTTCTTTCCGGGCTTCGTAACCGTCTTTTCAAAAAAAAGGTTCATGTGATGACAGTTCTTCCTGGTTTTATCAACACTAAAATGACTGAGAATCTTGATCTTCCGGGTCTTTTGACAGCAGAACCATCCGAAGTTGCCAATGATATCTATAATGCATACAAAAAGAAAAAAAACATCATTTACACAAAATGGTACTGGCGAATTATTTTAAGAATCATCAAATCCATTCCCGAAAATATCTTCAAGCGTCTAAGGATGTAACTTTCGTGAGCACGAAAGAACAGCGTGCCTATAACGGCGTTTCCAGACCCTGAGAAGGTAAATCGTATTATTTTTTCTTTGTTTTCCGGGTAACCACTGTCATGCACACTCCATGTTACACAACCCGTGCTTTGACAGATTTGACAAAAACGTTCAGAAAATGGTATAATACATCTAAATATACCGGAAGGTACCATGATCCAACAGGAAGGCGGAAATGAGAAAAGTTCCACCCGGGTTGGAGAAGCAGTACGACCGGTTTCTGGAAGGCAAGGGGGACGTAGCCGGCTCCCTTGTTTTGCGTTTAAGGGAGAGAGCGGGCAAGAGATGCGTTTCGGAAGCATGGACGGCACTTGTTCTCTCACGTATCTATATCACGAAGGGAAGGCTTGCACTCGCAAGTTCATTTCTCAGGCTATCCCGTGATCTTTTTCTTTCATACAGTTCAAGAGGCGTACCAACTGGCTTGTGGGTCAACAGGGCAATCATCCTGAAGCTTCAGGGGCGATTGCCTGAAGCGGGGAGGCTCCTTGGCAGGGCGTTCGATCTATCTTTGAGAAAAGACGACCCATTTGCTGCGGCAAAAGCAGCCGTGAACCTCGGGGTGGTCCTGTCACGCGGAGGGGGACATGATGAAGCACGGAAGTTCATCGATTATGCTCTGATGACCTATCGTAGCTTCAATAACCGAAAAGGGATTATACGTACGGAATTGGCCGGAATCTTTCTCGATGCAAAAAGAAGCGGTAAGGATGAGGTCGTCGATAGGGTTCTTGAGATACTTTCCGGGTACCCGGAAAAAATGTTCACGAGGGAAAGGTTATCGGGGTTTCTGCTGGTCTCGGAGATATTTATTGAAAATGGTGATTTTGAAAAAGCGGAAATATTTCTGAAAAAAACAGCTTCATACAGAACATTACTCGAGCGTTTCCGGCCTCACAAGATTCGATGGCTCTGCCTGAAGTCGAGATTGGAAGCGGGAATGGGGCGCAAGGCAACAGCGGTGAATTTTGGTGAGATTGCCAGGGTATATATGGATAGATTGGGGGTGATCGATCCTGAATCTCTTTCTCTCAAAGAAAGTGTGCCGGTACACAGGATTATGGAAACCGGACTTTTCTACAGAACGGAATCCCGAGAGGCTGACAAAACTCAACCCCGGGAAACGGGAAAGGATTGGATTCTACGTGGAAAAAACACAGTAAACCCCCTCCAATCAGAAAAAATCAACAAAGAATCATTAACCCTGGAATCAACATTCATTACACGCAACAGGCGGATGGTTGCGTTGTTGGAGGAGATAAAACAATCCGCGTCAGTTCCTGTTCCGATTCTTATCGAAGGAGAATCAGGAACGGGAAAAGAGATCGTAAGCAGGTTGATCCACAAGTGGAGCGGCCGTGGCAAAGATCTCTTTATGCCTGTCAATGCAGCCGCGCTGCCTTCCGAGCTGTTTGAAAGCACGCTTTTCGGACATGCCAGAGGAGCCTTCACTGGCGCTGAGAAAAAGAAACAGGGCCTTCTTGAAGCTGCTGGTCGTGGAAGCATCTTTCTCGATGAGATAGGAGAGCTTGCAACGGTGTTACAGGCCAAGCTTTTAAGGTTTCTTGACAGCGGGGAATATATTTCTGTCGGCGAATCCCTGATAAGGAAAAGTGAAGCGAGGATCATAGCAGCTACGAACAGGGATCTCAGGGAAGCGATTGAATCTGGTGGATTTCGTGTAGATCTCTATTACAGGCTGGCAACTATGTCCTTTCGTATACCGCCTCTCAGGGAAAGAAAAGATGATATTATCCTGCTGAGTGAATATTTCCTTGAAAAGATATTTGGTAGTTACCAGCTCGGACCGTTTGTGCTGGGTAATGCGATTCAGGGTGTATTGATGTCTTATGATTGGCCGGGGAATGTGCGTGAACTGAAAAATGAACTGATTTCCGCTGCTATCAGAAGGGGGAGGGGAGTCCTGCGGGTGAGCGACCTTTCTTCTCACCTGATAAACTGTATCATGGAAAGCAACCCGGAAGCGGAAAAACCTTTCCTTACCTGTAATCCGACTGCTGGTTTTCCCGGGGTGTTGCGCAAAAGAATCGATCAGGAAGACAATACCCTCAAAGAACGTCTCAGGCAGCACGAAAAAGAAGAGATACTTGCCGCGCTGCGGTCAGCAGGAGGAAACAAAGCGCTTGCTGCATCAATGCTTGGGTTAAAAAGGACCACGTTTCTCTACAGGTTGAAGCGCTCGGGACTGGACAGGTTTCTGTAACCGGCTACAGACAGGCGAGTCGTACTTCTGGTCCAAGATCTCATCACAGGTGTCATTTACAATTTGTATCCAATTTTTCTCAGGATATCATATCGCCATGCGCGTTTTTCATCATCCTCGGTGCCTCTGGGTTTTTCACCATCTATGACGCCAAGGATCCCGCGGCCTCGTTTGTTTTCGGCGATGATTACCTGGACCGGATTGGCAGTAGCACAGAAGATGCTACAGACTTCGGGGACCGTTTTAACAGCATTGAGAAGGTTGAGGGGAAAAGCGTTTTTCATGAAGATAATAAATGAATGTCCTGCTCCGATCGCAGCAGCGTTCTTTTTAGCCAGTTCGATCATTTCATCGTCATTTCCTGAAAAACGGATCAGGCAATCGCCGGATGCTTCGCAGAAAGCTACCCCGAACTTAATGCCGGGGACTGATCCCACGGCTGTTTCGTGAAGATCTTCTACCGTCTTGATGAAGTGGGATTGCCCGAGGATGAGATTTACGTCCTCAGGTTTTTCTATATTTACCGTCAGAATTTTCATTATTTCCTCCCAGGCAGAGCAGGTACAGGCTAGTTTCTTTTCAGTCCATGGAATCTGATCCTGTTGTGAAGGTGCTGTCGCGTCACTTCCAGGATTTCGGCCGCCCTGGTAACCTTCCATCCCGTCTCTTTGAGTATTTCAATGATTATCTGTTTTTCGACGGCAGATAGCTTTGTTTTTAGTGATTTTTGTCCGCTCAGGTTACTGGTAAGCCCTGATTCTTCAATAAGTTGAGGGAAAAAGTTTCTGGAAAGAATCGTTGAATCCCCGCAGAGGGCAAGGGCCCTCTCAATAGTGTTTTCCAGTTCGCGAACATTACCGGGCCAGCTGTTGGAAATAAGCAGCTTCATAGTCTCAGGAAGAATTCTGATATTCTTCTTGCCCATTTTATCCATGTATTTCTTGAGGAAATGTTCAGCCAGCGGGAAGATATCATCCTTGCGCTCACGAAGTGAGGGGATAGTGATCGGTACGACATTCAGCCTGTAGAATAGATCCTGACGGAATTTGCCTTTTTTGATATCTTCAACAAGATTTCTGTTGGTAGCGGCTATGATTCTGACATCTACCTTCCTTGTGAAATTTTCCCCGATCCTTCGAATCTCTTCTTCCTGAAGTGTGCGAAGAAGTTTGACCTGAAGCTGCGGAGGCATGTCGCCTATTTCATCGAGAAATATGCTTCCACCATTCGCCGTTTCAAAAAGTCCCGGTTTATCACTGGTTGCCCCTGTAAAGGAACCTTTTTTGTGACCGAAAAGTTCGCTTTCGAGAAGTTCCGCAGGCATGGCCCCACAATTGATAGTGACCATCTGCCCGGTCTTGCGCGGGCCATTGAAATGAATTGCCTTGGCGATCAGCTCTTTTCCCGTCCCGGTTTCACCGTGGATAAGGACAGTCGTATCGAGTGGCGCGACCTTGCTGATCATCCTGAAAATATCCTGCATGGATTTGCTTTTTCCGATTATACCCGAGAATTCGTACTTCTCTGAAAGTTCATATCTGAGAATGCGGTTTTCGTTCGCGAGATTTTCTCTCGAGAGAATCAGTTCTCCGTGGAGCCTGGCGTTCTCGATAGCGATCGCTGCCTGGGAAGCGAATGCGCTTACAATCGGCATGTCATCCTCTGAGAGTTCGTTGGTAAGCCTGCTGGAGTCTGTGTAAATGACCCCGATCACCTTATCTTCGAGTTTCAGTGGTACGCAGACAGATGTTGTGAGTCTTAAGTCTATTACACTTTTCTGATGCTTGAACTGTTCGTTTTCGGTGACATTTGAGATAAAAAGAGGGTTCCCTTTTTCGAAGACGTCACTGATGATACTGCGGCTTACTTCGAAATCATTTTCTTTGAGGGAGAGCTTTTTGATGTTACGCGCAATACGGAATTGAAGTTTGTTTTCCCTGTCAGCGAGCATAAGGAACCCGCGGTCTGCATATGCAAGTTTGATTACCGAATCGACGATGTCGGAAAGGAGATCGTTGAGATTGAGCGTGGAGTTGAGGTTCTTTGTGATGTCGACCAGCATTTCCAGCTTGCCCAGGCGGTGTTTGGTTTTCTCCAGCTTTGCAGTTAAAGTCGCATCCATACGCGTTGATTCCGAACGCTCGAGGTTACCAAGGTTCTCCTCGACTTCGGCGAAGAAATTCTCTGCGTTGTCGGGTTCATCCTTTTTCATTTCTTCAGAAACCCTTCTTTGAAAGCACAGGCTGTGTTCTGTCTGTACGAGGCTAATGCTACATTTGAATTGCTCCCCGGGTCAACTAAAACCGATCTTTATCGGTTTTCCCTTATTGAAGGAAAGGCTTTTCCAGCCGGACTGAATTTCCGCGAAATTCCAGAAGATCCTTGAACAGCTGTTCCGTCTGACAGTGAACAGGTAGACGGTCGACAGATACTGTAACTCCAATGACGTTGTGCCAGGGCCGCGTCAAATTCCCTTATGAATGAACCTTTCCTGATATTCGTGTCATCCTGTTTCATTGGGCATGGTCCTTGATTGTTTCTCCTATGGAGGTGAAATATTCATGTTGTTGACCGGTGATCCAGATGATTTGTTCGGGTTTTGATCGATCGGCAGAAATACACTGAAGACCGATCCGATACTACGGCCGCTTTCGGTTTCGATCCAGCCGCCGCACTCCCGTACTATATTTTTTGCTATATACAGGTTTAGTCCGGGATGAGAGTCTTCTTCGGGGACCATGTCCTTTGTTGAATAACTGTTACCGAGTATTTTTTCCCCGGTCTCATCATGTATTCCACATCCGTTGTCTACTACCTCGAATAAAATATGATTATCGACAAGATCTGTTCTTACAATTATTTCGCCCCCTTTTCCATCAGGGAGGCTCTCAATGGCATTTTGAACCAGGTGATATATTATCTGAAACAGTTCGCTCGCGCGCATCGGCAGTTTCGGGATGTGATAGTTGAACCGGGTCTTTATCTGAATCCTGGAATCGAATGATCGGTGGTGCCTTATCCGGTTGATCCAGAACATTGCCGCGGTGTTCAGGTCTGTGGTACCCGGGTCTGACGCACTTGTCCAGCTGTTGTTTTCAATATTTTCAAGCAGTTCGTTCAGGATACCTGTGTAGAAGGTTAGCCTTTCGGGGAATGAGGTCAGGTATGAAAGATTCTTTTCTTCAGGGGCTTCGATTTTTCGCGGCTTGCTGTAATATGGATGATATGTTCTCTCCAGTCGCTCTTGCAGTTTAGCCGCATCTTTCCTGATCTGGCATATCAGTCTGGTTATACTGTAGAAGATGCACCTGGAACGGTCAGCGGTTCCGATACTCGACTTCATCGACATGACCTTCTCCTGCTTTCGAGAGAAAATATACTCCAGATTTATTACATATTGCAGCAGGTCCTTATCATTCATGCTCAGGCTGGGAATGTTTCCCGAGCCGTCAGGAAACCTCAATTGTTGTTGATTTAAACCCTTTCCATGCCGCCGCTGGACCATGTTTCGGACAAGACAATACTGTTGATCCAACACGCTACCTGACGGATTTTCCGGTATCACCTCAAGCTTCAGGCAAACCGATGAAAAAATATAAGTTACATTACTGACGCTACTTTCCAACGCAAACACTGTGCCATTACGACAATCGTGTTTTGTGTTGTGTAACTTGTTGTAGAAAATGCCGTTAAGAGACTTATGGGAATATATCATTTTTTATTATTTCCTTATCGACCGATATTATGTCATCAATAATTTACACATGAGACTGGCCATTGATGTTAATCTATTATAACATAAAAAGTTAAATAGCAGTAAGTATTTATTTACAACAGTAAAATATATTTTCCACATAGTAATTCCAGGAGCCGTCGTTGCCAGGCGCTGTGCTTCCGAGAACTGACGGATCGCCTGGCGAACAATACGTTGTCTTGACAGGCCATGCCCCCCCGTACTGTATTGTGTATTGTGTGATTAGCAGAGAATAACGAGCAGGCGACCCGCCAGGCCCGTCAGGATAAACGGGCGTAACATTAAGTGCCGCAACACAATGCAACATACCCCCTTGACAAAAAACGTGAAGTTTGCTAAACTTCTTTCAAGCGATCTGTTAACGCGACTGACAAGCTGGGGTATAATTATCAGGGTGCGCTTTCTCATTGCGCTTCGCGCGTGGCGAGTGGAGTATCTATGAAACGCTTTTTTCAAAGTGGACCTTTACTCTTGCTGGTTCTGGCCGCCGTTATTTCACTGTTCGCTTTCTCTTCGGCTGCCAAAGCCACATCTACGAGATATACAAGCTGTTCTATCCTCGAAAACATGGTCAATGCGGACCCGGGGGAAGATCCGCATCTGAAAGTGGTTCCTGGTCAACAGGATCAGTTTGTGTGTGACTCTCAGGGACAGACGTCGACGCTTGCCTCGAGTGGAGACCGGCAGGGAATGCTCCACGTGCAGGACGTCGATAATCTGCAGGAGGGCAAATGGCATTTTTTTGAAAATCCTGAATTCAGGATGATAATGCAGATGTTTGTCCTGACGTTGCGACGCTAGTTAATTGGGAACCGGAGAGATGAAAGTTCAACAACTCGCCATACAACGGCTCATAGTCGAAACGTCTCAGCTTCACGAGCGTGGAGAATTCCGGCAGGCGTATCAATGTTCACTTGATGCATTGACCATTGCAACGGAATCTGCTCCTGACCGGGAACTCTATGCGCGTGTTCTCGTCGTGGCAGCCCGAAGCGCATACTATCTGTCTTTGTTCAATAAATGTCATGAATTCCTTAATCAGCTCTCACCGCCCGGAAACAACGATGACAATGGCGATCACCAGAGCGAATATCTGTATTCAGGACTCCCCGGGAGCAATGATACCAAAGGCATTCCAAAGCCGCTTGTACTGGAAGCATTAATAATCAGGGCGAATGTGTTGCGAAGGACTGGTAACTACGATGAAGCGCTGGAGGTGCTCGGCAGTTTCAGTATCGAAGCCGGGGATGATATACTTCCTCGGCTTGTTATCGAGAAACTCCTGGCTCGAGGGGCATGCCGCTATTATTCAGGTAAGCTCAGAGGGGCTCGCGAAGACCTTGAATCTGCTCTGGGGCTTGCTATCTATAATGATGATGTGCGGGCCAGGGCAAGGGTCCTGGTAATGCTGGGTCTGGTTGCTCGCTCAATGGGGTTTATGGCCAGGGCTGAAGACTGTTTTTCCCGGGGACGGGAGTTTTGCAGAGCAGGAGGTGATTCTTACGGAGAGGCTGCCGCTTTGTTGAATATCGCGATTACCCTTTATCACAGGGGGAAGTTTGCGCGGGCTGAAAAATCAGTGTTAAAAGCCAGATCCCTGTTTGTTAAAACCGAATGGAATCTCGGCGCATGCCGCTCGCTGCTGGTTCTCGGAAATATTCGCAGGAGACAGGGTGAGTATTCTGCCGCGCATAAGGTATATGTACGTGCGGGCAAGATGGCTGATAGGGGCGGGTTTGCCAGGGAGAAGGTTTTTGCAATGGAGCTTTCCGGTGCGATTTTTCTGGCGCGAAAGGATTACAGGAAAGCCATCAAGATATTTACAGAAAGTCTTCATATGGTAGATGAGATAGCGCCGGGTGGGGATCTTGCCGCTGAGATCCACAGGCGACTCGGAGAAGCTTTCATCGGTGAGGGTAAAACCGCAGAGGCGATGAAGTATCTTGAATGTGCTTTATCCCTGGCAAATAAATCTGGTGATAAGCTGGAAAAGGGCCTTGTGCTCCGGGCAATGGCGGGAGCGAAGTCGGTGGAGGGTGATCGGAAAAAAGCCACAGATCTTTTCCAGGAGTCGATCGACAGCATACGCGCCAGTGGATGTTCCTACGAACTCGCCAGGACCCATCTGACGTTCGCTGTGCAGCTTGTCGGAAAATCGACAGGCTTGTCCTCCGGGTCGGCCGCGCCTGTGGATGATAATTTTGGTATGGTCGAGCAGGAGGGGACAGATTGTATTGTTCCGGATAATTGTAATAAAGCTCTTGGAAGCCTTATGGAAGCGGGACACCTGTTTGCGGGAACCGATGATGATCATTTCAGTGTTATGACCGACAGGTATATGGAGAGATTGCTGGGTATGAAGAGAAGGGCCGGGTTGCTTTTGCGTAGCCCGGGTGTCTCGGGCGAGGTTATTACCATTATGTACTCACATGAGTATATGATCGCAAAAAGTTTTGTGGCGGTGTCTGAGACCATGTTAGATGTCTGGAGAAAGATCAAGTTTGCCGGGTCTTTTTCAAGGCCTGTTCTTATTACGGGTGAGACAGGTACTGGCAAAGAACTTGTTGCGAGGCTTATACATGATGCCGGCACCAGGGCTGGTCGCCCGTTTGTTGCTGTCAACTGTGCAGCCATACCTGACCACCTTTTTGAAAGCGAGTTTTTTGGCCACAGAAAAGGATGTTTTACCGGGGCGTTTACTGACAGGCGAGGAATCTTTGAAGAAGCCGATGGTGGAACGATCTTCCTGGATGAGGTAGGTGAACTATCCACTCTCCAGCAGGTCAAACTGCTTCGCGTGCTGCAGGAACGGAAAGTCAGGAGATTGGGGAATAACATCGAGTGTCCGGTAGATGTCAGGGTTATCTCGGCAACGAACAGAGACCTCGAACAAATGATCGAAGATTCTTCTTTCAGGGAGGATTTCTTTTACAGGATTAATGCCGAGATCATACATCTTGATCCTCTAAGGAGCAGGCCTGAGGATATCGTTCCCCTTCTTGCCTGGCGCCTTTGTGGAAATGGGAATAGCAATGGTTCTGGCCGTGAGATGAGGATCGTATCTTCCGCTCTTAAGTGCCTGCAGGCGTATCACTGGCCCGGGAACGCGAGGGAGCTTATTTCAGTAGCTGACAGGGTGGGGCATATGGCTTCGCATGATATCATAACAACGGATATGCTTCCAGAGCGGGTCAGGAGGGGTGTCCCTGTTCCTGAACGAGCTGCATTCGCTTCAGGCACCAGCCTGGAAACAGTTGACATGAAAACGAAGCTTAACAAGGTGATGAACATCTGTAGAGGGAACAAGTCGGCTGCTGCAAAATGGCTTGGTATCTCACGCGGGACTCTCTACAAACAGCTCAGGCAGGCCGGGTTGGCGCACTTTATAAGATAATCCGTTATTTTGATTCATCAGAAAATCTAAAAATGGATATGGGGGCGGGTGGCCTGTCCGCTACTGGTGCTGTTCAATCTGTTCACAGTGTCTATTCTGTGTACATATCTGCTCTATTCGTGTAACCAGGCAACTTTCAACACCTTGCCAGAACGGCCGGGACTCGGGTGTCTATTCTCTGTACAAATTTGTTTTTCACTCTGATTGATACAGCAGGGAGTATTGAGGGTGGTGCAGTGGTTTTACGCGTACTGTAAGATGTTATATAACCGATGATTAACGAGGCGCTTGTAATTGTAAAAGCAGATCATGTGAGCGTATCTGAACATTGGCATGTTACGTGATATATGTAAATGCGTCAGTCGTTTAACAGTCTGAGGTTACTGAAGAGCCGGGTTTGTACAGACGGTTCTTTAGGTAAGAACCATTCACATTCTACGGTACCGCTTTGTGTCCCCCCACCGCGATAATGCCGTATGTCTGTGAGTGGTTTTTTCTTTGCTCCCCCCCCATAAGCGTCAATCCGTGCGACGTCCACGGGGTTATCTGGAATGATATGTAACTTCCAGGAATGGGATAAAGTTTCCTTCCTCAAGCAGGATGGATTCAGTTTTCCTGCCAACCCTTATGGATGTCTCGGCAAGTTGATATTTGTTCGTAGGCCAATGGGCCACTTCGACCTTGACCCTGTAAATGCCTTTTTTGATCTTCTTGCCATGCATGTCTTTGAGGTTCCAAATGTATATGTGGTGTCCTACATCGATGCTCGCGCCTGTTACACCATCGGTATCTTCGAATCCTGAAGCCATCGCCCATTTGGGAAGGGTGATCTGGTTTTCTTTGACATAACCGGCAAAACCCGATACATACACTGTTGTTATATAATCTCCCTTTTCGTCCTCGATCCAGATAGCTGTCTGCGGCGGGAGTTCGTCTCTGAACCCCAGCACGAAATCGATTTTGACAAACGGTTTTTCGTAGTCTGAAACATTGAATTTCGGGATCCGGGGCTGCATTTCGTTATATACCAATTTTGCTGCTTCCGATTCCGGATATTTTTTTGCAACTTCGATCCAGTAACTCATGCCTTCTTTATTCCGGGCAACGCCTCGATAAAAGAGGGCCTCGGCCTTGATATCTTCGGCCGCATTGCTTTCGGAGATTTTCTCGAGATCTTTGACTGCCTGTTCGTGTTTGTTCAGAAAGAAGGGGAACATTATGCCGAATATCCCCCTTGTCAGCAGTATTTCAGGGTCATCAGGATTGATTTCAACTGCTCTGTCAAGGTAGTCGAATGATTCGAAAGCAAGAGCAGCGCGGTAATTTGTGTCATCATAGGTTCTCGCGTCGTATGATTCTGCCAATCCCGCAGTTGAAAGGGCAAGGAGCCTGTATGC
Source organism: uncultured bacterium (assembly GCA_965370495.1). Classification (GTDB taxonomy): domain Bacteria; phylum Krumholzibacteriota; class Krumholzibacteriia; order Krumholzibacteriales; family Krumholzibacteriaceae; genus Krumholzibacterium. The sequence goes on from CBDUUV010000050.1 coordinate 15,797, forward strand.
GGCAGCATTACCCGGATCCAGGGCGACACATTCCTTGAGCGCGGCGCGGGCCTGGTTGAATGAATTTTCATCGTAGTATTTCTGACCAAGCTTGAAGGCTACCCGTGCATTTTCCCGGTTTTCAGCAGGAGTCTTTTTGATGGAAGATATTTCATCGCTGTCATTCTCCGTGGGGTTGATTGTGCTGCTGCTATCCCCGGCAGGTTTTTCCATCGGTTCAGAAAGAGTCGAGAGTTTCTTTTCAGCAGAAGTGGCTGTTTCAGAGTCCGGAGCCAGTTCAATTATCGTTTCCAGCGCTTTCCTGACACCAGAAGTATCATCATTACTCTCGTGCCCTTCCGCAAGCATTGTCCAGGCAGTGATAATCATCCTGGCCGATTCCGGGGATGATGATTCTTTGTAAATCTCGATAGCCTGGTAAAGATCTTTGATGCCGCCATCGAGTTTGCCGAGGAACTTGGGGATCTTGATCCCCATTATACCCCTGTAAAGGTAGGCGAGTGGATTTTCGGGATCGAGACTTATAGCTTTGCCGAGAAGCTCGAAGGATAACGAGGTCAACTTTCCGGCTTCCATGAAATCACCGGTCTGTCCGGCGCTCATGCCTGTATAGAAGCCCAGGTAGGTGAAAGCTTCGGAGCTTCCGGGATGCTCGGCAGTGGCCTTTTCAAGCAACGCAATAGCCTGTGTAAGCTCGCCTCTACCGTTCAGGTTTTCAGCTTCGGTTATATATTCATCGATTTCTTTAGACTGGGTGGTTGTGGCGAGACAGGAAAAAAGACAAAAAACGATCAGAAACGTAATCTGGATTCTCAAGGGTTTCTCCTTCGCTGAGTCGGGCAATAATGATTTCATGCTATTGATACGGGACTGTATGTAGAATGTTTCGACCTTTCCATTTTATTCACGTGCAAGAGTCTGCTATATCTGACACGATTCAGAAATATTTTACAAGTTGTTATTTTTGTATTCTGCCGGTCGTCGAAATGTAGTAGGTTCAATAGTAGTGGGACTGGACAGAAGCAGAGAATCAGGGAGTAACTCATGGCGGCCCGCAGAAACGATACAAAAGATATTATCAGAAAAATCACAGACTTTGATGCGGCGATTGGACACCTGGACACTTTTCAGGTTACGAGGAAGGCTCTTGATTTTATTGTTAAAAAAATGAAATTGAAACGGGTTTCCATCGCAATGCTCAAATCTGATAAATCAGGTTTTATTATGCGCGATGTAACCTTTAGTATCAAGAATCTTGATACGGGGCGTTTTATACCTTTTGAATCTATTTTTCCTGGTAAGGTCGTGCGCTCCGGTAGTTCCATATACCGCCCGGATATCAGGCAGTATCAGCCAAAGTTGGAGTTTGATGATAAGCTTGTTGCCAGTGGTTTAAGATCCGATTTTGTGGTTCCACTGATTGCTGAGGGAAAGTGTATAGGTACTCTGAATTGCGGATCTGAAAAGGTCGATGGAATTACGAAAAATGATCAAAATCTGCTTGCTGTTCTTGCGTCAAGGCTGGCTCAAGCGCTTCAGAATGCCGGATTACATGAGGATATTATTGAGAGTAATAAAAGGTATAGAGCGGTGTTCAACAACCCTCTGATCGCAATATATCATTTCGATAAAAACTTTAATTTAACCGATACCAATCAGGCCGGAGTAGATCTGCTTGGATATTCCAGGGAAGAGCTACTCCGGATCAAAATTGCAGATGCAAATGTGGATCCTGAAGCTGTTTTCGATTATAAAAATAAATTGATGAGTGGCAATGAATTACATGACTATGAGCATGAACTGAAATGTAAGAATGGTAGAAT
>CBDUUV010000051.1:0-17369 GCA_965370495.1 uncultured bacterium
CATTCCGAAAGGGATCAGCCTGTCACCCGGCCTTCTTCCCCTGACATGTATCGGAAATTCTATGTTTGCAAAACATTTCTCTCCGGCTTTCGATTTTTCGTCCTTTTCCGGCAAATCCACTTCACGGATAGAAACCGAAAGGTTCCATGACCGCAGGAACAACTTTCCGTGCTCCTGGATAGTGATCTTCCGGTGAACCGTTTTTCTTTTTGATCTTTCTTCGAAGGCCATTGTCAGCGTGCCGTGTTCCTTCCGCAGGACCACGCCGTGAGGAAACTGGATCCTGTTTCCCGACAGGCTTTTCCTGATGAGTTTTTTTGCCGCGTCGAAATGTGTTTTCTCGATGTCCTGGATGATGCCGAACCTGTCCCTGAGTATTGTATCTATCAGAAGATAGATTCTGTAATCGGATAGTTTTTCTGCTTCCTGAACGGAAAAGGCGATTTCTCCGTCACATTCTGAAACCGGTATGATCTCCATACCCTGGCCCGAAAGAGCCTGCCATCCCTCGTGCAGATTTTCCTGTATCCTGATAAGCGCGTCATCTATCGATGGGTTGAAATTTCTTTTGAGGTAGGGAAGAAGCTTGTTGCGGATACGGTTTCTGAGGATAGAGCTGTCTTTGTTACTCTTGTCGACGGCGTATCTTATTCTTCTTTCCCGCAGGAAAGTTTTCAATTCCACGCGGGTGCAATCCAGGACAGGCCTGATGAAAACCCCGCGTTTTACAGGCATCCCGGTCAGGCCGCGCCATCCGGAGCCTCTTATGATGTGATGAAGAACGGTTTCCGCCTGATCGTCCCTGTTATGGCCAAGAGCGATAGCCGTAGCATGCCATTCGGCCGCGATCTCTTCCAGAAAACGGTAACGCATAGCGCGGGCCGTTTCCTCTATCCCTTTTCCTGATCTGAGTGCTTCGGCCGGTACGTCTCCCGAACCGGTATATACAGGTATACCGAGCTTGTCGCAAAAAGAGGTGACAAGCCTTTTTTCACGCTTTGCTTCAGCCCTGATACCATGATCGAAGTTCGCTGCTGCCAGCGTAAACCCCATTTCACCGGAGAGCTCTTCAAGGATAACCAGCATCGCCATCGAATCCGGTCCGCCAGAGACAGCGACAAGGAGCCTCTTGTCCGACAGAGCGAGGCGATGTTTTATGATCCAGTTCCTGGTTTTTTCGACGCAGTCCATAGGAATGCCGGTTGAAGGGGGTAGAGTACCTGGTACCTGTATGGTGGCGGTGCAGGGATTTGAACCCCGGACACGCGGATTATGATTCCGCTGCTCTAACCAACTGAGCTACACCGCCACACTCAGGGAATAGTATAAAAAAACGCCGTATTGTCAAGTGCTTTCTACAATCCGCTTGCCACCATAAGTATTGTCTGTTATAGATACTTGGAGTCTTGGCAAAGGTCAGCAAATGAAGATATATACTACTGAAGATGCAAATCCCTCGATATTGGACAGCAGCGTGGTCGTCGTAATGGGTTACGGAAACCAGGGCCGCCCGCAGGCGCTCAACCTGCGCGACAGCGGATTCGATGTACGGATATCGGCGCGTGAAGGTGGGGACGGCTGGAGGAGAGCTGTAAATGACGGGTTTTCGCCGGTAGGCCTGGGGGAGGGCGCGCGGATCGCTGATCTTCTCCTTTTCCTGCTTCCGGATGAACTGCAGGGAGATATATATGGGAAAGATATTGCCGGCAATCTCAGGCAGGGCGCCGCTATCTGTTTTGCGCATGGATTTGCCGTGGCTTTCGGGCAGATAGAGCCGGGAGACCATGATGTGATCCTGGTAGCCCCGAAAGGCCAGGGGAAAAGGCTCAGAGAGGCTTACCTCGGGGGGACCGGCCTGGCCTGCCTGTTTGCTGTTAAGCAGGACTGGTCCGGAAAAGCTGAAGAAATAGCTCTTGCCCTGGCCCACGGGCTTGGTTGCCTGAGGGTCGGAGCCTTCAGAAGCAGTTTTCGCGAAGAGGCTGTAAGCGACCTGTTTGGAGAACAGGCAGTATTATGTGGTGGGGTGCCGGCGCTGATCAAGGCCGCTTACGATCTGCTTGTTCGACGGGGATTCAGTCCGGAGGTAGCATACTTCGAATGCTTTGAAGAGTTGAAGATTATTGTGGACCTGTTTACAGAACGTGGATTAGCGGGGATGAGAGAGCTTATCAGTAGAACCGCTGCCTATGGCGGCCTGAAATATGGTGAAAGACTTATATCCAGCGAGACAGAAGCGGCGATGGAGGAGTTGTTCGACAGGATTGACAGCGGGGAATTCGCCAGGGACTGGATCGAGAATGCATCGAGGCCTGCGGGAGAACTGGAACAGCTGTGCAGCCGGGAGGCGAAGCTGTCCATCGAAGATACAGGTAGAAGGGTCAGGAAATTGTATAACAGGGAAGAGTCCCCGGAATCACAGGGAGAGGAATAATGAAGAGGAAAAACGCGGGTTTGTTGATACTGGCAGTCAGCGTAATGGCGATAGTATCTGTTTTTGGTTGCGGTGGGAAAGATTCAAAAGAAGAGAAAAGTTCTGATGCTGATTTTCGGATACCTGATTCATTGCTCACGGCGATCGAGGGATATCATCTTACCGTCGACGATTACCACCCTGTAAATGGTGGAATCATGGCGAACAAGGACATTGCGCTTCATTATCCGGCTTCGCATATTGCCGAGTTCGTTTCGACCAAAAGTTTCGGTTACGCGTTCAATGCGTACAGGACTATTCAGGCCCGGATTGGAAGGCCGGTGAGTGGACAGCTTGTGATAATCGGGGCGAAGGATCTGGCCGAATATACTTTCCTCACGCGCAAGGACTGGTGGTACTACGGAGTCATGCAGGGAGATACGCTCTATCTCGAACCACTCAATATCATGCTGAAGAGATACGATTTCGTCACCGGGAGATCTATCGCCGAGATAGGCATGATTCAGAAAATGACGCAAATGGCCCTGAAGCGGATTTCCGGAGGCAGGATTCCGATATGGATGCGGGAAGCGGCTGCTTCTTTCCTTGCTGACGAGAAGCCGGTTCTCCAGTTGCAGGCTAATGAGTTCAGGAACGAATTAGTCGGGTTTAACCTATCGATCGAAGAACTGGAAAACCATCTGAAGGTAGCAGAGGATAAAGCATTAACCAGAGTCTCTTTCTTCATATCGTATATGATGGTTGAGAACCTGATGAAGTTTTCCTCGTTCGACGACATCGTTTCTTTTGCCCGGATACTCGGAGAGGGCAAGACACTGGACGAAGCTGCGGATGAAATTTTCGGGATGAGCTATGGCCAGTTGTTAGAGAAGATCAGGTTGAAGGATGATTTCACAAACTACATAGGAGAACTACCGGCAAATATGAATTTAAAAGGGGATAAGCGGCAGCATGACAGGTGATGAAACCAGGATCAGGGTAAGGTTTGCGCCCAGCCCTACAGGGCATCTTCATGTTGGAGGCGCAAGGACCGCGTTATACAACTGGTTGTATGCCAGGAAGACTGGTGGGACGTTTATTCTCAGGATAGAAGATACCGATGCGGAGCGTTCGACAAGGGAATCATACAGGGGAATCCTCAGGGGTATGAATTGGCTCGGGCTGGACTGGGATGAGGGGCCGGATGTGGGAGGGGATTATGGCCCTTACTTCCAGTCGGCACGGGGAGTCCTGTATCACTCTGAAGTGCAGTCCCTTCTCGATGAAGGAAAGGCATATCGTTGTTTTTGCACGCTCGAGGAACTGGAGGCGAGGAAGGAAGAGGCGCGCCGGAAGAAACTCGACCCGAAATATGACGGCAGATGCAGAAATATCCCCCGGGAAGAGGTCGAGAAAAGGCTACTCGCGGGGGACAGCCATGTAGTCAGGTTCAGGATGCCGCAAGAGGGTGAAGCGGTTTTCAGGGATATCATCAGGGGTGATTTCAGCTTTTCCAATTCAGAGCTGGATGATTTCATTATCATCAGGTCAGATGGCAAGCCTACATATAATTTTGCTGTTGTCGTCGATGATGCCAGGATGAAGATTTCGCATGTGATCAGGGGGGATGATCATATCTCCAATACTCCGAGGCAGGTTCATATATACATGGCTCTCGGGTACAGTGTGCCGAAATTTGCTCATCTGCCTATGATACTCGGAGACGACAGGACGAGACTCAGCAAGAGACACGGAGCGACATCTATCGACTATTACGGCAAAAAACACTACCTTCCTGACGCGATGATCAACTACCTGGCTCTTCTGGGCTGGTCGCTTGATGGAAAAAGGGAGTATTTTGAGAGAAAGGCGCTTATTGAGAAATTTTCGCTGAAAAAGGTTTCGAAGAATCCTGCGATCTTCGACAATTCCAGGATGGAACATATCAATGCGGAACATTTCAAGAGAATGCCCCTGGTACAGAAGACGATTCTTTCCTACAGGGTTCTGGAAGCAGAGGGATGCATACCGCCCGATTTTACTGTGGATATGACAAAACCTGTCGAACTCAAACTGGTCTCTGGAACGGAACTGGTCATCGATGAGATGGCCGGAAGGGAATCCGGTTTCAAGTATAAGGAATTTCAACGGCTTGCGCTGATAATCAAGGTCTTTGGAAACAGATTGAAGCTTCTGAAGGATATTCCGGGCTTCCTGAGATGTTATTATAAGGATGACTACAGTATCGATATGAATGCCGCGGGTACGTATCTCGGCGATACTTTGACTCTGCAGAGGATGGCTCTTTTGGCTGATGAACTGGATAAGCTGAAATATTTCGATGTCAAAACGGTGGAGGAGGCCCTCAGAGGGCTTGCTGACAAAATGGATATCGATGCAGGGGAGCTTATCCATCCATGCAGGGTAGCTCTTACGGGAAAGGCTGTTTCGCCGGATCTGTTCTGGGTTATTGTCTTTCTTGGCAAGGCAAAGGCGGTTGAAAGGCTCCGGACAGCCGCGGCGAAAGCCAAATAAGGATCTTAATAAACGCTATTGCTTTTTTCTGCAGAATTATATAAGTTTTCCCATATTCTTGGAGAGTCGTCCAACGGTAGGACAGCTGACTCTGGATCAGCCGATGGGGGTTCGAGTCCTCCCTCTCCAGCCATTTAATATCATGGCCCCTTAGTCTAGTGGTCAGGACGCATGGTTCTCAGCCATGAATCAGGGGTTCAATTCCCCTAGGGGCTACCATATACATAAAGCCCGGAAGGCAAATCCCTTCCGGGCTTTTTATTGTTCCCGGGTGCAGTGCGGAATTTTCAGTCGCAGGCCTGCGAACATTGTTCAACGGCGGACCGCCGCTTGATCAGAAGGGGCTTCAGCCAAACGAGCCGCAACTGGCCCTGTTTGCAGTCTGGCCCGAACCAGAGCCGCTGGAAAAGGCTGAAAACAGTTTTTCCACCTTCTTGCTCCCGCAGTCAGGACATTCTACTTTCTGGCTGCTGGAAAGGGTAAGCTCCTCGAAATTTTTTTCACACTTTTTGCATACATATTCGAATATCGGCATATCAATCTCCCTTTGCTGCCCCGTCATCCCTTTCGAATTCTGTCTTTGTTTCCTGCTTCTCTCCATACCGGTCCCCGGTATCGCATGTGCCGCTCATTCAGGTCGGCACTCCGGCACGGGGGAGAATGAACTTCATTACAAGTATCCATAAAGCGAGAAACAGAAGTAATCCAAGACCATCACTCATTGATCGCACTCCAGTAGTTTTTGATCCTCTTTTTTCCGGAAACGATATTTTCTTCAAGAGAATGACAGATCCTGTCACAGACTTCTTTCGGCATCATGCTTTTTAACCGGTAGTAGACCATCCTGTTATCCCTTCGCGAATCTACAAGTTCCTCGATCCTCAGTATCCTGAGGTGTTTCGAGACACTGGCCTGGCTGAAACCGGTACGAGAAACAAGTTCGGTGACATTCTTTTCTCCGTCACACAGAAACTGAAGGATAGTCAGCCTGGATGGTTCGGCCATCGCCTTCATACGCTGCGCGATTCTTGAAAATGGTATATTTCTGTCATTTCTCTTCATACTCAGTTCCTTTTCACATTCTTATATACTCATAAGAGAATATGTTGTCAAGCCTGATTCCGAAGATATTGTGTTTGCTCCGAACTGATGAGAGGTGATTGTCTCATACGGAGACAAGGATTATCGGAACCGCGGTGGCCTAGATTTTGATTTTTTTCCAGCCACCTTCGTGGAACTTCCAGATCATGAATGAAGTGAAACATATGATGTACAGAAAGAGGCTTATCCAGGCCATGAAAAGATCTCCATGGAAGATTTGCACAGCGACCCACGTTGCCGGGATCATAACGAACCATATACAGATAGTTTCGGACAACATGACATACATTGTGCAACCAGCGCCCTGCAGGGTTCTGGAAAGTACAATACCTATTCCGTCTATAAACTGAAAAGCTCCCAGGATCCTGAAGGGAAAAACTCCCTTTTCGATTGCTTCGGAAGAATTGCTGAACATTCCCATGATCTCGCGAGGAAAAAACATGAAGAATATTCCGATGATTCCCATCAATATCGATCCCAGACAAGCGGAATACCATCCATACCGCGTTGCTTCCCGATAATCTTTCCGTCCCAGGCTTCTGCCGACCAGGGTAGCCGAGACTGTACCTATCGCCATTCCCAGCATGAATGAAAGGTTGAAAGCCTTGAATATGATATTGCTTATCGCCAGCTCGCTGACACCGATGCGTCCGACAAAACTGAGGAAGACGATAAAACCGATTACCGACATACTTTGTACCGCCCTTGGAGCGGATATCCTGATGATCCGGGCCATGAGTTTTTTCGATATTGACTTTATCAAGCTGATACGGGGCATGTGCCTCAGTATACGGAAGTATACGAAGAGAAAATAAATAATAAGGCCGACGAATGTCGATATCACGGAAGCGATAGCTGCTCCCCTGACTTCCAGCCTGGGGAAAAAGAAGTGGCCGAATATCAGGCAATAATTCAGAATAATATTCAGCAGGTTAATAATGACGGAAACAATCATATCAATCCGGACACGCCCCAGCCCGAACACGAAACCTTTGAGTGTGAAAATGATTATCATCGCGAACATCCCCGTGAACCTGATCGATAGATAAGGTGTGCCGATTCCTACGACATCGGGGTTGTTGGAAAGGAAGGAGAATATCCATGGAGAGAGCTTGTAACCGGTCAGAGATATTACAATGCCCGTGACAAGGGCGAGCAGGATCGAATTGTACGCGATTCCGGGAGATTCCTCTTCGCGCCCCTCGCCAAGGCGCCTTGCTGTTATAGCCTGGGTCCCGATGTTCAGGGAACCGAATATGAGGACCATGATCAGGGTGAAGAAAGAAGCCAGTCCGACTGCCGCGAGCGGGACGATACCCAGGCGTCCGACCATGGCTGTATCGACCAGGTTGAGCACGGTGTTGGATACCATTCCAATCATGACCGGAACGGACATCCCGAGGATCTCTCCTGTCATTCTGGTATTGACGGTTATCATGGTAAATACTGACTCATTTCCTGTAGATGCTCTTGATATCTCCCCATGAATGGCCGCCCAGGGGTATTTCTGCCGGCAGGTTAATTGTATATATTATCAGTTCACCTTCGGTAAAAGTTTTGAGCCTTACAGTATATAAAAACTCGTTGATACTCATAACGCCGCTTCCCGGGGCGTTTATAGTGCCGCCTCAGCCACAACCCGATCCGGTGAAATAGAAATCGGCAGTCTGTTCTTCTCCGGATATGTCGGCTGTCAGGGTCATTTGCAGGTGATATTCAATATCTTCCGCCCCCCTGACGATAATTACAGAACTGCATGTTCCGAACCCTGTGACTGTGAAATGGTATTCAACCCATTCACCGGGGTAGTCAAGACCTTCCAGATATCCGATTATGTGACGGTTGATCGGCAGTTCCCCTCCGATCTCAAGGCTGTCAGTGTAAGTCGTGGCATCGATCGAAATCCCGGCCGCGCCAGCATCTCCGTAGAATAAAAGAGTCGATAGCAATGTCAGGCCTGGAAGCGAAAAACAGTATTTCATCACAGGTCCTTCCTGGTTGTTCATACGACTTTTCCGAATATCCTTATGATACTGATCATGGAGAGCGTGGCCAGGATAAGTGAAACAAAGATTGGCACTCCGAGCGCCGTAAGCAAGTATCCGAACAGAAGAGAAACGATTCCGACTGTAAGCGCGTAGGGAAGCTGCGTGCGTACATGATCGATATGGTCGGCGCCGGATGCCATCGATGACATGATTGTCGTGTCAGAGATCGGTGAGCAGTGATCTCCGAAAACAGCTCCGGAAAGTATCGCGGCGATCGACCCGAGAAGTACGGGTTCTGTAGCTTCGGCCGTCAATCCTGTTGCCGCCGCCGTTCCGAATACGAGCGGTATTACGATCGGTGTCAGGATCGACATCGTTCCCCACGAAGTTCCCGTCGAAAAAGATATACTCATGGCGAGCAGAAATACGATTGTAGGCAAAAAATTCGGAGAAAGTATATTCGCGAGATGGTAGACAAGGTAGTCAGCGGTATGCAGCTCCACGCAGACACTCCCGATGCACCAGGCGAGGATAAGGATAATAAATGCCATTACCATCGATTTGATGCCGTTGACCCAGGCGGTGACAGTATCGGTGAGTGTGAGCAGCTTCTGGCCGAGGGCCAGGATGGCCGCGACTATGCAGCCGGCAAATGAACTCCATAGAAGCGCGACGAAAGAATTTGATTCCTTGAGCATGTCAAGAAGGCCGAAGGTCCGGGCACCCGAGGCTGTCAGGGAATCATGTCCGGTAACAAGAAGCCCGATGAATGTAACGCCGATCACAACACCGATCGGAACGATTCCATTAACAATGCGTGGCGTAACATTATCCGCAAGAGACATATTGTCCGAGTCGAGAGAAGAAATGGGCCTTGCCGTATCGCTGTTGACTTTGCCTGTTGTACGGGCCCGTTGTTCCGCCTTGAGCATCAATGAAAAATCTCTGCCGGACAAGATGATGAACAGCACAAAAAGGATAGTGAGGATAGGATACACACTGTATGGAAGAGAAGTAACGAAAATTGTCAGGGGATTTCTCTCGATGTTCATGGCGACGAAAGACTGGTTGATCAGGGATATCTGGAATCCGATCCAGCTCGTGATGACTGCGAGTGATGTTATTGGCGCAGCTGTAGAGTCGACTATGTATGACAGTTTTTCACGTGATATCTTCAGGCTGTCGGTGAGCGATCTTGTCGCGTTACCAACGATGAGAGTATTTGTATAATCATCGAAAAAAATGACCATACCCATGATCCAGACCGTTAGTTGTCCACGTTTAGCGTTGGTAGCGAGCCTCGAAACCTTGTTGACTATGCCCTGCATGCCGCCCATCCTTGATGTGATGCCGACCATCCCGCCCAGCAGCAGGGTGAATATAAGGATCGACATATGATCAGCACCCTCACTGGGCCCCGTAAGGGTATTGATGATATAATAGTCGACGATCCTCAGTATGGAATTAACAGGATGAAACCCGGTAAGTATGAGGGAACCGAGCCAGACGCCGGAAAGCAGGGCGATCACTACCTGTTTGAAAATAAGCGCGAATATAATAGCGATGACCGGGGGAAGAATTGCAAGCAGGCCGTTGACCGACCGGAAGTCTTCTGTAAAAACAGATTTGCCCGCAGTGATCGTCATTTTCTGGATACCAGTTTCCATAAAGGTCAGCGTGGCGCCGTGTGACGCAAGACTGTCGGTGAGGCCCCGGTATATTTCCATGCCTCCCGTTGAAAGTGAAACGGTATCCGCGGCGGCCTCGATTTTTTCGATCAACCCTGCGGAAGGTGTCCATTTACAGGGTATCCCCTTGAGTACGCCGAAGGGTCCGGGGGACCGCGCTTTGGAACATGAAGGCGATATGATGATTGCTACAAGTATGAGTAAGACAAGATATGCGATCCTGGATACGGCCGGTCCATATTTCAAGAAGTGATTAGTTCTGGCCCCGTAATCCATATTTGCCGGCTGTCCTTTCTTTATATTTTTTCTATATCGATTTCCATCGGGCTGTTCATGTATTCGGCCGTTGCGCGGATATGCCTCCATGATGAGACCTTGTTGTGCTCCATAAAAATATCCTCGCTGAGCGTTTTTTCTCTCAGCATCACGAGAGATGCGAGATCGACTGAAAGCATGTCGTCTCCACAGATGTAGCCGATGTCTTCGATGATGACCGGGCCCGGGTCCGGCATGCAGTCGCAGAGTTTTGTCATATCAAGAAGAAGATTTACAGCGAACACTTTTCTGAATTTTTCGTGCGCGGTGACTGCCGCGTCTGCCAGCAGCCGATCGAAAATCTCTTTTTTCGGAGAGAGACAATTTTCGGGACACGACAGAATACAGTTACTGCATCCTGAGCACCAGCTGACATCGAACCATGGGCGGTTTTTATTTATTCTTATGTTTTCTGTCGGACAGTTTTCCGCGCATAGGCCACATTGAGTGCAGCCTTCGCCGTAGATGGGTTCGCCGCCAGTATGGATAGCACCTTTTGTCGCCCTGGACATGCAACCCATTCCGACATTCTTTATCGCGCCCCCCATGCCTGAACAGATATGTCCCTTGACGTGTGAGAGAAGAAGCACACCATCCGCATCGAGAGACGCGGCCGCGATTTCATAATCCATATATCTGCCGCTTGTTCTTTTGCTGACATCGGATATGACAACCGGTGCATTGAGCTGTTCTTCAGTGTAGCCGTGATCCGCGGCAGCCCTCAGGTAGCCCTCAGGATTGTTTCTGGGGCTGTCATAGGCGACAGGCGTGTCGAAAACGAACGGTTTGCAGCCATTATCCAGTAAAATATCTATCACGGTTCGGGCGAAGGAGGCTTTTATGTAATGCTTGTTTCCCGGTTCCCCCATGTGAAGCTTGATCAGAACAGATGAGTTTTTCGGGAAGATGTTTCTCAGTTTTGTTTCAAGATACGATGCAAGAACATTTTTATTTTTTAAAAAAGTCACGTTATTTTTCATTGTTCGGTTGCCTTGAACAAACTACCAGTTTCTTCACAGAATTTTAGAGACTATATCAATGAAATTATCGAATGTCAATCTGAGTACACGATGAAAACTTTTTAAAAAAATTTATTAATATTTCATTTTATTGTTAAATATTTCTTGACACTATTTTTTATGTGGGAATATGATGTCCCTACCGTGTGAATGGTACTTTCACATTTTGATATTTTCTGTTTTGATTTCAGGATGTGAGAGTTCGAATGTTTGTTGGAAGGCTTTCAACTTTTTCAAAGGGGTGGGCAAAATGGCTACAAAGGCTAAAGCCAAAAAGAAAGCCAAAACCAAGGCAAAGGCTAAGACCAAGAAAAAAGTAACGGTCAAGGCTAAGGCTAAAAAGAAAGTCAAAGCCAAGGCCAAAAAAACGGTCAAGGCTAAGGCCAAGGCGAAACCAAAAGCCAAGGCCAAAAAGAAGGTCAAGGCCAAGGCCAAGAAGAAAGTGAAAGCCAAGGCCAAAAAAACGGTCAAGGCCAAGGCCAAGGCGAAACCAAAAGCCAAGGCCAAGAAAAAGGTCAAGGCCAAGGCCAAGGCGAAACCAAAAGCCAAGGCCAAAAAGAAGGCTAAGGCCAAAAAGAAAAAATAATAATATCAAGAATTGTTGATATAGGCTGTTGCCTGGAAAAGAGTGGGGAGGCATATTCTCCCCGCTCTTTTGTCATCAAACCTCTTGGACGTTTTGGTATAGTATGATATAAGTCGAATCGGAGATTGCGATGGGGGAAGATGGGAGGTAGGGATGATCGCCGAAATTTGTTCTGGTGCGGTGGTGGGGATCGACGGGTATGTAGTTCATGTCGAGATTGATCTGGCAAGAGGACTTCCATCATTTACAATAGTTGGTCTGCCTAACGCGGCTGTGCGCGAAAGTCGTGAACGTGTAAGCGCTGCCCTCAGAAATTGCGGGTTCAAGGTGCCTCAGAAAAGAGTGACAGTCAACCTGGCTCCAGCTGATATGCGAAAAGAGGGAGCTGCGTTCGATTTGCCCATAGCCATAGGTATACTTCTGGCCAGCGGACAGGCAAAGGGAGTAAGCCCGGACAAATGTATTTTTCTTGGAGAGCTTGCGCTTGATGGAAGGCTTAAACCTGTCAGGGGTGTTCTGCCGATAGTTTGTCACGCGAAAGAGAAGGGTTACGATCGTGTTGTGATACCGGACGGGAACGGAAAAGAAGCATCGTTTGTCAGCGGAATAGAGATTGCCTGCTGCAGGAATATCAATGATGTTCTGCAACTTCTTTGTGGTGGAAGGGCCAGGATACCCACAGGAAGAGAGAAGGACAGGACGGGACAAAAACCTTTTCTCGATTATGACCAGGTAATTGGGCAATCGGTGGCCAAGAGAGCGTTGCAGGTAGCTGCAGCGGGAGGGCACCATGTACTGATGGTGGGACCGCCGGGATCAGGAAAAACGATGCTGGCAAGAAGGATACGATCCATCCTGCCCCCAATGGATGAGGATGAAGCTCTCGAGTATGCGAAAATAGTAAGCGTGGCAGGAGAGCTCCAGAGTGGTGGTGTGGGCTTCGAGAGGCCGTTTCGGGCACCGCATCACTCGGCCAGTGATGCGGGTCTTATCGGAGGAGGCAGAAACGCATCTCCCGGAGAGATCACATTGGCTCACAATGGGATTCTCTTTCTCGATGAGTTTACGGAGTTCAGGCGCAATGTTCTCGAGACATTGAGACAACCCCTGGAAGAGGGAAGGATTCTGATCTCGAGAGCGGGCGCAAACCATGTCTATCCGTGCAGATTCCAGTTGATCGCGGCGATGAATCCGTGTCCCTGTGGTTTTTCAGGAAGTACAAGCCATGACTGTCGTTGTTCACCACTGCAGGTCAGAAGGTATATTTCGAAGATCTCGGGACCACTTCTCGACCGGATAGCTATACATCTATCAATTATGGCCGTTCCATATTCAGAGCTCAGAAAATTGGATACAGGAAACAGGCCAGGTTCGGGCCGGATAATAGGGGGCGTCCTCGCGGCTGCGGAAATCCAGAGAGAAAGATATGACGGAGAAAAAAATGTAAAAAGAAATGCCGATCTCGCGATGGACATGGTCGGTAAATACTGCAATATTGAGCCTGCGGCAAAAGAATTCCTTTCCCATGCGCAGAGAAAACTGATGTTCAGCGTAAGGACGAGGAAGAACATCATACAGGTAGCCCGTACGATCGCTGATCTTGCCGGATCAGACAAGATAATAGAATCCCATGTCGGTGAGGCGATCCAATACAGAGTTTCGAAATAGAAACAGCAGTTGGTAGAAGCTGTCTACAGATCCCTTGAATGCAGGACATCGCGCGCGATAATCATTCTCTGGATCTCGCTGGTGCCTTCGAAGATCCTGTTGATCCTCGAGTCGCGGTACATTCTTTCGATCGGGAACTCGGTTGTGAACCCGTAACCCGCGAATATCTGTAGAGCGCTATCGACGATCCTGTCGAGCGCTTCCGAACAGTAGAGCTTCACAATAGATGATTCCCTCGTGATGCTCATGCCCTGGTCATACATCCATGCTGTCCTGTAGAGGATGGATTCCATGTTGTAGATTTCCATCGACATATCGGCAAGCATCCACTGGATGCCCTGATTCTGAGAGATCTTTTTTCCGAACTGGATTCTTTCCTTCGCGTATGCGGTACTCAGGGCAAGCGATTCCTTGGCTGTACCCAGAGCTGCGGCTCCGAGGCCGAGCCTTCCCGTGTTGAGGACCTTCATTCCGATCAGGAGACCGCGTCCTTCTCTACCGAGAAGGTTCTCTTTTGGTACCTTGACATCCTCGAAGATCAGTTCGGCCGTTTCCGAGCCCCTGATACCCATTTTTTCCTCGATTTTGCCCACACTGAATCCGGGAAATTCTTTTTCGATGATCAATACGGACATCTTTCCGTTTGCGCTGCCACCGACCATTTTGACAAATGTGGTAAAGTAATCCGCAAAACTACCGTTCGTGATGAATATCTTGCCGCCATTTACGAGATAGTAGTCGCCTTTGTCTTCGGCCGTCGTTTCCGGATTATACGCATCAGAACCGGCATTTGGTTCTGTGAGGGCATAGGCGCCGATCTTTTTGCCCTCGGCGAGTGGAACAAGGAATTTCTGTTTCTGTTCCTCGGTACCGAAGTGATATATGCCGGATGAGCCTATACTCTGATGAGCTCCGATAAATGTCGCCGTGGAGGCGCAGCCTCTGCCGATCTCTTCCTGCATGATGCAATACCCGATCTCGCCCATACCAGCGCCGCCGTACTCGGGGGGGAAGGAGATGCCGAGAAACCCCAGCTCTGCCATTTTGTCGATGAGCTTGCGGGGAATCTTTTTCTCTTTGTCTATCTGTGCCGCGATCGGTTTAAGCTCGCTGTCCACGAACTTCTTTACCATGTCTTTGAGCATTTTTTGTTCATCAGTGAAGGTCCAATCCATTATCCTTCCTCCTTCATTGTCTTCGGCGGATGATTGTCTTTGTTTTTTTTTCAGTATTCCCGGCTGAGGATGCTGAATATGGTTTTTGTTTATGGAACAGCGGCCAGTATGGCTGCGATCCTGGTAGTTCAGCACGGGAATGTGTAGGATATATACGGCGCCAGATCATGTCAAGGAAAATGAATTGAATCAGGAAGCATGATGGTGGTAGATTTATGATCCTGAAGGAATTTGCGGTCGCGACGCGGGTTTTATGCCGATCTCGCGGCCGGTGTTTTAGACCCGGTGTACGGATGGATACAAGCAAAAAGCGGGAGTAATGCTTTTGGGTGTAAAATACAAAGCACAGTGGTTTCCGCATGGGGAAAGGAAGGCTTCGGATATCCTGCATGGAATAATAGCTCCCATGAAAAAAGCTGTCAGCAAGGAAAAGGATCCGTCGGTCTCGCTTATAGCGAGAGAGACGAGATCGGCCTTTAGAGTGCTTGTGTCAACTGTCATAAGTGCCCGCACGAAAGATGAGGTGACCGCAGCAGCGAGCGCGAGGCTCTTTGCGATCGCAGGCACGGCAGAGGAGATTGCGGCGCTTGATACGGATACCATCGAAAAGGCGATTTACCCTGCGGGATTCTACAAGACAAAGGCCAGGGCAATAAGAGGTCTTTCGCTCATGATCCTTTCTGACTTCGAGGGAAAAGTTCCTGACAGTATCGACGAGCTGGTTCTATTGCCGGGAGTAGGCAGGAAGACGGCCAACCTTACAGTGACTCTTGGTTTTGGCAAGCTCGGCATATGTGTCGATACTCATGTTCACAGGGTTTGCAACAGGCTCGGTGCCATCAGGACCAAAAGCCCCGAGGAAACAGAATACGCATTGAGGAGAGTTCTGGTAAAAAAACACTGGATAGAAATAAACGATCTGTTGGTGATGTATGGGAAATCAGTGTGTACGCCTGTATCGCCCAGATGCTCAGCCTGTGTTGTAAATGACATCTGCGAACGAGCGGGTGTCATGAAATCACGATGATCGATCTCTGTTGTTTCAGACGATTTTATCTTTGCGAGGAGTATGGATATGTGGAGAGCTGTATTTCTTCTTTTAATAATTATACCTGTGCGTCTTTTTGCGTTTACACAGCCCGATTTTGATACCTATTTCATGGATGGCACACTCAGGGTGGACCTGTACCACACGGGGGCTGGTGACGGGGAAGTCTATGCGATAGATGAGATAATCAGGGAACCACACTGGGGAGGGAACCCACGGCACCTTATTGATGATATGAATCTCGGGGGGAGTATCTTCCGTGTATATGATCTGGAGACAAACGTACTCATATATTCAAATGGGTATTGTTCCATTTTCGGTGAATGGGTGACTGTCGATGAAGCTATGGAAGGAGTTGCAAAGACTTTTCATGAATCGTTGATCATGCCGTTCCCCAGGGCTCCGGTCCAGATCAGGATCGACCGGAGGGACAGGGAGAATATCTTCAGGACTGTATATGATTTTGTCGTTGACCCGGGCGACTTTCACATAAAAACAGGAACCAGGTATTCTCATTTCAGGATGAGGAAGATCCTGGATAACGGGCCACCTGACCGCAAGGTTGATATCGTAATCCTGGCAGATGGATACAAGAAAGACGAGATGCATAAACTTAGAAAAGATGTAAAGAGGCTCGTGGATGTTTTATTCGATGTAGAGCCGTTTAGAAGCCGTAAAAGAGATTTCAACGTAAGGCTTATCGAATCCGTTTCGGCAGAGTCGAATGTGGATGATCCCAGGCAGGGGGTCTACCGGGACAATTTCCTTGGCCTTTCATTCAATAGTCTTGATCTCGACAGATATATGCTTTCCCTGTCCAACAAGGTCATTCGGGATGTGGCGGCCAGGGTTCCCTATGACCGGATTGTATTGCTGGCAAATGAAGATAAATACGGTGGAGGAGGGATTTTCCGGCTCTTTGCAGCATGTATATCGGATAACGAGTTCGATGAGTATGTTTTCGTTCACGAATTCGGGCATAATTTTGCGGGGCTTGCCGATGAATATTTTTCATCCAAGGTAACTTACAATGATATCTATCCAGCTGGTGTTGAACCATGGGAACCGAACATCACGGCCCTGCTCGATCCCGAGAACGTTAAATGGGGAGACCTTATAGAAGATGGCACGCCCGTTCCGACTCCGGACGATTCTCTGCACGCGGATCTGGCAGGGTGTTTCGAAGGAGCCGGGTACTCCGCTGAAGGGCTGTACCGTTCTGCTCATGACTGTATAATGAAATCGAAGAAACTCGATGGGTTCTGCCCCGCGTGCCTGGAGGCAATAGAAAAAATGATCGATTATTATACGAAGTGACAGGACGTTACCTTGTTATCACCGTATTCCGTCTACGGCCCGAGGGTCATAAGCCTGTTTGAATCAAGGAATTCCCCGGCTTTTATGGATTCCTTCATGTCAAGCTGCTGGAATTCGGCCTCGAGAATAGCGAAATGACTGCGTTCGATCGCTGCCATGTATACAAGCATCGATTTGGCATTTGAATCGTTGGTTTTCTTTGACAGGTCGGTATAGAATTCCTCAGCCATTTTTTCTGCTTTCATTCCGATTTCGAAAAGTTCCTTCAGGTCCGCGTTCTTTTCGATCGCTTCATCGATTATGGGAACAATCGATTTTGTGGGAAGTATAAGCTCTATTTCGGGAAACATCCTGTTATAGACTTCCGTTAGGGTTTCCTCATGCTTTTTTTCCTGCGAGACAAGGAATTCGAACTTTTCCGCGAGATCCTCGTTCTTTACGATCTTTTTCATATGTTCGTAGAGTTTTACAGCGTCTATCTCAGATTTGATCGCGATACCAAGTATCTCGAGTATTGTA
>CBDUUV010000052.1:0-16937 GCA_965370495.1 uncultured bacterium
ACCGCTCTGAACATGGCGGAATACGGTTCGCTGGCAAGTCACATGGAGAGTTGGGAGCAATCCTGGACAATTTTATCTCGACAAGCAAGAAACTCGGAATAGCATTTTCAGGAATGCTGGTCGCGGAGATGCTCGAAATCAATGAATCTATCCCCTGGCAACTCCTGCTCTCGCTCCGCCAGGACAGCTCGTTCGGGCCGATCGTCGCCCTCGGCCTCGGAGGTACAGGCACCGAGATCTTCCAGGAAGCCCTCAAGGATGAAAAGGGGCTGTTTATCAGATCTGCTTCCGAAGTATACGATGAAAAATCAAATATTCAGGCCCTGGAAAAAACCATTTTTTTTCCGATCATTTCCGGAACGACAAGGATCCTGGAAAAACCAGCTATAGACACGAAAAAAATCCAGGAAACCCTCGCGAAGTTTGCGTGCATCGCACAAGCTTTCTCGGCTTC
The DNA here is from genome assembly GCA_965370495.1 of uncultured bacterium. GTDB lineage: Bacteria > Krumholzibacteriota > Krumholzibacteriia > Krumholzibacteriales > Krumholzibacteriaceae > Krumholzibacterium. Next base: position 455 of record CBDUUV010000052.1, read on the forward strand.
TTCTTCACGTACCATCATGACGATTGAGGAACTGGAGATCAATCCGCTACAGATCACACCCGGCGGCAGGCTGGTCGCGCTCGATGCCCTTATGAAAATATCGGGTCGAAAAACATTTACAGAATACCCTCCTCAGAAAAAGATAGACAAGCTTCTCAGGCCGGAAAGTATCCTTGTCATAGGAGCTTCCACCAGCAGGATGAATATGGGAAGAATAATCCTGAAGAACCTGATAGCGGGCGGCAATATCAGCTCCTCCGGCGACAGCGCTCATGGGAACAAAATCGGCGGCCCGGCACAGGGCCGCGTGGATCGAAACAGGATATGGCTGATTCACCCGGAAGCCGGCGAGATAGAAGGCTGCAGGGCTTACCCGTCTGTCGCTGAACTGCCGTGCCGGGTTGATATGACTGTTTTTACCATCCCGGCGAGTGAGGCCGCTGCATCGATGCTGGACGAAATTATCAGCACCGGCAAGTCGGAATCTATAATATTGATCACTGGCGGATTCGGCGAACTGGCCGGCGGGCGGCATCTCGACAGGAAGATCAGTGCTGCGATCGCCGCGAGCCGCGGCCGCGGCGACGGTGGTACGGTTCTGAACGGCCCGAACTGCATGGGGATAATATCCAGGCCAGGTGGATACAACACCTTCTTCCTGCCTGAATACAAGTTCTCCCTTGATGGAAGGTTTGGAGACAGGGTAGCTGTCATAAGCCAGAGCGGAGCCTGGTTGGTTACCATGATCAGTTCCCTGTCGTCTATACTCTCCCCCCGCTACATAATCTCCGTCGGCAACCAGATGGACCTCACTGTAACCGATTACCTGATCAACCTTAAAGACAACCCCGGCATTGATATCTTCTGCCTCTACCTCGAAGGGTTCAAGCCGGGAGGGGGAAAACGTTTTCTCGACATATCAAGGGATATAATCCGTTCCGGACGGAGCATCATCGCCTACAAGGCAGGGAGAACGGCCGAAGGTGCGGCGGCCGCAGCCTCCCACACGGCGGCCATGGCCACCGACCACGATGTTTTCACAAGACTCCTCGATGAAGCGGGTATATACCTCGCGGACTCGCTCGAGGATATCGAGGACGCCGTCAAAACCCTCACCCTTCTGAATGGAAAGAAAATTGCCGGTAACAGGGTCGGTATATGCAGTGACGCGGGTTTTGAGTGCTCTGTCGCGGCCGACAGGCTCTACTCGATGAGACTGGCCCCCTTCACCGGAAATACAATGGAAAAACTCGGCACACATCTTCCGGCAGGCATCGTGGATGTTCACAACCCTGTCGATACAACACCCGCGATAACAACCGTTCAATATGGCAAATGCGTGGAGGCGATGCTTGAAGACGAGAACACCGACTGCGTGATAATATCGAATGTGGCCGCAACAGCGACACAGGAAAATCTTCCCGCGGGGCCGGGCCACCGGGAAGACATCAAACATGAAGGGTCTCATCCGTATACTCTGATCAGATTATTTCACGCGACCGGTAAACCGATGGTCGTATGCATCAACGAGGGGAAAATCTTCGATCCCGCTGCCATTATGATGGAAGAGGCCGGGATTCCTGTTTTCAGAAAGATGGACCGGGCTATGAAGGCGATGGATATATTCCTGCGCTTTGGGAAAACCCGTACGTAAGCGGTTATTTATGAAACCATATTATTAACGTAAACGACTAAAACTATATATGGTAAAGTATCGTATGATTTATATCCGATATCAGGTAATGTCGAATCTCAGATGAAAGGTCGAAATGAACATATCCATAAACGGACTCAACATGGTATACAAGAACGGCAAACGCGCTCTTGATGATATCAACCTCGATATTGGAAGCGGGATGTTCGGGTTGCTCGGGCCTAACGGCGCGGGGAAAACAACCCTGATACGTATACTGGTTACCCTGATGAAGGCATCTTCGGGCGATGTCAGGATCAACGACCTTGACCTGGCCGTAAACAGGCGCGAGATCAGAAGCATGCTCGGCTATCTCCCCCAGGATTTCAGGTTCTTTTCAAAACTCAAAACCTGGGAGTTCCTGGACTATGTTGCCAGCCTCTCGGGCCTGCGCAATACAAAAAAAAGAAACAGTTCGGTCGACCAGATGCTGGAGCAGGTCGGCCTGTTCGATGTCAGGGACCGCATGGCGAACAAGCTCTCAGGCGGCATGAAAAGAAGGCTCGGGATAGCTCAGGCGCTGATCGGCGACCCGAAGATAATCATTGTCGATGAACCGACGACCGGCCTCGACCCCGAAGAAAGAATCCGTTTCAGAAACCTGATCGCGGACATGGGACACAGGGATGTCACTGTCATTCTCTCAACCCACATAGTCAGTGATATTTCGAGTACATGCCATAACATGGCACTCCTCGATGACGGCAGGGTCGTTTTCCGTGGCGCTCCCGACGAGCTTGTCGAAATGACACGCGGCCATGTATGGCATTTCAATGTTATCGAAAGCGAACTCGATGATATAAAGGAGAAATTTTCCGTGATCTCCACATTTCCCTCAGATAGCGGATGGGAAGTAAATGTAGTAGGCGACAGCCTGGGCGGGTATCCGGGAGAACCAATCGAACCTGGACTCGAGCACGCTTACGTGTATTTTATGGAACATCACGCGGGAAACAAACATTGAAGCCATATCCGGGCTCGTACATAGCCCGACTCAATGCTACTGAAGAAAGGTATTATCCATGATCTCCCTTTACAATATCCTGGTCGTAGCCCGGATCGAGGTCAAAACTCTTTTTCGCAGCTGGTTTTTCAGAATATTTTCCATTATAGCCATCGGTATTCTGGGCTTCTGGGCCTTCGCGGTATTATCTCCCGTGACCGGGATGCCATGGGTCATGCGCGGCATCCCATCGACTGTTCCCTACGTCGTAATACTCTTTCTTAACTCGTTACAGGCTGTTATAGCGGTTTTTCTCGCCTCCGATTTTCTCAAGCGCGACAGGAAGTACGACACAACAGAAGTCGTCTACATGAGATCCATGACGAACGGTGACTATGTCCTCGGCAAAACCGCCGGCATCCTTTTTACCTTTCTCTGCCTCAACTTTGCGGTATTGCTGATCACGCTGATCATGCACCTTGTCATTGGAGATACCGGTATAATGTGGGAAACCTACCTGCTGTATCCACTGATAATCAGCCTGCCTACCCTCGTATTCATACTGGGCCTTTCCTTCCTGCTCATGGTACTGATCCGCAACCAGGCGATCACATTCATCGTCATCCTCGGTTATATCGCTACTACTCTCTTTTACCTGGCTGGCAGGGTTCACTATATATTTGACTACATATCGTACAACATCCCTCTTATGTACTCGGATTTCACCGGTTTCAGCGATGTTCGTCACCTTCTGATGCACAGGGGGATATACCTGCTGCTTGGCCTCTCGTTCATCAGCATTACCATCTTCATGATAAAACGTCTTCCCCAGTCGAAGCTTATGACCGGCCTCTCTCGCCTGGCCGCGGTCGTATTCTTCGCTGCCGCGGTGATTCTGGGAATATCCTATATCAATGACATCAGGACTGGCACCGGGCTTCGCGAAAAGATGGTCGAACTCGGAAACGACATGATAGACGTCCCCGTAATCACACCTGTGAGCTGTTCTATCGATCTCGAACATACCGGCAACTCGATCAGGGTCTCCGCTGGCCTCATCGTAAGAAACGACAACAGCGCGCCCGTTGAGCATTATATATTCACCCTGAATCCCGGGCTCATCATCGATTCGGTCTCCGGGGAAAATGGCCCGATAAAATTTTCACGAGACATTCACCTTCTGTCGATTGATCCCGCCGTTGCCCTTGCGCACGGGGAAACGGATTCGATCGCCATCGCCTACCACGGCCAGATCGACGAAGACGCCTGCTACCCCGATATCCTTGAAACAGACAGGGAAAGCCTGTCACGCCTGGAACGGGCGGGCATGATGAACCTTGGAAAAAGGTATTCGTTTATCGATCCTGATTATGTCCTGCTTACTCCCGGGAACCTGTGGTATCCTTCGGCAGGCCCGCTCTACAGCTCTGACCATCCCGAAACACATCGCAGGGATTGCATCGATTTTTCTCTCGATGTCACGACAAAACCGTACCTGACGGCAATATCCCAGGGACTCCGGAACACTCCCGGGCAGGGACGTTATTCATTCGCGCCGGAAACGACGATTCCCTCCATGACTCTTGCAATAGGCAACTACGAACACAAAAGTATCTCGGTCGATTCAGTGGAATATTCGATTTGGATCAAGGAAGGACATGATTTCTTTTCGGAGTATTTCGATGAGATCGGCGACACGCTTTCTGCTCTGATAAGAGAATTGCGTCAGGAAACTGAAAACAGGCTCGGCCTCGATTATCCATACAGGAGGGTATCGATCGTAGAGGTCCCCATCCATTTTCACAGTTACAGGCAATTGTGGTCGGTTGCCCAGGAGACCGTGCAGCCAGAAATCGTTTTGCTTCCGGAAAAAGGCCTCACATTCAGGGCGATTGATTTCAGAAGACTCGAGCGCAGGATGAAAAGGAGGAAGAAAAGAAGCAACGAGACCGTTTCCAATATCGAGAATCAAAGCAATAGTTTCACGCGATTCGTCAAATCGACTCTCACCGGTGGGTCCGGTTTCTTTTCTTTCAGAAACGCCAGTGACCCATTTACCTTTTCACCAAGTTATAATCTCTTTCCGAATTTCCTGACGTTTACGACAAATTTGGAATCAGCTGACTGGCCGGTTCTCAATATGGCGCTTGAGGCATTCTACGCGGGGAAACTCGAAGGACCTTCTTCACCCTACGCCCGTTTCATCACTGGCATGTCCCCAGACGAAAGAATCAACCTCGCGCTGGAGGAAAAGACACTTCAGGAAATAATGGCAGATGAGGAAAAACGCAACCTTGCGCATTTCGCGATCAAATCGAAAGGGGATTACCTTTTTCTTCTCCTCGAAAGCCTGCTCGGCAAGAATAATTTCAACGATTTTCTCTCCGATTTTATCGACAGTAACAGGTTCAGGAATATCACCGACAATAAATTCATCGGCGAATTGAACACCAGGTTCGGTTTCGACTTTGCGCCCCATATCGATAACTGGTACAACAGCCGGCAGCTCCCCGCTTTTCTCATCGGTTCTTCCGATTCGTACAAGGTCCTTGATGGCGATCGTGAGCGATACCAGGTCAGGATCAGGATCAGCAATCCTGAACCGGTGAACGGCCTTCTCAAAATAACGTTTAGAAGACAGATAGGCCAGAACCGTGGCGGTTTCTTCAGACGGTTCAGTATGAATAGAGATTCGGACGATGATTTGGAAAAGTATATCGCGTTCGAGCCAGGTGAAACAAAAGATCTCGGGTTCATTATCGACTACCAGCCTGGCAGAATGGAAATCAACACGCTGATTTCCAGGAACATTCCATCGGTTATCACCCTGGGCTTCACCGATTTCGAACTCAGGAAAAAGGCTCTGCCATTTGACGGTGAACGGAAATCGGCGGAACCCGTTCAGTTCGTCGAGCCCGGTGAAATAATCGTCGACAACGAGGACGCCGGATTCAATTTCGAAACAACCACGAAGAAAAGTATGCTTAAAAAACTGCTGCCCGACCTGGGGCCTTCAGAGGTTGAAAAATATGTCGGTCTCACATACTGGAAAACCTCCGGTAAATGGCTGGCGACCACCGATTCGAAGTTCTATGGGAAATATGTCCGGTCGGCACATTTTACAAGCTCCAGCAAAGGCACCAGGAAAGCTTCGTGGAGTACTAAGCTTGCAGAAAGCGGATATTACGACATCTACTGCTATGTCAGCAGGATCAGGCCGCCATGGAGACGCCACAACGAAAGTTATGAATACGGAAGCAACCATTTCCTCATCTACCATGACGACGGTGTCGAAGATACAAAAATAGAACTGAATAATGCTGAAGACGGATGGAATTTCCTCGGCTCCTACTACATCTCGGAAGGAACCGCAACGGTGGAAATCACCGACAAATCCGACAAGGGGCGTTTCGTGATCGCCGACGCGATCAAATGGGTAAAGCGTTAGAAAGGTCATTGCTATGAAAAATATCACTGGCGACAACCAGGAGGTCCCGTTGACAGAAAATATCTTTTCTGCAGGCAAAGATGTTTCAGCCCCGAAAAGCAGCGGATACTTGCTTCACACTGCACTGGCCAGCCTGGCACTGATAATACTGGCCTTTTTCCCGGGTTTGAAGAACCTGTCTGCCCTGGAGATCCTGACGCTGGACAACGCCCTGCATATAGCCATGGAGCAAAGCCCGCGTATCAGGCACTCCAGGATCAGCCTCGAAAGAAGCGAAGCATCTCTCAAGGCAGCCAATGCCAGACTGAAATCAAGATTCAGCCTGTCCATAACACCGATGGATTATTCCAGCTCGAATATGTTCAACGAATTCTTCTCGACCTGGAACAGGCAAGAAACAAAGGAATCATACGGAACGTTCAGGATCGATCAGCCGATCAAGTGGACTGACGGAACTCTGTCATTGATCAACCGCTTTTCATGGAGAGACTCATACAGCGAATATGCAGATGAATCGAGCAAGACTTACACGAACAACCTCTATATCAACTTTCAGCAACCGATCTTTACATACAACAGGGCAAAGATGGATTTGAGGAGCCTCGAACTCAACCTCGAAAGAACCCGGCTCGGATACGCGATGGAGAAACTGTCGATCGAAAAATCCGTCATGGAACGTTTCTACGCTGTTTACGAAACAAAGAAGCGCCTGGAGATCGCTGTTGAAGAGTTTGAAAACAACAAGGTCCGCCATGAGATAAGCAAAAACAAAGTCGATGCGGGCCTTGCCAGTCTTGACGAGCTCTACCAGTCCGAACTCGATATGGCAAACGCACGATCATCCCTTCACAACCAGCGCGTGAGCCTGGAAAACGCTCATGACAGGTTTATGCAGCTCCTCGGAATACCACTCGACGATGAGATCGAGATATCCGCCGACATTTCCTACAGGAATATTTCCGTCGACCTTCAGACCGCCTTGAGCCACGGGTTGATACACAGGGCGGAACTGAGACAGAGGCAGATCGATATCGAAAATGCCGAAGATGCCCTGATCCGGGCCGGAACAAAAAACGAGTTCTACGGAAACATAAACATCTCGTACGGATCTATCGGTACGGATGAAGCGTTCCGGCATCTCTATGATTCACATGACAAAAACCAGCAATTATCGGTGATGTTCGAGATACCTCTATGGGACTGGGGCGAGAAAAAAGCCGAGATGAGAGCTTCAAAGGCATCCCTCAAGGCAAACAGGCTTTCACTGGAAGAAGAGAAAAACGACATAATCATCTCGATACGTCAGGCTTACAGAAACCTGGAAAACCAGGTGATACAGATAGACATCGCCCGCCAGAATATACGGCGTTCCCAACTTACATACGATATCAATCTCGAGAAATACCGCAACGGCGACCTGTCGAGTTACCAGCTCTATGAATTTCAGAACCAGTTGTCACAATCAAGACTCAATGAGATCTCGGCATTGATAAAGTACAAACAGTACATACTGGATATGAAGATCCAGTCCCTTTGGGATTTTGAGAAAAACGAGTCATTAATCGAATGACCATGCCTGTTTCAGTAAGGAGTCCCCGACGTGAAAAAACTTTTATTCACCCTTGCCGTGATAATGATCATCTCATCATGTGGCGGAAACGATGCAGATATCGATATCGAGATCTCGACCCCCGTCTCGGTCGAGGAGATCAAGCTCAGGTCGATCGAGAGTTTCAGCATTGTGACGGGAACTGTCAACTCGATGAGCGAGTTTACGCTCAAATCCGAAAAAAGCGGGGAATACCATCTGCGAAAAAACCCTGCTACAGGCCAGCCTTTTACGCTTGGTGACAATGTGAAGCAGGGGCAGGTCATCATCCGCCTGGAGAACGCGGAAGAAAAAAACAATATCAGGATCGATTCCAGAAAGCTGCACCTGGAAACATCCAAGCTTAACTTCGAGACGCAACAGTCACTCTACAAGAAGGGCGGAGTGACCCTGACCGAGCTCAAGGATTCCGAACGAACGTACATGGATGCCCGGCACGACTATGATAACGCGCTTATACAACTATCCAAACTCAAAATAACATCGCCTTTCGACGGGATAATAACCGATATACCATATTACACCAGCGGAACAAAGATAGATGCCGGCAATACCATGGTCCAGATCATGGATTACTCCAGCCTGTACCTTGATGTCAACCTGCCTGGCAAGGACCTCGGCACTGTCAAGCCGGGATATGATGTCAGGATCATGAACTATTCCATCCCTGATGACACCCTCAGGGGCAGTGTTACACAGGTCTCCCCCGCGCTGGACCCTGAGACCCGTTCTTTCAAGGCATCCATACACATCGAGAATCCGCAGCTTCTGCTTCGGCCCGGGATGTTCGTTAAGGCCGAGATCATAGTAGCACGGCACGACAGTACTATCGTGGTTTCGAAAAACATCATACTTGTCAAACAGAGGGGAAAGATCGTTTTCGTCGTCCAGAAAGGCGCGGCGCAGGAAAGGATGATAATCACGGGCCTGGAGAACCCGGATGAGATCGAAGTGCTCGAAGGGTTAAAGAAAGATGACCGCCTGGTAATCAAAGGTTTTGAGACTCTTCGTAACCGTTCCAGGGTCAAAGTCATTCGATAGATTACTGATAAGAAAGCGTGGAGATGAAAAAGATATCAAGTTTTTCAGTTGACCATCCCGTTACGGTGATGATGTTCGTCTTCGCTATCCTTCTGCTGGGATATATCTCTTTTGAGAGGCTCGGGATAGATCTTTTTCCTGATCTTAACAACCCGAGGATATTCATAGAACTGCGGGCCGGGGAAGCTCCTCCCGAAGAAATAGAAAAACAGTATATCGAACAGGTCGAGTCGATGGCCAGCAGGAGCAAGGGCGTGATCGGAGTCTCTTCAGTAATCCGTGTCGGATCGGCACAGGTCACTGTCGAATACAAATGGGACACCGACATGGACGAGGCTTTTCTCGATCTTCAGAAAAGTGTCTCTGATTTCAGCCAGAACAATGATATCGAGAAAATCACTATCACCCAGCATAACCCGAATTCCGAACCGATCATGACTATTGGCCTGATGCACCCCGATATCGAGGACATGGATGAACTGAGAAAAGTCGCTGAAAACTATATCCGCAACGAACTGACGCGGCTGGAGGGGATCGCCGGTGTCGAGATCTCGGGAGAAGAAGAAAAAGAAGTCGTCATCGAGACGGACAGCTACCTGCTCGAAGCATTCGGATTGAGCCTGGATGATGTGGTAAACGGAATAACCAGCTACAACCAGACAGCTTCCGGAGGCTCTATAACCGAGATGGGGTTGAGATACCTCATCAAGGGCATAAGCGTCTTCGAAACGATCGAGGATATCGAAAATATTGTGATGTCATGGAAAGACCCTGAGCAACAGGCTGTCCCCGCGGCCGGATCAGCCGTATCAAAACGGGATAAAGTACCCGTATTCCTCAAGGATGTCGCAAGTGTTGATTACCGGAACAAGAAGCCGGGGAGCATCGTTATATACAATGGGAAAAGGTGCCTCGGCCTCTCCATATACAAGGAGATGAAATTCAACACCGTACAAGCATCGAACACTCTTCGCGACATGATCGAAACTCTGGAAAAAGCCCTTCCGGGATACGAACTGGTTATCATCCAGGACCAGGGAAGTTTTATCACCAGGGCGATCAACGAGGTCAAACAAACAGCTCTTATCGGAATATTCCTGGCCATCCTGATCCTCTACGTATTTCTCAGGCGCCTCGGGACAACGGCTATCGTCAGCGTCACTATCCCCATCTCGGTGGTGGCCACATTCAACCTTATGTATTTCAATGGCCTTACGCTGAACATAATGACCCTGGGAGGCCTGGCCCTCGGGGCCGGGATGCTGGTGGATAACGCCATCGTCGTCATGGAAAATATAATCCGCAACCTCGAATCCGGCATGAACCTTCGTGAGGCAGCTATCACGGGCTCCTCCCAGGTCAGCGGAGCGATAACAGCTTCGACCCTCACAACCATAGTGGTTTTTCTCCCTATTATCTATCTCCACGGCGCTTCCGGAGAACTCTTCAAGGACCAGGCATGGACCGTTGCCTTCTCACTGATCTCCTCTCTCGTTGTAGCGATTCTTGTGATACCCGTGCTATGCAATCGTTTCCTGGGCTCGAAAACTCCTGCAAAACAAAAAAAATCGATCCGGTTTGAATGGTATGGTGGCCTGTTGTCAAAAGTCCTTTCACACCGCTGGGCCGTAATCGGCAGTGCGGCTGTGCTGGTAGCAATTGCTGCTTTTCTCCTGCCAGTGGTCGGCAGTGAATTCATTCCCCGGAGTGGGATAAATGAATTCTCCATCAGGCTGAGCCTCCCGGAGGGAACGGAGCTCGAAAGGACAGAAGGAACAGTCAGGGGAATAGAAAACATCATCCATGAAATTCTCGGAGATAATGTCGAAACAGTATACAGTCTGATCGGGCCGGTAACCGGAATGAGCGGAGCCCGATCATCGATATTCCAGGATGAGAACACCGCATCTATCAAGATCATTCTAAAAAAACAGAACGGCCTCGATTATGAGACGATAATCGCAGACCTGGGTAAAATCATAGCTTCCCTCCCTGATATCGAATCGGAATTCGTGCGGGACCAGACGGCGCTGCTGGCGACTCTCGGCACTGAATCGGCTCCCGTGGTTATCGAGATCACCGGAGACGATATCGATCGCCTGGAGGACCTCACAAAGCAGGTCAAGGAGAAACTTCTGCTTATCGAAGACCTCTACAACATCGAAACAAGTCTGGAAAAGGGGCGCCCGGAAGTCGAAGTCGTGGTAGACAGGCTCAGGGCGGGAATGAGCAATATAGGAGTCTCATCGGTAAGTACGCAGCTCAATGGCCTTCTCTCCGGCAGGGAAGCCGGATACTGGGAACACGAAGGCGAAAAGAAAGATATCACGATTCGGACACCGGAGATCAGCCTCGGCCAGCTGGGTTCCCTTACACTCGACAGCGGTAATGGCAGGATCAGGCTCAGCGAGATCGCCGATATAAGGTTCGGCTACGCTCCGAAAGAGATCAACCGCCGCAACCAGGTACGCACAGGTATCGTCACGGCCCATCAGCGAAAAGGAAGGCCGTTCGATCATCTTGTCAGGGAAATCAGGAGCAGCCTCGCCAATGTCGAGATCCCCACGGACTACAGGATAAATATCACCGGTGAAGAAGAGAAAAGACAGGCGGAATTCAGGGGCCTCAGATTTGCGCTGATCCTTTCTATTATTCTTGTTTATATGGTGATGGCCGCCCAGTTCGAATCGCTCATCCACCCGTTTTCGATATTGCTTACTATCCCCCTTGCCGGGGTTGGAGCCATCTTGATATTTTTCTTTCTCGGCCGAACGCTTAATATTATGGCGTATATCGGTATGATCATGCTCGTCGGCATCGCGGTAAACGATTCTATTATCCTCGTGGACGCAATAAACAAGCTCAAGAAAGAAGGGCTGGCCGGGAAAGACGCGATCATAGAGGCTGGAAAAAGAAGGATCCGTCCGATAGTTATGACCAGTGTAACTACTATTCTCGCCCTTCTTCCCATGACTTTCGGATTCGGAGAAGGCGCGTCTCTCAGGTCACCCATGGCTCTTGCGGTAGTCGGCGGCCTGATCACTTCGACTATCCTGACGTTATTTGTCATTCCTTGTGTATACTCCGTACTGGACCGGGTCAGATCATGATTGGCAACCTGATAATCAACCGCAAAACGCTTATCAGCATGCTCTTCATAGCATCGACGATGCTCGGGTATGTTTCTTACAGGCTTCTTCCTGTCGAACTTTTCCCGAACGCTGAACTCCCCTTCCTTATCGTCCAGATATACACTTACCAGGAAACGGATCCGGGACATATGGAAAGCGAGGCAGTCATCCCGCTCGAGAGCGCGATCGGCACACTGGAGAATATCGACAGGATCGAATCATTCGCCTATCCGCGCATGGGAATGATAACCATCTACTACGACAAAGGTACGAGTATAAAGTACGCGTTTCTGAAACTTCAGGAAAAGATCTCCGCCGCCAGGTCGTCGCTTCCGGAAAACTATTCCGTGCGTGTCGTCAAGATCGATACGGAGCAGATAGCCAATCAGTTCATGAGCCTCCAGGTCCGGGGTGGAGGCGGGCTCGACAGGGTCAGGTATATAGTCGACGATGAGATCAAAAAAGAGCTGGAAAGTATCGACGGTATCTCGAACGCCGACGTTTCCGGAGGAAGGGAAAAATCTGTTGAGATCATACTCGATGATGAGATTTGCGAAGCATACGGGATCACCCCCTCCAGGATAAGTTCCCTGATAAGACGGAACAGCGCCAGCAACACCTTTGCCGGACAGGTGTCCGGGGACGGGATCAGATATTTCGTCAATGTAGTAGCTGAATATACTGACATTCACGATATAGAGAATATCACGGTCATCAATGAAGGCCCCGTCCTTCTGGGTGATATCGCCGAAATATATTTCGGTGTGAAAGAACAATCCTCGATATCCAGAGTCAACGGCAAGAACGCCATAACGATCAATCTGGTGAGAGACGCACAGGTCAACCTGATCGATCTCTCCCATAAGACACGAGCCGTGATCGACAGACTCAACGGAGAATTCAAAAATCGTGATATCGAAATAATCGTTCAGGACGATACAGCCGAAATGATGGAGAAGAATATTAATCTTATCATAAGGCTTGCCTTGATCGGAGGACTGATCGCCGTCGCGATCCTCTGGATATTCCTGAGAAACCTCAGGCTGGTCCTGATCGTAGCACTGGCTATACCGATATCCGTATTTACAGCTTTTAATTTTTTCTATGCGGCAGGAATATCGATCAACAGTCTTACTCTTATCGGTATGGCACTGGCCATAGGCATTCTTCTCGATAACAGTGTGGTGGTCCTCGAGAACATCTATCGGCTCATAGTTCTCGGCAAGGACACCAACAAGGCAGTTGTACAGGGAGTCAAGGAAGTCTGGCGATCTGTTTTTGCGGCGACGATCACTACCGTCATCGTCTTTCTACCTTTTATTTTCTCGTCCAATTTTCTCATTCAACTCATAGGCAGGCATGTCGGGGTCTCGATTATTTCGACTCTCCTGATCTCTCTTTTTATCGCGCTTCTCCTGGTTCCCATGGTAACCCATTTCTTTCTCAGGCACAAAAAGATCGCCGGCACCGCCGATTTCCAATCCTTATCAAGGAATAACAGGCTGCTCGAGATCTACAATGTAATCCTGAAATCCTGTCTTCGATTTCCTCTCCGGGCCATCGTCGGAACGATCATCGTCTTCTTTGCAAGCATTATCATATGTCTGGGCGTCAGCCTCAACGTCACGCAGGAAGCTGAATCGAACAGTTTCAATATCTATGTTACGATGCCCGAGGGCGCAACCCTCGAGACAACCGACCTGACAGTTGCCGACCTGGAACAACGTTTCGAATCCCTGGCAGAAAAACAGGATATAATCAGCAACATCCGGGAAGAAGAAGCTTCTATAACCATCAGGCTGAAAGACGATTTCCAGAAGATCGACAACAGAACCATGCAATTGATCAAGGATGATATCCGTAAGCGTTTTTCCGGTTTCCGCACGGCTGATGTCAGCTTCGATGCCCCCCAGTCCAGCCGGCGTTTCCGTGGTGGAAACGTTGGAGGAATGGGACGGGCCATGGAGCGAATGTTCGGCATTGGAAAGCAGCAGGAAAAGATCGTGATCAAGGGCAACGACATCGGGAAGATGAGAAATTTTGCGGAAAATATAGAATACTACCTGGACAATTTGAGTTCGGTAGCCTCCGCCGGTATGAATATATCGGAAAACCGCCCTGAGATCCACCTTCTCTTTGACGCCAGGGTCATGAGTTATTACGGAATCTCGCTGATGGACGTGGCCTCGGAACTGAATTCTTTTCCGAATGAATACTCATCAAGGATAAATTTCAAACAGGGCTCGGACCTCTATGACATCGTCATCAAGAAAAAAAATCAGGATGACAAAAAAATCGATGATCTTCGCGGGCTTCCTGTCGAGGGCAGGACGGGAAGCGTCGTGGAACTGGAAAACCTGAGCCGGATAATATATTCACATGGAATGCCCACGATTTCCAGGGTCAACCAGGAAAAACAGGTCGAGATCACTTACGAGTTCACATCCGATGTTAATGACTCGAAACCGCTGCTCGAAGCGGCCCGTACCGAGATCGACGACCTCATTGCCGGGCTTGTCATCCCGAGCGGACTTGCCATCGAAGTGATCCATGAAGAAAATGACTACAGCGAGTTCAAATTTCTCATCCTGGCAGCTTTCATCCTCATTTACATGATCCTGGCTTCTGTTTTCGAATCCCTGATAACTCCCGTTGTGATGATGTTTACGATCCCTCTTGCCGCGATAGGCTCATTCTGGCTCTTAATAGCAACTGGTACATCGCTCATCAATGCCTACACCCTGACCGGGTTCCTTATCCTTCTCGGGGTCGTCGTCAATAACGGGATTATTCTGATAGACTATTCACTTATACTCATGAGGCGGGGCTACCGTAGATCCCGGGCCCTGATAATGGCGGGCCACGCAAGGACCAGGCCCATCCTCATAACGGCGATTACAACAATCGCAGCGATGGCGCCCCTGGCAATGGGAAAAGCCGATGAGATAACTCTGATCGGAGCTCCATTCGCCATCACCGTCATTGGGGGACTTTCCCTGAGCACCTTGTTCACATTGATCTTTATTCCGGTGGTGTTTTCAGGATTGGAATCAACACTATTATGGCTACGAGCTCTCAGCTGGAAAATCAAGCTGATACATATTGTTACCTTCCTGGCGGGATGCCTGTTTATCTACTTCAAAGTAAACGGTACGATATGGCAAATGGTCTTTCTCGCTGCCCTGGTATTCACTATCCCCGGCCTGACGTGGTTTATCATGTCCAGCCTTCGCACGGCGAAGAAGGATATCATCACGCAGGATGACCCGGTCCGCATCACGATTCACAACCTGGTGAAGATCTATGACCAGCCATCCCGATTTATGAGAGAATGGAACAAAGGCAAAAGGATCAGGGAAAGGCAGGCAGCCGGAACTGCCGACCCCCCCCCTGTCGATAAAGGCAGCCTGATATGGAAACTGCCCCTTCTCGGATTCATGGTCTTTTTCGTTTATTTCTTCCTTGGCAGCCCGTTCTGGGTATTCCTCCTCTCACATTCGATCTATTTCTATACCATATTCCTGTGGAAATCATTTGCAGTAAATCTCATATCCAGGAAAGGAACGGCAGATGGTTCTACCGGGGAGATATCAAATAGTTCATCAGGAAAAACGTCAGGCGGATTTCTTTCCACCAGGATAGCACGGGCCTCCAAACCAGTATTTCTGTGGAGCTTTCCGCTTCTTAACCTGGTCATATTCTGGTTCCGCTGGCATAACATCGCCGCGTTGATATTTGTTGCCATTCTCTGGTATTTTGCGCTGATCATTTACACTGTTTCCAACAAGCTTCACAGGGAACAGATCAATATTGCAAGACTCACAGGCAGGTTTGCAGGGATCAGGAAAACCTTCTACTACCTCGTCAGATCAATACCGTTCGTAGGAAAGAAAAAACAGCCGTTCAGGGCACTATCCGGAATCTCTCTCGAAATCGGCGAAGGGATGTTCGGGCTTTTAGGGCCTAACGGCGCCGGCAAAACAACGCTTATGAGAATCATCTGCGGTATCCTGGACCAGAGTTACGGAAAGATCGATATCAACGGGGTAGACATTAATGAAAAACGTGAAGAACTCCAGGGCCTTATAGGATATCTCCCGCAGGAATTCGGCATATACGAAAACCTGACAGCGTGGGAATTCCTTAACTACCAGGCCATATTGAAAGGACTCACCGACAGGACCGGACGAGAAAGTATGGTCGACCATGTCCTCGAACTTGTTCATATGGAGAAAAACAGGGATCAGGTAATCGGTTCTTTCTCTGGCGGGATGAAACAGAGAATAGGGATCGCCCAGGTACTTCTCCATCTACCTCGCATCCTTGTAGTTGATGAACCAACAGCCGGCCTCGACCCAAGGGAAAGGATACGGTTCCGCAACCTCCTTGTAGAACTCAGCCGCGACCGGGTTGTCATATTCTCGACACATATCATCGAGGACATCTACAGTTCGTGCAACAAAGTGGCTGTCCTCAACAGGGGAGATCTCATCTACCTCGATGCCCCATCGCGAATGGCGGAAATAGCCACCGGACATGTCTGGCAGTTCAGTTCCGACCCCGAAGATTTCGAAAAGATCCGGAAAGAGATGATGGTCGTCCATCATATGCGCGACGG
>CBDUUV010000053.1:0-16464 GCA_965370495.1 uncultured bacterium
TATATTCGTTCCCGGTTTCAGTGTGGAACTAAGACTGAATTCCGAAATGTTTCCGTTTATTGGAACTTGCATTTTCTTCAGTTTGTCTTCCCGTGTGATAGAAAACTTTTTTCTGTCTATTTCCGAATAGAGAGGAGTGAATATAACAAGATCACATCCCAGTTTCTCGAGTTCGTCAGGAAGCGCTCCAACAACGTCTGCCAATCCCCCTACTTTTGAAAAGGGAACTATTTCTGTAGATACAAGAACTACACTTAACTTTTTTCCAGGCATTTTCTATTCCTCTACCTTCTGCGGCTCTATGATTTTGTTCAACTTTGAGGATATATCGATATTGCGCAATACCTCTGCCGCATCCTCTGGTGGCGTAGGATTGATATAAAAACCGCTGCCCCATTCGAATCCGGCAACACGTGTAAGCTTTGGCATTATCTCTATGTGCCAGTGATAATAATCCAGGTCGGGTTCTTTGCATGGCGACGTATGGATGATAAAATTGAATGGAGGGTCATCCAGGGCCGTATCGATCCGCAGCAAAACATTCTTCATGATATCGGACAGATCGGGGAACCATTTGGTCGGTGTCTTTTCAAATGCCGCGACATGTTGAAGCGGCAGAATCCAGGACTCATAGGGAAATCTGGAGGCATACGGAGCAATAGCAATAAAATGTTCATTCCGGTAGATTACCCTCTTCTCTTCCTTTATCTCCTGCTTAAGTATATCACAGAAGATGCACCTTTCTTTCAAATCGTAATGGAATTTTGACCCTTCCAGTTCCTCGACCACACGTTTAGGTATGATAGGAGTAGCAATGATCTGGATGTGTGAATGTTCGAGAGACGCTCCTGCTTCCTCTCCCCAGTTCTTGAAAATAAGGATGTACCGGAATCTGGGGTCTTTTTTCAGATCTACGCAACGCTCTCTCAAGGCCCAGAAAATGCTCTCGATGTGTCCGTCGGGGAGATACTGAAGGTTCTTCGCGTGGTCCGGAGATTCTATCAGGACCTCATGCGCTCCCACACCTCTCATCCGGTCGTAGATACCGTCACCGCTTTTGTCCAGTTCTCCTTCTATCTGCAAGGCAGGAAACTTGTTCGGAACGACTCTGACCGACCACCCTTCCTTGTTCGGCATTGAATGTGGATTTCTGTACGCGAGGACTTCTCTGGGGGTTTTATCTTCATTTCCATTGCAGAACGGGCAAAAACCACCTTTCGGCGGGCGTTTTTCTCTCTTGAAGTCATCGGGTCTCTTACCTCTCTCCGTCGAGATGATCACCCAACGTTCCATAATAGGACTTTTACGTAACTCTGGCATAAGATGCAATACTCCTTATGTCAAATCTCCGCTATTTCCTGATCGTAGTGCTGACTATCCAGCAGTCCGGATATAGCTCAACAAACCTTGTCCTTGCCTGTGAGGCTGCCTCTCTTGTCCGGTAATCCCCCACACGCACTTTGTACAATCCACCTTCGAACTCCACATATACTGCAAGACCCGTTCCTGCAATGACATTATTCTTGAGTTCCTTTGCTTTATCCAGGTCAGCAGATGCAAACACCTGTATTCTGTATCCTGTGTCGAAACCCGAACCATAAACGGCTCCTTCGAACACATCCTTTACCGAGAAGGTATCAGATTCCGCAGTTCCCGGATCTTCAAGCTGTTCGAATGATTCATCCAGTTCATCATCCACAAGTGCCTCATCCTCGAGGTCATATATTTCCACCTGAACCGGTTCCGTTTCGATATCTTCTTTCACCGAAGGCCTTGAGTCTGATTCCGCGCCCTCTGTCCCTGATGATACCCTGCCTGATATTTCGGATCGTGTACATGCTACCTGAAGGAAAAGAATCAACGACAGAGCGAAAAAGAGCGGTGTAATTATACTTGCTCTGGAATTACCCATTTACATCCTCTCATCCTGAACGCTTATTTACACATCGCCACTAGTTAACAAATATACAAATCAAAGTCAATAAAATACAGGTACGCTGTTTTGTCAGCAGGAAATGACATTCAGATAAAGTCGCTCGATATCGTTTGTTATGGAGTCCCAGTTATATTCATTCATGACTTTCTCTTTCCCCAATGTTCCCATCGTTTCCCGCCGGGAGTCATCAAGGTCAATCATCTTTCTCAGCGATCTTGCCAGGTCACCTGCATTGCCTCGCACGAAGGAAACCGCGATCCCTTCTGCGACTTCCAGGTTCTCCGGAATATCACTGACAAGAACCGGCCTGGAAAAACTCATTGCTTCCATAAGAGAAATCGGAAGCCCTTCCACGAGTGATGGCAGAACATAAAAAGCACAATGCGAATACAACTCGTTAAGGGCATCACCAGAAATATATCCTGGGAACAGAACCCGCTCGTCAGCCATTCTGTGCAGCTTGCCGGCGTATTCCCTTTCAAATCGTTCATCACCCACAATAACCAGCCTCATATTCGTATCCGTCCCGGCAAACGCCTCGATTAATGTATGAAAACCTCTTTCCACAATAAAACGCCCGACAGACAGGATATACCTGCCACTTTCAAGCCCCAGGCCTGATGAATCCTTAAATTCCGGTTTTTCATATATGGTGGCTCCATTCGGAATATATACAACTTCCCTGCCATAGCGTCCTGAAAGCTGGATAGACATCAGCCTGGATACTGCTATAGCAGCGCTTGTCTGTTTCACGGCGGTTTTCTCACCCGCTTTCAGGAAACGTTTCGCCACACTACCCCACTTCTGCTGTCTATAATCAAGGGCATGGATCGTCGATACTGTTTTCTTTCCTGACATGGAAGGAATCCAGGCAAGGATAGAAGGCCCGATACCATGGAAATGAACAATATCGAAAGGTCTGAGCAAAGTTTTGAAACAGGCTATCAGGGAATTCGTTGCAGTATCCAGATTCTTTGTCGAAATGGACGGGAGGACTTCTATACGCATCCCCAGGTATTCACGGCTTTTACAGAAAGGTTTTCTCCCGAATACCGTAATTTCATGACCTTTTCGGGCGAGCCGTTTTCCTATCTCCTCGACATGTCTCTCGATACCTCCATAGACGGCTGGAAGCCCCTTCGACCCGATAATCGCGATTTTCAAACTTTTCATTTTTCCCATGAGCCGAAATAAATTTCACCCTGGTCAAGATCAGAAAACACTTACTTCTCTGCCCGCAATAAGCCTCAGCCAATTACGAAGGATCCAGCCAATCGGCTGCATCGGGCTTCGCTTCATTGAGGCCCGTGCCGTACAAATCATCCAGCATGGAAGCCTGCAATTATCGACCGCTGTACGAACCTTATCTGCTTTTTCACTATTCCATATCTTTTCGAGCGCGGATTCATTGATATTACCCATTTCTTTCTCGAGAGTGAGACAGGGATATACCCTTCCTTCTGGATCGATGAACATAGAATCTCTTCCAGCCCTGCACCCAAGCGCTCTTTCTCCGGCCTCGTTGTACCTGAGAACCCCTGAGTAGAAATATGCCCTCAGCCACCTCTTCGGGTGCAGGCTGAAAAGCTCTTTCTTCATAACATATTTCAACTCTCTTTCAAGCTCCGCTGGATCTACCTGTTGATTCTCGGATGTAGAAAAATAGAATTCCGAGTTTTGAACAACCGCTGTCGTAAACTGGAATCCGAGTTGCCTTGAAAGATCATAAACAGCTCCGAGGTGTTTTACATTTTCCTTCTGTGCTGTAAAAGCGACACGAACATTTTTATATCCAAGTTTCTTCAGTTGCCCAAGCGTATCCACGACTTTCTTAAATCCGCCATCGATTCCCCTGATCCTGTCATGTACTTCTCCAATACCATCCAGGGAAACAGCAATCCCGATCTTTCTTCCTATCTTCATCAATTTTGGTGCGTCTTGAGATATCCTTCTATTCTGAAAACCATTTGTCGATATGACGATCCTCGGTTTGTTGCAGTGTTCGTATATGTTTCTGACAAGTTCGACAAGATCCTCCCTGAGAAATGGTTCCCCCCCAGTAATATTCACATCATCAAGAGTGCTCGGCAATTTCGAATAATCCAGAACTGTCATCTGGTTACCGGGGTCCATCTTCCAGATATTGCACATATTGCATCGGGAATCGCATTTGTATGTCACTGCTACTACCCCATCAAACGGAAGACGCATCCATCAACCTGCCTTTTTATCTATGTCACTCCATCAAGAAGAGCCGCATAAGCACTAACCATTTTATCCTCTGAGTAATCCCTGACAACTCTTGTTCTCGCGTTTCTGCCAAGCCTGAGTCTGAGGTCCGGATATTGTTTCAGGTTCAAAAGCTCTCTTGCAAGAGCACCAGCATCTTCGCTTTCTATAAGCAGCCCTTCTTCTCCATCCACCAGCATTTCAGGTATTGAACCGACAGAGGTCGCAATAACAGGAATCTCGGAAGCCATCGCTTCCAGTACTGTAAGCGGAAACGTCTCGACCACTGGATAAGAACATAATACCGATACGTCAGAAAGCGAAAAGATTTTTTCCGTGTCGGTTCGACGCCCGAGGAAAAGCACTTTCTCTTCCGGGAGAAGTTTTCTCGCCATTTCTTTCAGCTCTCCAGCCATTTGACCTTCCCCAACTATCAGGAATCTAAACCGGTTGTCAACCGCGCTGAGCGCCGCAGCCGTCTTGATAAACATTTTGTGATTTTTTTCAGGTCTGAGAGCAGCCACTATTGTCACAACAAAATCGTCCTTTCCGATACCATTTTCTTTCCTGAGACGATTTTTCTCCCCGTCATCACGCAACGGTGTGAAACGATTTGTGTCTACCCCGTTATTTATCAGGGCTACTTTTTCTTTTTTGACACCTTCCCTCTCAGAAAGATATTCCCGGTGAATCTCCCCCAGCGCTACAATATGATCATAGGCACCAATTACCATTCGGTCAACACGATTGAAAGTCTTTCCCTTCGACCACAACCCCGTCGAATGAATACACAGGATTCTCTGGTTGATCCTTCTGGAATGTGACGCAAATGCACCCCAGAATATCGCGTCGTGATGATCCAGAACAATAAGCCCCGCTCTGTCATGTTTCCTGAAAATACCCCTCAAACGAAAAAGGACTGCCGGATCGAACCTCCACTTCGACAGGTCTGACACGACATCCACTCCGCTCGAGGCCAAGCCCCTGCCGATTTCGCCGGGACCTCTGAGACACAGTACGGAAGGAGAATACCCATGTTCCGGCAATCTGGTCACAAGCGCCTTCACGATCATTTCGGCGCCTCCTGTCACCAGTGTCGAACACAGGATAAACAGTTTTTTCTTTTTTCCGGTAACGATCATATGGGGAGCCTCTATATATAAGGCGCATCTCTTCGACCCTGCTTGCACCTCAGGTCGACAAGATTCTCATAAACCCTTGCCGGATTGCCGTATGCCAGGACCCCTGGAGGAAGGTCTTTTGTCACAACAGAACCGCTTCCTACAAGAGTTCCCTCTCCGATTGTAACGTAAGGGACAACCGTTACGTTTACCCCTAGTCTGCACCCTTTTTTCAACGTCGGCCCCCGCATGCAATCCCCCGAATCAGGACACCCTGGATGAATATCATTGGCAATAGTAACCCCGGGAGCCATAAAAACATCGTCCTCGATCACTGTAAACTGCGCAACATAGATATTACAGTGAATCTTGACATTACTGCCAATAGTACATCCGTAATCGATCACCGAATTGTTCCATATGGAAAAATGATCGCCAATCCTGTTTTGCTCCCGTATGATCACATTATGCCCCGTCTCGAAATGAGACCCTATCACGGAACCCGCGTATATAACACTTCCGCTCCGTATCCGGGACTCTTCGCCGATATCCAGCTTTTCACTGATATCTCTTCTGGGAGAAAGGTATCCGATAATAGCTTCGGGATCAATCTGCGCTCCCGGGCCAAGGCACACCAGACCCAGTATTCTGGAATTATTTTCAGGTTTCATACCACCCACCCGGATCTAGGTCAATGATTCTGGATACTCGATTTCGATTTTCGCACCATTCGCATCGATCGACCTGTTTATGGCATCGAGAGCAAGAAGCACTTCCAATCCATGACGTCCGCTGCTTTTAGCCTCCACTCCCCCGATGCAATCGAGAAAATGCTGGCATTCGAGCTTCAGAGGTTCTGCATCATCGAGTTTGGGAATGGAGATGTCACCATACCTGTATGACAGCTGGAATTCACCAAAAGTATCGTAATGGGGCACGACATCGACACCCTTGTCGAATATACGTATCTTCTCCAGGCTGGCCACATCATCGTAGACCAGCATCTTCTTGCTGCCAACGACTGTAGTACTCCGAATCTTGTTAGGATTTAGCCACGAGACCTGAAGATTTGCCAGGATCGAGCCGGGGTAACTCAGTGTTACAAAAGCAACGTCCTGGATATCGGGTTGAATATAGGAGTGTCCGACTGCCGAGACAGCCACCGGTCTTGATTCAAGAATATAATTCATGATCGACAGGTCGTGCGGGGCAAGATCCCAAACAACATTGATGTCTTCCTGGAAAAGACCGAGGTTAACACGGGAAGTTGACATATAGTATATATCCCCGAGTTCACCTGCCTTTATAAGGTCCCTGATCTTGTTAACCGCAGCCGTATACACGAAAGTATGTCCAACCATCAGGGTCTTCCTGTTTTCGTCAGCGATATCGATCAGCTTGATACCTTCTTCGACTTTTTGTGTCAGGGGTTTTTCGCAGAAAACATGTTTGCCGGATTCCAGCGCCTCAGCGGCAAACTTGAAATGAGTCGAGACCGGAGTCGCGACCACCACGGCATCTATCCCGGGATCATTTATTATATCTTTGTAATCAGTCGTGACCATGATAGAAGGATACAACTTCTTCATGTGTGCGAGACGGTCATCGGAGAGGTCAGCACATATCTTGACTTCCGCATCATCCAGGGTTGAAAAATTCCTTATAAGGTTGGGTCCCCAGTATCCGCAACCAATCACTCCTACTGTAAGCAATTTTCCTCCATCCTGTTAATAGCCACCCGTACCAGCCAGCATGACCGGTATGGTTTTGATCATGATATTGATATCCATCATAAGCGTCCAATGCTCTATATAGTACAGATCCAGCATGACCATTTCATGAAATGGCACCGTACTTCTTCCACTGACCTGCCATAATCCGGTCAAACCCGGCCTGACTTTTAACCTCAACTTGTGCCACTCATCGTAGTGGTCGTATTCATACTCCACGGGCGGTCTTGGACCTACGATGGTCATCTGTCCTTTAAGAATATTTATAAACTGAGGCAGTTCGTCGAGACTCGTCTTTCTCAGAAACCCACCAACAGCTGTGACCCGGGGATCATTTATTATCTTATATAAGTTATCCGTTTTGCCGTCAAGCTCAGTTTGAAAAGTTTGTCCCTGGATGTAATTCTGGGCAAACTCCCTGTGGATGGAATCGTCATTACCTATTCTCATCGAGCGGAACTTGTAGAGAAAAAATATTTCTCCGTTTTCCCCTACTCTTTTCTGTTTATAAAAGACAGGACCTCTGGAAGTCAGTTTAATCAGTAATCCGATTGCGAGAAAAAACGGAAAACCGAGAACCAGCACCGCAAACGCAGCAACGACATCAAAGAAGCGTTTGACAAACCTTTCAAACAAACTCCTGCCGCGTACTGCAAACCGGGTTTGACAGTCAACCGGTTCAGTCAGATGCTGGAACTTATAGTCATTGTTCAGGGCCAGTGAATACTTTCTCATTGCTGTATTGTCCCGTCCCAGTTACTGATTCAGTATATTTCATTAGCCGTTAACCAGATGCCCCCTCCTTTGTACAATTTACTGGTTTATATCCGTTCGGCCGCTATAAGCACCTCACAGACACGATCCACTATCTCAGGATCCATTTCCGGGAAAATCGGAAGAGTAATGCTTGTCCGCATCAATTTTTCCGAGACCGGAAAATCCCCTTCACTGTAACCCAGATACCTGAATGCCGGCTGCAGGTGGACAGGAACAGGATAATGCCGTCCCCATCCTATCTCTGCATCCGAAAGCGCTCTTCCAACCGCTTCCCTGTTTTTACACCCCAGCGCGAAAAGATGATATACCGACTTACAGTCCTGATGCTCTCTTGCCATCCAGTATCCCGTTCCCTCGAGATTCTTCTGATAGCGCCGGGCCAGGACACGCCGTTTTTCATTCCATTCATCCAGGTATTTCAGTTTAACACTCAAAACCGCTGCCTGCAGGGCATGCAGCCTGAAATTATAACCTATCTCGCTATGTTCATTTTTTATTATCTGGCCATGATGCCTGATGCCTTTTATCCTCTTCTGGAGTTCTTCATCGTTTGTAGTGACTGCGCCGCCTTCACCAAAAGACCCAAGGTTCTTGCTGGGATAGAAGGAAAAAGCAGCGGCATGCCCAAGGGAACCGGCACGTTTTCCCTTATAGAACGCGCCATGCGCCTGACAGGCATCTTCTATGACTATCAATTTGTGTTTTTCAGCGATCTCCAGAATCGGATCCATCTCGCAGGATTGTCCAAACAGGTGTACTGGTATTATAGCCTTGGTATTTTCTGTTATTACAGCTTCCAGTTTTTCGTAATCGATAAGGGCAGTATCCTTAAGTACATCGACGATTACCGGCCTGGCGCCTACGACGGCGATAGCCTCGACGGTGGCAATAAACGTGTTGGCCACAGTGATTACTTCGTCTCCAGGACCAATGTGATAACCAAGCATTGCCAAGACCAGCGCGGAAGTTCCGCTGCTTGTTCCCGCACAATATTCAGTACCGCAAAATTCGGAATATTCCCTCTCGAACTTCTCAAGCCCGGGACCGAGTACGAAAGCAGTATTGTCTATAACTCCGGAAATAGCATCATCGACTTCCGACCTGATACGCGCAGTTTGTTCACTAAGACTAAAAAACGCAATTTTACCCATAGATGTTGCCTCTTCCAATCAAGAATGTTTCCCTGACCCAAGTTTGTTAATTATATCACTTTTTATCAATTATTACTACCCCATATTTTAACTACCTTATATATTTGCAATTCGTACCCATATTCGTTTTTCGTTCGCGAAGCTTGACAGACGCTCCTTATATATAATATATATACAACCTCAGCTTGAAGAAAAGAATGGTTGGTAGTATGGTTCACCCGGAGGTCATGATGATTGAAGGAGTCACGGTTAAAAAATTGAAGGTCATCCCTGATGAACGGGGCAGGCTCATGGAGATGGTAAGATCCGATGATGAAGAATTCACCGGATTCGGCCAAGTATATATGACAACCTGCTACAATGGAGTAGTCAAGGGATGGCATTACCACAGAAAACAGTACGACTTCATGTCCGTAGTGAAGGGGATGATGAAGATTGTACTGTATGATTCACGAAAAGACTCTCCCACGTACGGGGAAATAAACGAATTCTTTGCTGGTGAGCATAACACCATCAGGATAAAAATCCCGCCTGAAGTCTTCCACGGATTCAAATGCATCAGCCCGGGGGAAGCAATAGTTATAAACACCGTCTCGGAAACTTATAATTACGATGATCCTGATGAGTTCAGAACAGATCCACACAACAACGATATCCCCTACGATTGGAATCGCAAAGACGGCTGACCACTCCTGTGGAGTACCTATGAAACGCGTTTACATAACCGGGTCGCGCGGCATGCTCGGCAAGGCTCTCGTTCCAGTCTTCAGGGAAAAATATGAGGTCAGGGCCACAGACCTTCCCGAACATGATATCCGCGATAAACCAGCTATAATTGACGATATCTGCTCTTTCCATCCCAATTTTGTCCTTCATCTTGCATCTATGACCGATGTTGACGGATGTGAAAAAAACCCTCAGCAGGCTTACCTCTCCAATACTGCCGGAACCCGTAATGTTGCCATTGCCTGCAGCAGGTGCGACGCAACAATGGCATATATCAGCACCGGGATGATCTATAACGGACGAAAGAAAGGCCCCTATATAGAATACGATAAGCCTGATCCTGTAAATGTTTATGCTTCAACAAAATACCAGGGTGAATTGGAAATCGGGAAACTCCTTAAACATTTTTTTATTTTCAATACATGCTGGGTTTTTGGTGGAGGACGGCAGGACAGCAAATTCGTAGCCAGGATCCTCGAACTAGCCGTAAAAAACAATAAGCTCAGAGTAGTAAACGACAAAATCGGGTCACCCACCTATACCGTGGACATGGCCAAAGCTATTTTCGGTTTTATCGAAAGTGGGAAATTCGGGCGTTACCATTGTGTCAACGAAGGCAGTGTCACCAGATTCGGGCTGGCGAAGGAAATTCTTAGGATCGCCGGCATAACCGATTGTTTACTTACACCGGTTTCATCGGATGAATTTCCACTCCCCGCACCCCGCCCGGATATGGAAGCTATGAGCAATTACGGCTTCCGGCTTCTGGGACTGGGTCCGATGCGCAAATGGCAGGACGCCCTCGAGGAATATATCAAAACGGTTCTGCTCTAGGATCGTTTTCCTGACAATCTGTCAAGTGTCATACATTGAACAGACAAGATCTACTCCATTTTGTTGGCGCCGGTTTCAGCAACAAGGTTACTCGCTTTGTGCAGCGAAGAAAATGTTCCTGCATCCGTCCACCAACCATCGAGTACATCCCATGACAGGTTTCCTTTTTCGATATATGCATTATTGACGTCAGTGATTTCGAGTTCACCCCTGTCTGACGGTTTGAGTTTCTTGATGATGTCAAAAACAGTATTATCATACATATATATTCCTGTAACGGCATATTGTGACTTTGGTTCAGCCGGTTTTTCCTCGATCCTGACAACCTTATCTCCATCCAGGATTGGAACCCCGAACCTCTTGGGATCAGGCACTTCTTTCAGCAGGATTTTTGCGCCGCTGCCCATTTGTTTGAAGTTGTTAACAGCTTCCCTTATATTTTTCTCGATAATATTGTCACCAAGTACCACACACACGCTATCGCCGCTGGCAAAATATTCTGCGAGTCCCAGCGCCTCGGCTATACCACCTTCCCCTTCCTGGTATGTATAATTTATATGTGCCAGCCCAAATTCACTCCCGTTCCCAAGTAACCTGAGAAAATCACCGGCATGACTCCCACCCGTTACCAGGAGAATATCACGTATTCCTGCGTTGATAAGTATTTGAATCGGATAATAGATCATTGGGTTGTCATACACAGGCAAAAGATGCTTGTTTGTGATCTTTGTAAGCGGAAGCAGTCTTGAACCCAATCCTCCAGCCAGAATTATACCTTTCATATATCCTCTCCTTTTCAACAATAACGTGCGGTAAATTATACCCTCAGGCCACATCAAATTCAAGGAAAAGAGGTCATCGTCCTACGGGGGTTCTCTTTTTCGCCTGAGCCCCGGAATATCAGATCATCATAGTATTGAAGAATCCATTATTAATACCGACAACAAAATTAAACCATTGAACAATGGATATCAAAAGAGTAGAATCAGACCACGGTCGGACTGGCAAAGGAAATTCTTCATATTTCGGAAGTTCTCTCGTGACAAAGTCAAAAACATCGCATAAACCTTTTGATATCAGAGATTGCGCCATTGTTGCAATCGCGACAGGCAGAAAGTCCCAGAATCTCAAGGAACTCAGAGACACAATAGGCTTGATCAATCAGAGTAGTATTTATTATCACTTCTGGGGAGGGCTTCTCAGACCCCGTTTCGATGACCCTGAATACCACAATGATTTTGCCGCTTGGGCAAGACATGCTCTCCACGAAAAGATCCTCGCGGAACGCCTGGCCGTTATCGATCCTTCCGAGATACCTGATCTCGAAGATATAAGGCATGAACTAATTGATATTATAGATGAAAGGCTAGATGAAAACGAACACATCCCCTGGTGCAAACCGGATGAGCAGTTTCATTTCATCACATCACAGATCGTCGTCTTCAATACTAACAAGATCATCAGAAAAGCCACGGAACTCGTCACGATCATCCCTTCCTTGACTTCCAGCAGTATTTTCTATCACTTTATTGATGCAAGGAGACGCACCTTCGGGAATATCGACGATTTCAGCAGTTGGCTATATGGTTTTGATGGCCGATATAAAGACCTCTGTAAACTATTGGCGACAATAGATCCGTTTTTCTCGACATTGCCCGAGCTTCGCTCCCAGCTTTCAGCACTTGTAAAAAATTATTTCAGGGAGAATGGCTAATGTCTTCAATACTTGAAGATTACGCTGCGATCGTAGGATGGGATGTAATTGATCAATTGCACCAACTCGTTGCTCCGCTCAAGGGGATCAGGATCGTTCATGTCAACTCTACAAAAAATGGAGGCGGAGTAGCCGAGATCCTGAACAAACTTGTACCCTTGAAGAAAGAGCTGGGAATCGATGTATCGTGGGAAAACATCGATGGAAACGATGAATTTTTCAAATGCACAAAAAGTTTCCATAACGGGTTGCAGGGCAACAAGGTCGAAATACCCAGGACTCTCCTGAAGGTATTTGAAGATATCAATATGAAAAATGCCGACCGCCTTCGCGCGAAACTGGAAAATGCCGATATAGTTTTCATTCACGACCCTCAACCTGCTCCCCTTCTTCGATACTGTCCCGATAAAAAAGGTAAATGGATATGGAGATGTCATATTGACGTGAGCCGCCCGTTCAGGCCGGTCTGGAAATATCTCAGGAATTTTGTTAAGGATTATGATGCAAGTATATTTTCCCTGGCGGCTTTCGCCCAACCCCTCCCCCATACGGAATTTCTCATTCCTCCGAGTATAGACCCTCTGAGTGAAAAGAATATTGATCTCGACAAAAAGGAAATAGCCTCCATAGTATCGGGTTTTGGTATCGACCTCGCCCGCCCGATCATGCTCCAGGTTTCCCGTTTCGATACTTTCAAGGATCCTGTCGGAGTGATCCATGCCTTCAGGCTTACAAAGAAATTTGTACCGGATCTCCAGCTTGTACTTGCAGGCGGCGAAGCTACTGATGATCCGGAATCACAAGCGGTTCTTGATGAAGTCAACCTTGCCGCCGACGGCGAGAAGGAGATTCACATTCTCCTTCTCCCTGCGGATGCACACAGAACGATCAATGCCCTTCAGAGAGCATCGGATATCATTCTCCAAAAATCGATCCGGGAAGGATTCGGGTTGACAGTTACCGAAGGAATGTGGAAAGGCAAACCTGTTATCGGAGGAGATACCGGAGGCATCAGGATCCAGGTAGTCAACCACCAGACAGGATTTCTTGTCAACGCTCCTGAAGGCGCCGCGTTGAGGGCACGCTATCTCCTCTTTCATAGAGACCGCCTTAAGGAAATGGGTGACAAGGCACACAATTTTGTTAAGGAAAATTTTCTGTTAACAAGACACCTGAGAGAATATCTGACTACTATGGTCTCGTTACTTCATGGAGAGGGAGACCGAATCGAGCTTACCTGATTCATCATGGTTTACCTGAATGGAACAAGAGTCATGAAGATACTTAAACCCGGGGTTGATCCAGATAAATTCCTACAATCCCTATCCTCTTCGAAAAACAGGCTATTACTTCTTGATTACGATGGAACGATAGCTCCTTTCCGAATCAGAAGAGAAAAAGCATATCCATATGACGGTATCCGGCCCCTCCTGAAAAAAATACAGACAATCTCGGGATGCAGATTGATCATCATAACCGGCAGAACAGCTTCAGAACTCGCCACGCTCATTAAAATCGATCCCTCCCCCGAGATATGGGGCTGTCACGGATGGGAACGTCTGCTTCCTGATGGCAGCTATATCAAGCCGGAACTTGATCCAGCCACAATATCGGGATTGAAAGCGATAGCAGCATGGTCGGAAGGAAACGATCTCGGGATGCATTTCGAAATAAAAACCGCTTCTGTAGCTATCCACTGGAGAGGACTTCCCAAATCGCTACGTCAGAAGATCATAGCTTGTGTTGAAAAGGACCTTCCGCCCATTGCAGCGAAAAGTGGATTGATACTGAAAGAGTTCAATGGCGGTATAGAGATACTTCCTGCAGGCAGGAATAAAGGTTATGCGGTACGAAAGATACTTGATGAATCAGGTGATACCCCTGTCGTCGCCTACTTCGGGGATGATATGACCGATGAACATGCTTTTCGCGCCATTGACGGGCATGGGTTGAGCATTCTGGTTAATGCCTCGTTGAGAGAGACATCCGCCGATCTCTGGATTAAACCTCCTGGAGAAATTCTTGCATTCTTTCAAAGCTGGATAGATTACTGCGGGTTGGAACAATGAAAAATAAAGATATCAAAAAATTGATAATCATTTCGAACAGGCTTCCCTTCGTCCTGGAAAAAGTAGAAAACAAATGGCAGATAACACCGGGATCAGGCGGCCTTGTCACGGCACTGGCTCCTGTCCTGCGTGACCGCGGGGGATTATGGATTGGATGGGTAGGAGCTCCCGTAATAGAACATACTTCACATCCCTGGAAAATCGCATCCCGTAACGCCGGATTCTCGATGCTTCCTGTCATACTGTCTGAGAAAGAGATCATGGAATATTATGTGGGGTTGTCCAACGAAGTGATATGGCCACTCTTTCATGATCTTCAATCATATTGTAATTTCGACCCGGCCTACTGGACAACTTACAAGAAAATCAATGCTCGTTTCGCTTCAGTAATTGCCGATAACGCAAATTCAGATGATTTTATCTGGGTACATGATTACCACCTGATACTGGTTGCAAAAGAGCTCAGGAAGCTCGACATCAAAACGAAGATCGGTTATTTCCTTCATATACCCTTCCCCCCGCTTGATATATTTGTAAAGCTTCCATGGCAGAATGAGCTTTTACGGTCACTGCTCGATTATGACCTTATCGGTTTTCAGACGATACGTGACAGGCACAATTTTGTGCAGTGCCTCCGTTCCATCCTCAAGGATATAACAATCAAGGGGAAAGGGCAGGTTATTACCGTTCAATATGAGGGCAGGGAAATTCGTGTCGGAAATTTCCCTATCAGTATCGATTATAACGAATTTTCACAATTGGCGAAGACACAAAATGTCGCTGACAGAGCATGGTATATCCATGAAGATATTCCGGACAGGAAAATGGTCCTGGGTATAGACCGGCTCGATTACACGAAAGGTATCCCCTATCGCCTGAAGGCATTCAGGGTTCTTCTGCAGAAACACCCTGAGCTCCACAGAAAGATCACCCTGATACAGATAGTCGTCCCAAGCAGACGTAATATTCCGGTCTATATTGAACTCAAGGAAGAGATAGAGAGACTTGTAAGCGAAATAAACGGGGAATACACACAGTCAGGATGGGTACCAATCCACTACAGCTTCCGTTCACTGCCCCGTACAGAACTTCTCGCGCATTACCGAACTTCCGAGATAGCCTTGATCACTCCTCTCAAAGATGGTATGAACCTCATTGCCAAGGAGTACTGTGCATCCAATATCGAGCAGACAGGCGTAGTGATCCTCAGCAAGTTCGCCGGGGCCGCAGCGCAACTTCAAAGGGGTGCCATCCTTGTCAACCCGTATGATATCGAGGAAGTAGCCGGAGCCATCTACACAGCTTTTACCATGAACCGCAACGAACGCAGGTCCAGAATGAAGAAAATGCAACAGGCGATTTCCAAATTCGATATCTACTGGTGGGTCAATACATACCTTAATACAGGCATATCCAGCGATCTTGACACTTTTCCCCAGCAGGACAATCACAAACAGTTCATAAAATCCCTTCCCAAATAGACTATCAGCTGATAGTTTTCTGCCAGCCCCGTTCACACCCGGTCTTTCCCGGGGATAAAACAGGAATCAATGTGTCTGATGGAGGAACTCTGTATGAAAGTCTGTTTTTTCTCACCAACAGCATACGGATATTTCAACCCCGAAAGTTACATCTGGGCTGGCGGCGCCGAAACCCAGCAGGTCCTCATAGCTAAACATATGGTCGATAGGGGAATCGAGGTTTCCTTTATCGTCGGGGACCATGGCCAACCTGACATCGAGATACACGAAGGCATTACCGTTATCAAATCTTTTACCCCCTTTGCCGGAAACAGGAAACTGAGATTTATACCCGATATGCTGCGTATCAGGCGTGCGATGCGGATCGCAGACGCAGATATCTATAACCAGCGAGCCGTTTCTTTCTATACAGGTCAGTTCTCCTGGTTCGTGTCAAGGATGGGGAAAAAATTCACTTTCTCCCTCGGCATCGACTATAACTGCTTCCCCGACTGCGGCGGCAATCTTTCCTTTCCAATGACAGCTCTTTACCGTTACGGGATAAAAAACACGGACGCAATAATCGCCCAGACTGAAAAACAAAAAGGCCTGCTCATGAAACAGATGGGCAGAGAATCGGTTCTTATCCGAAACGGTATCGGGCTTATCGATGCGGACAGGATTCCTGAATATCCCTCCGAATCGCGGGAAGTTGCC
>CBDUUV010000054.1:0-16432 GCA_965370495.1 uncultured bacterium
CCCGCGACTGCATCTCCTGTTTTTGAAACGATTTCTTCGTGGATCAGCCGGATACCGCGGGATGTGAACATAGAACAGGCTGCTTTTGTCCAGAAGTTGACTGCGGATATCGAGGTAATAACAGAAGACGCGGCATCGGTTTCCGCATGCAGCCTGATGATAGAATCTCCTGGTGGGGCTGTTGATGGTGTTCTTTCGACCGATCAGGTATTTACTGTAATGGCATATCTGACGCCTTCGAGTAATGCGGATATGACATGGGTAGAGATGTCCGTTCCTGCCGGGTTTGAAATTTCAGGAACAGCAAGATTATTGACGGGACGCGGTGACGGAACCCGGAAAACTGTTTCATGGGATATAATTGCTCCGTCTTTGCCGGCAGAGGATGAACAGCTTGAGATATCTTCGGGTGGAACTGATGTCAACTCCGGTATCCTGTTTGACGCATGTTCGTCATTGCTGGATCTTTCTGTTGTCGAAAAAGCGGTTCTGGAACTCTCGGCATTCATATCCAGCCCCGAAGAGGCTCTCGAAGGGAAACTCTCGGCCAATCTGCCGTTTACTGTCGAGGCACAGGCTGCCAGCAAAGGGGTCGCGCTTGTCGATACGGCAGGCGCCCGGCTGGAGATAGTGCTTCCGGAAGGGTATACTCTCGATCCCGATAGAGTCGGCGAAACGTACAGGAAATCGTTCTATCCAGATATTCCGGTGGAATGGAACCTGAGGGCTCCATCGAATGTCACGAATCCGATGATCATCACCGTCAGGTTTGTTGATCCGGGAACCGATGAAAACAGCGAAAAAACAGTCGAATTGCTGATAGGTGAAGTCCCGATCAGTGTGACAACAGAAGCTGGGACCGTGTCGATGCTGAACATATCAGGGACAAGTACTATACAGCCCTGTGTAGTGCCTCAGGGAGCCCACGACGTGCCTGTACTCGAGGTGGTTTTCAGGAATAATTCCACATACACTGTCGGCCTCGATACGCTTTATGTAAGTATCCTGGACGGAAGAGGAAATTATCATTTTCCTCCCTCACGAGCTGTTTCATCGATCATGCTGGCTTCACCCGGATGCGAATATCCCCCGTTTGACGTTGGCGATGAAAACCCCGTGTGTGTTGTCGTTGATCATACATTTACAATCGGGCCTCTGCAACCCGACCAAACCGTACAGGAAGATACGATGCTGGTTAGTATGGATATTGCGGAGAATGCCCCTGCCGGGCAGCTGAAGATATCTTTTGCCCGCAGTGATGATGTTATATTCTCGATAGGGACGGAACAAAGTCAGACTCCGATACATGTCGTCTGGGATACAGGCACAGGCGGAGAAGATATAGCTGGTCATTTCGAGACGGGGCCACTTTCAGTGATGGATGCCGATTTTTCGGAGTATGTACATAATTATCCCAACCCTTTCAGGGCTGGTTCAGAGATAACGAAGATAACATACTTCCTTACGAGTGATTCGAATGTGAATATCAGGATATGGGATCTTCTCGGAAACCTTGTGTGGACAAAGGAGATCCGAGCGGGTGAGCCAGGAGGCACAGGTGTGGTGGGCGGGACCATGTGGGAAGAGGAATGGGATGGTCGAAACGGCAGGGGACAGTTGGTCAGAAATGGTGTGTATATCTGTAAAGTGCAGGCAGGTTCGAACTCGGCGATCTTCAAGATCGCTATTGCCAAGTAGGATACCTGGATGAAGAAGACAGTAACGATATTAACTCTATGCCTGGTAGCCCTGGTGTTTTCCGGAGGGGTCAGCGCCCAGGGTGCGGATGGTGGAACCCGTTCGATTTTTTTCCTGGGAGCCGGATCTCGCGCAATCGCAATGGGAGGCGCATTTTCAGCTATAGGTAATGATCCCTCTGTACTCTACTACAATCCTGCCGCGCTTCAACTGAATCCGTACCCTGCGGTGATGGCAAATCATATTCAGTTGTTTTCCGATTTCAGTGATGTGAACTATGATTTTTTTGGACTGGTTTATCCGACCTTGTCCATTGGTTCTTTTGGAATAGGTTTCATGACCGCCGGAACAGGTGGCATACGCCAGTTTGACAGTTCCAGCATAGAATCCGACAAAAAGATTTCCTATCGGGAGAGCCAGACGATTATGGCGTATGCTTTTGATTTTCCATGGGAACATATCGGGCGATTCAGCCTTGGGGCTTCAGTCAAGATATTGAACCAGAGAATCGGTGATTTTTCAGACAACGGAACGGGTGTCGATGCAGGTCTTATATACAGGCAGGATTATCTGAAGGGCCTGATAATCGGGTGTAATATCCAGGATATTATTGGTGCTGAAACGAAACTGGTAGATGAAAAAGAAAAAGTGGACAGAACGCTAATGCTGGGTATTGGTTATTCTCATCTCTTCAGCAATGGCAGCACACTTTGCATCTCTGTCCAGGTGGATATGCCGGAAAGAGCGGACAATGATCTGAGATTCGGAGCGGAGTATGACTATAAGCAATTGCTATCCTTCAGGGCCGGTTTCGATTCTGAATCGGTTACGGCAGGAGTGGGTTTCGGATGGGGAAGATACAAAGGTGATTATGGTTTTTTCTCTCGCGAGGAAGCGGGCAGTTCGCATCCGTTTTCAGTGCTGGCCCGAATTGGCACATCAGTTGAAGACAGGATTCGCATAGAGGAAGAGATAAAGCTCGCAAACGAAAACAAGCGTATCGCGGAGATCTTTGCTGCAAGGGTTTCGAAACATATTTCGGCGGCGGCGGCCTTTGTTGCCCGGGATGAACATGAGAGTGCGCTCGATGAGTTGAAGATTGCTCTGGAGTATGATCCCACCAACAAAAAGGCTGCGGTGATGCTCGATCAGGTCAGACAGCAGATTGTCGAACTTCAGTCTGAACGAACAAAGACAACCGAGAAGAGATTGCTTATCAACCAGCATTTCAGCCTGGGCATGAGATATTACAGCAATAGCGAGTATATACTTGCAAGAGCGCAATGGCGTAATGTGCTGGAAATCGACCCGGATAACGAGGATGCAAGGGAATACTCTGACAAAACGGAAAAGAAACTTGACGAACTTGCCAGGCAGCACAAAGACGACGCGATTGCTAACGAGAGGAACGGAAAGCTTGCGGCGGCGCTTGCTGAATGGAACCTTGTTAGAATCATCGACCCCAAGAACGAAGGAGCCATTTCGGCTACGGCAAGGATCACCCGGAAGATGGAAGTCCTGAACAGGGATTACAGGGCAGCAAGCCGCAGGCTTGAGACGATAAAGTTTTTCGAAGATGCTCTGATCGAATTCAGCGAGGGACGGTATTCAGAAGCAGCAGATCTGCTTCGGCGGGTAATCGAGCGTCAGCCGGATCATGAGGAAGCGGTGGATCTTCTCAATCGTGTGCAGAGAAAGATGGTGCCCTTGACCGATGAGGAAAAAGAACAGATCCGACAGTTCTATATCACAGGAATGAAGAGTTTTACACTGGGTGATTACTCTGCGGCAATCGCAGCCTGGCAAAAGATCATTTCAATCGATCCTGATAATGCGAGTGTGCGTAAAAATATAGAAGAAGCTCGACAACGGCTGAAGAAATTGGGATCTTCAGAGGTAGATTAATTGAAAGAAGACCTGATACAAGGCAAAGAATCTTTTAGCATGGAAATCCCTGCCGATGAAAATAATCTCGGTGATGTCAGGGATTTTATTGCGGATATCTGTATACGGGCCGGTTTCTCCAAGCGCGAGACGAACAACACAAAACTGGCAGTGGACGAAGCGTGTACGAATATCATCAAGCACGCCTACAGCATCGGGTTCGGTGACATTAATATCGAGGTAGAGGCTGAGTCTGGTAAGGTCGACATCAATATATACGATCACGGTGAATCCTTCGAATGGTCGAAGATCAAGGACCCTGATCTGCATCGCTATGTCGAGATCGGCAAGAAAGGCGGTCTTGGCGTATTCCTGATGAACCGCCTGATGGATGAACTTGATTACTATGCTTCCGAATCAGGTAACAGGCTGTTTATGAGCAAGATATCCGAAAATGCACTTTCTATCCCAAGGCAGCATCTTTTCCAGGCTGTAAAGCCAAAGTGGACTTCTACGCTACGCTTCAAATTCGCGTTGAGGACTACGTTAGGGCTATTCGGGATGGTTCTGTTCCTGTGGATTATACAATTCATCAGTCAATCCCGCGAGATCGAAGAGCAGCTGAGTCAGGCATGGAGCAATATGAGCAGTATTGCGAAGACTCTTGAGTCCAAAAGTGAAAATGCGATGGTTATAGATGACCTTTATCATCCTGAGTACAGGGAGATCAATGATTTTATCCAGGACAGGATAGTGAGGTTTCCCGCCGTAAAATATGTTCGTGTTGTTAACAATGACGGTATCATCGTTTCATCCAGCATTCTGGAAGAGTTTCAGGATGTATATGAATTTCCGGATGATTTCAAGGTCATTCCAGGCGGAGGTACATGGAGGCATATCACGGGCGATCAATCTGGTAATATAGAGGAATATCACTATCCGGTTTCCCTGAGCGAAAAAGAGACAGGTTATGAGTTCGTTCTGGGCAGAGTGATACTGGGTGTGTTGCAGGCCCGGATCGAAGGGGGTATATACGATCCCAGGCCAAGGAGCGCGATGATCCTGGGGGGGATTTTTCTCATAGGACTGGCACTTATATATCTGCTTGTTTCTGTCCTCGTCAGACCGATACAGGCTCTTACTGATGGTGTGAGGGCGCTCGGTGAGGGGGCTCTTGAAGAAGGAATACATATAGAAGGCCCCGAGGAGATCGGAGCTATTGCGGAAGCGTTCAACGAAATCACCATGAAATTCCGTGATGCGCAACAAAGCGTGGTAGAACAGGAACGTATGCGGAAAGAGATGCAGGTAGCGCAGGAGATACAGCATTCTCTGCTACCAAGCAAAGTGCCTGATATCAGCGGGTATGAGATTTCCAGTCTGTACAGAGCTGCAAGGGAAGTAGGCGGCGATTATTACGATTTTGTGAATGTAGGTGAAAATTCTCTTGGTATCGTAGTAGCGGATGTGTCAGGTAAGGGCGTCCCCGGTTCCCTGGTGATGACTATGATCAGGACTGCTTTGAGAATGGAAGCAAGAGGAAACCTGTCGGCGGCGGATGTCATGTCCAGTATGAATGATTTTGTGACTGAGGATATGAAAAAAGGGATGTTTGTCACCATTTTTTATCTGATCCTTGATTCGAGAAACAGGGTAATCAGTTACGCGAGTGCCGGTCATAACCCTATGATCCTGTTCAGGGCAGAGACTGATGAAACGTTCCTTCTGAATCCACGGGGATTCCCTGTCGGTATCGGTCTTCCAGACAATACTCTTTTCAGGCGCTCGATCGATGTGGAGAAGATCAAGTTGAAGAAGGATGATATGCTTGTCATCTATACCGACGGCGTTACGGAAGCGATGAACAAGGACAGGGAACAGTACGGGGAAGATCGTCTTCTGAGAGTTATCAAGGTGAACGGAAAGAAGACGCCGGATGAGTTCATAGAGGCCTTAAATAAGGATATCAAGGAGTTTACGGGAGACTTTCCACAAAACGATGATATTACGGTTGTTGCTGTCAAGGAAAAGATGATGGCAGATGATGTGTTGGTGGGTATCAGGAAAAAACTTCTGGATCTTGTTGAGGTCGATGGTTTCTCGGTTGCTGAAGCCTGTTCGAAGAT
Organism: uncultured bacterium; assembly: GCA_965370495.1. Taxonomy (GTDB): domain Bacteria; phylum Krumholzibacteriota; class Krumholzibacteriia; order Krumholzibacteriales; family Krumholzibacteriaceae; genus Krumholzibacterium. The sequence continues at coordinate 5,709 of CBDUUV010000054.1, forward strand.
GAAGGTGTCTCCTTCGACATACTATAGATATAAGAAACGGCTGGCAGAGTTGGGCGAACGAGGGCTTAAAAACAAGACTCTCAGGGAGGAATATGAGATCCGGCGTGTCAGCACCGAACAGCGCAAGAGTATTCTCGAGATCGTCAGGGATTTTCCGGGTTTCGGCGCTAAAAGAATCGCTGATGAATTCAACAGGGATAAACATGGAAAAAACCGGCTCAGTCCTTCACTGATCTACGATGAACTCAAAAGAATGAGGTTGAACACATACGAGAAGAGGCTGGAATACCTGAGAAGGAACAGATTTATATCCGAAGAGGAATATCAGGGAATGCTTGCTTCTCCAGCCGGCAAAACCAGGCGTTCCCCGGGAGCCGAAAAAAGAGAAGAAAGAAAGGAAAGCCCGGCCGAATCAACAGAGGTGGCACCGGAGTTGGGTCGGAAGCCGGATATGACAGAGAGTCTTCATCCGCGACCTGAAACTGACAGGGAAAATATCCCGGTACCGGATGAATATAGTGCACTTCCTGAAAGTATTTCTGCTGAACCAGATAAGCAGCCAGAAGAACCTTCAGAGAAAGAATTTGATGTTGAACGAATTCTGTCGGGTGTACTCGGGGATTATGAAAAAAGCAGACTTATAAGTATTAAGACTGAAGACCATGGGAATGGTATCGTAGCTCTGAAGGTCAGGGGGCATCTCGATTCTTCATCGGCTTCCGATCTCGAGAATATTCTTGAAATTGTTTTCGAAGGAGGCTTCAGGAAAATCATTGTTGATCTTGGTGAAGTATCTTACATCAGCAGCGGTGGTTGGGGGATATTTACAGGCAGAGTCAAAATGTTGAGAGAAGGTCAGGGAGATGTGGTGCTGGCCGGGATGTCTCCCGAAGTCTTTGATATATACGAATTGCTTGGCTTCCAGGATATTATCATGCATTTCCAGAAAGTTGATGAAGCTTTCCAGTTTATTTCACTCCCCTTCGATACCAGGCAACAGCAGCTTGAAGAGAGTAGCCGGGGCAGGCAGAGCCATAAGGCTCTGGAACATCGAATATCCGTCGATGCCGGGATGGTGAATACGGAGGAGGAAAGTTCTCCGTGGACTCCTCTCATTGTGGAAGCAGGGACGGTAGGTGAAAGTGGAGAGATTACGGTTCTTAATCTGAAGGGTGTCATCGATACCGTAAGTTGTATGAAATTGAAAGATATCATGCATAAACTTATGGATAAAGGTTCGGTGAGACTGGTTGTTGACATGTCCGGGGTAGAATATGTGAGCAGTGCAGGCTGGGGTGTGTTTGCTTCAAGGATCGACGAGTTTAGAGGCAGGGGAGGAGATATCAAAATCTTCGGCATGGATCCCGAAGTCAACGGCATTTTTCATCTGTTGGGATTTGATGTTATCATGCGATCATTCAGTATTTTGACCGAGGCGATCGAAGACTTCGAGGGTTCTGTTATCACCGGGCCATCGAGAAGTGTTGAAAAAGAAAAAGAAAAATCCGGCTGGCTCGAAGCACGGGAAACAGCTGTCAGCAGTGATGAAAAAGTAAAGCTCCTTTCTGATCTCAGGTTCAGTGTTTCCAGAATGAAGTCTTCCGGCAGAGAATCGTTGATATTACATCTGAGTGGAGCCATAGATGCGGCGACCACGGAAGACCTGGAATTGCACTTGAAAGATTGTCTTCTCGAAAATCCCCGATACCTCATAATAGACATGACGGATATCATATACATGAGCAGCAGCGGATGGGGCATAATAATAAAATATATACAGCAGCTCCAATCGTGGTCAGGGCGAATGGCCCTGACGGGGATGAGCCCTCCGATATTCAAGATCTTCCGGGATCTTGGATTCGAACCTCTGATACCGCACTACCTGTCGTCTGAAAAAGCGCTTGAAGAATTGTCTGCTCCCGCGCTGGAACAACATGAAGAAAACAAAATTGATCTCAAACATGAAAAGACAGGAGATGAAGTAACAAAGAGTGTGACCGACATAAACGGTGAAAAAGGGCAACTGTCAGAAACAGCGCAGAAAAAAATCGTGGATAAGTACGATCCGGATATACCCAGGGTTGATGTACCGGGAGTAGAACCATTATATCCGCGGATTCCTGAAAAAATAGACGTTCCTGAAGTAATGCTGGATCTTGAAGACATGGATGCAGAAAGTATAAGGAAAGATTCAAAGGTACGAGGTATGGGGTGGAAGCGGTATGGAGAAAAACTGTCCAGGAGTAATAAAAAGAGGAAATAGAAGATAATGAAACGTTTGGCTATTATGACAATGAAAGGCGGTACGGGAAAAACTACTACGGCTGTCAGCATATCTCATGGGCTGTCACTAAGCGGCAGAAGTGTTCTTCTGGTCGATTGTGATCCCCAGAGAAACTCGTCTGTCACATTTGGTGTCAAGGGGGAGAAGGGGCTGGACACGCTACTGATGACCGGTGACGTGGAGATATTGCAGGTCAGGGAAAAATTATTCCTGATTGATTCGGGAGGGCGGAAACTTGTCGAAGTAGAATTGATGCTCGGGCGTCAGGAGGGGCGTGAGAAGAGGATGATGAATGCCCTGAAACATCTGAAAGGGTGTGATTATGTGGTCTGTGATTGCCCGCCTTCCATGAATCTCATCAACCTGAATGTCCTTGCGTATTGTGATGAAATCATTGTGCCCGTTGCCATGGACTACCTTTCCAGTGTCGGGGCTCAACAAACCATGGATGTGATCGAGGAAATCAAGTGGATGGCAGATAGCATTCCCACGGGATTCAGGATATTACCCACGTTTTATGACTCACGTACAAGGATATCCGGGATGATACTGGACAGTCTGAAGGATGACTTCGGAGATCGTGTTTTAGAGACTACAATCAGAGTCAATACAGCATTGCGTGAAGCGCCGGGTGACAACAAGACGATCTTCGAACATGCACCGCTTTCCAGGGGAGCATATGATTACTACAAGCTCACTGAAGAGATTCTTTCTCTGTATGAGGGGAATTGAGTTGAATTTGGAAAGAGAAAAAGCAATAATCTGTAACTGTCGTCATATGTTTCAATAACTGGTGGTACTGGAGGATCTGTTGTGGATGGTTTTGAATTGAGGGAAGAGTTACGGTATGGTGGAGGTAACTATTTGCTCCAAACCAGTTATATCAAGCAGAAGAAAGAGATTCTGAGTTCGTTCTTTCGAAACGGGACGGTTTTTGATTCAAGCGTACATGGATTCGATGATGAGCCAGGCCAGGAGGAATTGAAGAAACTGGCAAAAAATATTCACAATCAGAATAAAAGAAGACTTCGTCTTCTTCTGGATGCCAGAGAAAGTATCGGGGATTCCCGGGATCCGGCATCGCATCTCTTGCTTGCCAGGGCGTTATCAATCCGTAACCTTCATAGTGAAGCGATTTCTGAAGCCATGCTTGCAATCGAAAAAGGAGCAAAGGATTCGAGCCCATACATCGTCATTGGTTCTTCATGGTACCAGATAGGAGATTATAGCAGTTCTTTTGAAGCGGTGAAAAAAGGTATCGAGATTAGCCCCGATTTTCCAGATCTGCATAATCTTGTCGGGATGATCTATCTCAAAATGAAGAAATGCGGTCCAGCAGTCGAGAGTTTCAAAAGAGCGATCGGCCTGGACTTGTATTATGGTGAACCGTATCTCAATCTTGCCAGGGCTTATTTGCTCAATAGTGTTATCAAGGAAGACTACGAGCTCTCCAGAGATATGGAGAAAAATTTCAATACAAACATCAAAAGAGCGGTTCAACTGAACCCATTTCTCAATACAGGCGCGATTGATGAGGTGAAGAAATTATTCAAGGAAGAAAAATACGAGGAAGCGCTGAGTACCATGGATGAGGTCAGGAGTGGGTCTTTGAAAGCTGATGTGGATGCCGTCATACTCGAGCTCTACCTTGTTCTTCTTCAAAACGGGGAAGGCCTGTCCGACAAGGATATCGAACAGTACCAGTCAAGAATCGAGGAACTGATCGATCAGAACCCCACTTTTGCTGATGCGTATAATGCGCTGGGGGTTTTGTATACGGCAAAATGCAAAATAATGATGGACAAATCGTACGAAGCATTCAGAAAAGCCCTGAAAATAAACAGTAAATACAGTAAGGCAAGGAAAAACATGAGGCTTACAGAAAACGACAGGCAGGGGATTTTTATCCTTTTAAAAGCGTTGTTGGACTGAACTTTGCTAGATTAGGGGTTGGCAGTTTCCTGGAGGAAGAACCTGATATGGATAAACTTCTTGTAGAAGAAATTATGGTAGACGATGTTGTAGTCCTCAAGCTTTCGGGGCTGATCGATTCCGGAACATCCCAGTTGATGGAAGACAAGTTCAATGCCCTGATTTCCAAAGGCAATGTCAAGATAGTTGCAGATTTGCTCGAAGTGGATTATATAAGCTCTGCCGGTTGGGGTATATTTGTTGGTGAAATCAAGGGAGTCAGGCGGGAAAACGGTGATATCAAACTTGCCGGTATGCGTCCCGATGTAAGAGAAGTGTTCGACCTGCTGGAATTCAATGCGTTGTTGACACCGTACGCCAACAGGGATGAGGCTCTGGCGGCATTCAATGTACAGGAAAATAAAGAACCGGCCTGAATCAACAAGAAAAGGGAGTGAGGACAGGATGAACGACATCAGTATTTCTTTTTCCAGACCGGAAAGTAACCCGGAAGTATCAGTGATCTCGGTTAAGGGATATGTTGATACCACCACGTCTGCCGAGCTTGAGGAAAGCCTGAAGCGTCTGTTGCGCAAGGGTAGATTCGATATCGTTATCGATCTGAAAGAAGTGAATTATATCAGCTCGGCGGGATGGGGTATATTTATCAGTGAGATCAAGGAAATCCGTGAAAACGGAGGAGACCTTAAACTTGCCGCAATGATCGGTGATGTCTACGAAGTGTTCGAACTCCTGGAATTTCAGACTATTCTGGAAAGTTACGAATCTGTCAACGATGCCGTGGCCAGTTACAACAAAAATGAAAATACTTCTTCCGGTTCCAGGGAGTCGCGGATCAAAACCTGATTTTCAGTTGTTTTCCGGATAATACTGCGTGATTCTCTTTTTAAATCGATTTCTGGCGATTCGGGCATTTTTTCCTCCCATGGCCGAACGCAGAAACAGGTAATTGTTTAATCCTGCCTATCTCTTGAACCGAATCCATTCCTGTTGTACTATGCTGTATCTGTCGTATGGAGGATACTATGCACGGGTCCAGTAATGGAATGATTTACGAAATTAGCCCTGTTGATGTGATTCTGGTTGTTTTCCTGATTCTGTCAACAATATTCTTGTATAGAAAGACCTGGCCTCCGACATCCCTGGTGCAGAGGATAACACTCGTAACATTACGTTCAGTCGCGTTTATGCTGCTGATACTTTTCATCGTCGATCCGGCTCTTGTATCCGTAGATATCGAGGAAAGAAAAGCGGTATTGCCGGTTTTAATCGATGTTTCACGAAGCATGGGATTGAGCGACTGTAATGGCAGATCGAGGTTGGAGGCCGCGAAAGAAGATATTTACAGATTAAAAGAAATGTTTCCGGATACCAGAATCGATGTGATACCGTTTGCTTCGAATATTCCGGCGGGAGTTTGTGATCTTGACAGTCTCCCCGGGGCTGAAGGAGAGGGAACGGATTTTTTCGGTTCAATCAAATGGGTTCAGGACAAGTACCAGTCGAAAAACATGCCAGCGGTCATAATTCTCAGCGATGGAAGGGTAACGGGAGGGATGACTGCTTCCGGAGCGTCTATCCCTGTCAGGGTTTTCACTGTCGGGTATGGTGATACGCTTGAAGGCGTCGATCTCAGGATCGAGGAGGTATATTATGAAAGAACCATTTTTTCCGGAACCAGAGCCAGGATAGAAACCCTGATCAGAGCAGAGGGTATTAAAGAAAATCAAGTAACTGTTGATCTGTACGAGGATAAAAAACTGATAGACAGTGTGAGGGTCTCAGTGCCCGGGGGAAAAGGTGAACTGCGGGCTGTACTTCATTTCAGGGCCGGGAAGGAAGGCCAGAGCAGATTGAAAGTCGCTGTCAGGCCGGCTGAAGGAGAAAACTCGATTTTCAATAATAATGAGACATTGCGGATAACTGTGCTGAAGGAAAAGACAAGAATTCTTTTTATTGATCAGTATGCTGATTGGAATATGACTTTTTTCAGGGATATCCTGGAAAAATCGGAAAGGTTCGAACTGGATACGGTCACATGGATGCCGACTGAAGGTTATCATACACTACCGGAGCGTGACAGGTGGAGTTTTCCCCGCGAACTTTCAGGGCTCGACAGGTATGACATCGTTATTATCGGAGATGATGAAAGATTGTTTGTATCTACTTACAATGTGGAGGTTCTTGATGCATTTGTCCGTGGAGGGGGGGGAGTGCTATTGCTCGCAAGTGAGGATTCTCCACTGAGAAACAGGGTATCCATGCAACTGCTGGAGAGGTTCCTTCCGATTACCGGAATTGGTAAGGGCTCGATCGTCTATGGTGAGTTTTTTGTGAAGTCTACTTCCGGGACGGGTGATAGCCGACTGGCGGCGATCATGGATGCAACGGATGCTCTGGACAAATTACCGCCCCTTCCGGCGGTGATTTCCGGGTTTGAAGTCAAAGCGGGCGCTGAAGTTTCATTGTATCTTTGCAATGGGGTGCACAATTTCCCGATGGTGGCTGTTCAGCGCCATGATAACGGGGTTTCGGCGGTTATACTTGGATTCCCGATATGGAGATGGAGACTCGCGGGAGAGTCCGGCGCACTTGCATACCGTACGATTGTTACCGGACTGATCGAATATGTAACAGAGGGGATAAACCTGCCAGCAATGGTACTCAACGCTGACAGAACGGTATACCGTGCCGGAGAAAAAAGTAAGATTACAGCCCAGGTAAGAACAGCTGCCAGAATTACGGGTATCAGGGGGGAAGTCTACTCCGTTCTCGATGGAAATGAAGACCTGGTGAGGACGTTTAATTTTGAACTTTCGAGAGGAAGAGAGGATATATTCAGGGCGGTACTCGAGCCTCTTGTACCCGGCGACTACCGGATAACAGCAACGGGAACGACCCGTTCAGGGGAGATTATCTCGGGAGAAACAGAGGTTGTGGTGGAACCCGTGTCGATCGAATTCGCGAGAAGATCGAGAGATTCAGGATTTCTTCGCAGGCTTGCCCGCTCATCCGGTGCGGTGTCGCTGGAGGTGAATGAAATAGCAAAGCTTGCAACTCTTATAGATCCTGTAAAAGATACGATCAAAAAAAGAGAAATTGTTCCTCTGAGCAATAATCCTTTTTTATTCGTTTGTATGATAATCGTTCTTGCAGCCGAATGGATACTGCGAAAGGTGTGGGGGATGGTCTGAATCCGGAAAAGGCGAAATTTCTCACGGGGGTGTGGTTGAACACGTGTCACAATACAGGATCGACCGTCTTGCCGGAAAGGCATCCAATCATTATTAATATATTTTTAGAAAAACCTTCGATTATCCCGAATATAATCTTTATTTCTATTGAAAGGGTAGTGGGTCTGTAGTAGTGTCGCGTGTGGAATGTGAGGTGGATGATGATGACGGTGAAGACACTTGTCCCGGTTTTAATCCTCGTGATTTGTATTTCTCCGATTGCCGCATTCGGGGCCCTGCCGGCCGCAATAGTCATCAATGAAGTTTACTATGATCATCCTGGAAGCGATACGGGATGGGAATATGTTGAGTTGTTCAACAACAGCGAATCCACTGTTGACATTTCCGGGTGGTACCTGGAAGCGGTAGATGGCAGGACAGGCAATGCGAGGATCATCTGGTTCTCCTCTCAAGCCATGTCTGTTCAACCGGATGAAATACTTCTGATAGCTGCTGAATGCAGGTTTCCTTCAGCTGGTTTGTATCTGTTGGGTAATATCGAGAACGGACCGGATGGAGTGAGGTTATGCGATCATGATGGGATTGTTGACAGGGTAGGTTACGGAACGCACGATAATGCTGATTTGTACGAATTCTTACCAGCTGTGGATGTTGAGGCAGGGTACTCTCTTTCGAGAAAACCTGATGGACGGGATACGGATTCAAATATCTCCGATTTTGTGGCGGCTGTTCCCTCCCCCGGTATCAGAAACTGGTTTGAGCACGATATTGAAGTATTGACTCCTGTTTGCGACATTCTGTGCTGCGAAGGTTCTTCCCCTGATTTCCAGCTGGAAGTCGTTAACAGGGGATCCAGCGTTTTTCGGGATGAGGCATATGTGCGGGTATCGCTTTTACCGTCCGGTCGAGGCATTGGCCGCACCCTGATCCTGGATCTCGAACCTGGTGCCGGGGATTCATTTATGTTCACATTGTTTCCGGATTCGGATACGGATACATGTATAACCGCGATAATTCAAAGCCTCATTGATATGAACGGGCATAATGACACATGCCGGGCGCTGCTTTTCTTTTCTCCTGGAGAGATAGTTGTAAACGAGATCATGTACAGGCCGGGCATGAATGGATGTGAGTGGATCGAGCTTTACAACAATTCACCGGGAGCTGTAGATGTTTCACGATGGATGATTACGGATGCTGCCGGGAATGAAGGTTTTATCGGTGAAGGCCCTGTTATCATTGAAAAGGGGGAATATACCATACTCGTCGATGATCCTGGCTTTTTCAAGATCATTCACCCATCCTGCCCCTCTGATGTAGTGGCTGTAGTCGGAGGGCTGCCTGCCCTTAATGACAGGGATAGCGGAAGTTATGCCGAGATGCTGGAGTTGATCGACAGCAGTGGAAACCTTGCCGAAAGGGTGTTTTACCGGGATATGATGGATGATGAGCGGGGACGGTCCATAGAGCGATACTCTCCGAAAGCATGCAGCGTAGCTGAAGGTGGAATATGGCACAGGTGCGCTCTGGCAGAGGGATCCACTCCGGGTGAAGTGAATTCCGTGTTCTCGGCTTCATGCCAGGTCGAAGACAGGGTACAGGCTGTTCCAAACCCATTTAGTCCCCTTCGTGATAAACAGGTTGTTATATCAGGCGTTTCACAGCCCTCCGAGAAAGGGTTTAAAATCGGGATATTCAATATGCTCGGATTGCAGGTAAGAAGACTCTTTTCCGAGAAAGGCGGGGCTGACACTTTTTCTTGCAGGTGGGATGGAAAAACAGATATCGGCCAGCCGTTGCCGACCGGGTTATACATTTGTGTGGTTGAGTTTTTTGGGGTGGGAGGTAGTGTGTGCAGGAGAGAAAGGGTCTGTATCGCTTTGTCAGGGAAGAGCTGGTAGCAGCCGGAGTTGTTTTCGCCCTGATTTTGTTTCCAACAATTCTTCATGGTTTTGATCATATACACGCATGGAGCAGGGGGATGGGGGGTGTTCACAGGCCCGGGCCATGGGATCACCGCCTGTTCAGCGATTCCACCGGCGTATACATGTGTGTGATGACTTCATGCTGCAGGCCGTACTCACTGGAAGATCTTACCGCTTCGAGAATAGAAACGGTCGTTGCAGGGCCACACCTGATATTCAGCGCATGGTGGGGGCTTCTGTACCACTATTTGTATCGTGAGGAACGTTTTCAGTCGCATGTTTTTATTCTATGTCCGGGTGAAGTGGCCGTTTTTGGTATTGCAGCAGGGATGGTTAGAAAGAAAGTTGATGGGTTTGATCCGGAAAGCAAAATCCTCTTGTCCGGTTCACTCTTGCTGGGAACGGGCGAAAAGGGCCAGGTAGAAATCAGGACCAGCTTTGTTGATATTGATTCAGAACCGATGTTCGAGCCGTTGGTCAGCGCACGCCTCGTTTTTTCTCCCATAGAACTGGTATTCAATTTTGATTCCAAAGGTTGGAGTAATGGTGATAACCGGATGGGTGTCAAGGTGGGGACAGGTTCGGAAGTATATTTATTGTCAGGGTACAGGTTTGCTACAGGGGAGGTTTCAGGAGGTGTTCTGTATTCAGGCGGTAGAACCGCAGTCAGTTTTTCCTGGAGCAGCCATCCTGTTCTTGGTGATACATTTTCTGTGGGAGTGGGGAGGAAGTGGTGAAGATGAAATTGCGTTTTTTGACCCTTGTATTGATTCCGGCGGTATCATGCGCGTCATCACATATCGATAATTTTCAACACAGTATTGATAAGCCTGACCCGGACGTCAGGGATCCCTCTCAATATGAGATGGCCGAAGTGTTAGGAAATATTTCGTCCAAGTTGACTCTGACTATCAGGAGGGCAGGAATCCGGGAAAAAGAAGCGAAGGAAATAAGACTGGCTTTGTCAGGAAAAAAATCAGGGTTTGCCGTAAGGATAGAGAGAAGGGCAGAAGCGGATAGAGCCCTGTTTTTTCTGGACTACAATATACCGTATGGTGACAGTCATCTGTATGCCGGCTATTTTATGCCCGATATTGCTCTGGGCCTCGGCTTTGCCGGCTACAGGTTTTCATATCCATTTTCAGGAGGATATCCGATCCGAAGATATAAATGGATCACAAAACACACTTCATTTTTCGGGGGTAGTGTCAGGGGAGCCGCATTGAAAGCCGGAGCTGGTATAGTCAGGATAATGATCTTTGCGGGTGAACCTGGAAAATGGAAGGATGAGGTCTTTGTTACCGAGAAAGGATACATCAATGGTATCCGTGTCGAAGCAGGAACAGAAGAATTGAAAGCAGGTATGACTGTTAGCGGCGTTCGTGGGCT
>CBDUUV010000055.1:0-16165 GCA_965370495.1 uncultured bacterium
TTTCTCTCCTGAACACGTATAATAAATTATAAGCTGTAATCCTTTCCGTATAAAGGATTAACCTCCCCCCATGCGCGGAATGCCTTTATACAGAAGGTCTGCGAACAAATTGCTGTATGAGATTACAGATCGCACCATAGAGTTTTAATGTTCATTTGCTGGAGGTACTGACATGTTATCAAGATTGCTGGTAAAACTCCTTTTTCTTTTTGTGGTTATTTTTATCAGCGGTTCCCTTTTGGCAGAAGAGACTCCCGCAGGTGATCTATCCAGTCCTCGGAAGAGCATAGCCGATTCATACAACAGCTTCGGATTTGACCTGTATTCGGCTGAGCTGGAATCACATTCAGGGGAAAATGTTGTCATCTCACCTGCCAGTGTGGCTTTCGCACTTGCCATGACTTATAACGGTACCGCGGGAAGTACCTGTGAAGGGATGTCAACCACCTTACACCTGCCCGAAATGACCCTCGAAGAAATAAACAATGCAAATCGTAAATTGCTGATTGCACTCGGGGAAGCGTCCTCCAGCACGGAACTTGTTATCAGTAATTCGATCTGGCTGAAAAAGCATTTTTCCTTTGACAGCGGTTTCATCTCAAGAAACGAAAAATATTTCAACGCAGGCGTTTTTCCTCTCGAATCAGCGCAGTTAATAAACGACTGGGTCAAAATAAATACAATGGGAAAGATCGATCAGATCATAGACAGCATTTCCTCTGATGACCTGATTTATCTAGTCAACGCAATATTTTTCAAAGGTTCATGGACAAAAAGGTTCGACCCGGCAAGAACCTCTACAAAGAATTTTCACTTGTCCTGTAACAAATCGGTAAAGATTCCGATGATGATACAAAACGGGAAATACGGTTATCTCGAAGAAGAAGGCCTGCAGGCAATCCGGCTTCCATACGGCAAGGGCGAATCCAGTATCTATATATTTCTTCCCTCGGAAGATTCAGACTTGCGCGCGTTTCACGAGACCCTTACCGAAGCTTCACTGGACAAATGGATCGGCGCATTCGAGTCGAGAAAAGGGTCGATCGAGATACCCAGATTCAAAACGGAGTACAGATCGGAACTCAGAAAATCACTTTCAAGCCTCGGTATGGAAACAGCTTTCAGCAACTTGGCTGATTTCTCGCGGCTCTGTAATGCAAAGCCGGGTGAGGTGCGTATCGATAAAGTCATCCACAAGACGTTCATCGAGATCAACGAAGAAGGGACTGAAGCCGCGGCAGCGACATCTGTCGGGATAGTGTTGACCTCCACGGCATTCGGCCCGAAACCATTCCATATGATCGTTGACAGGCCATTTTTCTTTGTGCTGAGGGATGATGATTCAGGGATGATACTCTTTATGGGCTCTGTGACAAACCCGTCCTGAAAACAACCCGTTTTCAAAAATCAGCGAACATGATCCATCATGAATGCGATCTGCCGGTACAACCATCGGTAGAACCGGTCATGAATCTCCATGGCAAGACAGTTATCCCGGAAGATTCAATGATCAATCCTTCCCATCTCGCAGTTCGGAAGCAGGGTCGAATACAAATATTTCATCTTCCTGTTCATTGTCAATTTCTTCCAGTACCTTCCTGAACAATACCCGCATAAGCGCAGGCAACCCGTCTCCGGCAAGAGCTGATATCAAGAAAACATTTTCTTGGTCACCGGGCTTAAAATCGATATTCCTGTCATCTTCCGGCAAAAGATCGATTTTGTTCAAAGCAATGTACCTGGGGAGTTCGAGAAGCTTTTCGCTGTACGACTCGAGTTCGTCCATCAACTGTTTGTAAGCGCTTTCCACCGTAACTTCTCCTGTTGTATCAAGAATGAACAACAGAATCCTGCACCTTTCCACATGCTGCAGAAACTGCAGACCCAACCCCTTTCCCTCGTGAGCACCCTCGATAAGGCCCGGTATATCGACCATACAGAATGAAGCCAGTTCATCGATCTTCACGATCGCCAGGTTCGGGCTCAGGGTCGAGAATGGATAAGCAGCAACGAGAGGGCGGGCATCGCTTACGGATCGCAGGAGAGTCGATTTCCCGGCATTCGGCAACCCTACCAGTCCGACATCGGCTATAAGCTTCAGAGTAAGCCTGAGCTGTCTTTCTTCGCCCTGTTTTCCGGGAGTAGCTTTCTGAGGAGCCTGGTTCCTGGGAGTCCTGAAGCTATAATTTCCCCTGCCGCCGGATCCACCGGTCGCAACTACGAGTTTCTCATGATCCTCCATAAGATCTGCCAGCGTCTCCCCTGTATCGACATCCTCCACCAGTGTTCCGGGAGGAACCTTGATCACAACAGGATCCGCGTTTCTTCCAGTCTTGCGCGAACCCTCACCCTGCATACCCTTTTTTGCCTTATAATGCCTTCGATAACGCAGATCCAGAAGGGTCCTCATCTGTGGCTCTACAACGATGATAACATCTCCTCCGCGCCCACCGTTTCCACCGTCAGGCCCTCCCCTTGGAATATACTTTTCCCTCCGGAAACTTATGCACCCATTACCACCACCACCGGATTTCACGTTTATTTTTACTTTGTCTATGAACATATCGCTGAAAAATACTTCCCCGGGTTAAGAAACCCGCCCGGATCCATTGTTTTTTTAATATTCTTCTGTAATTCAAGTTCCGCCTGTGAAAAAAGCACTTCGAGGTATTTGTTCTTTGTTATTCCTATCCCGTGTTCACCGCTCAGGGTCCCACCCATGGCAACCACCCGGGAAAACAGTTTCTCCACAAAGTCCTCTGTACGTTTCATCTCCTCGACGCGCCTGCGGTCTGTCATTATGTTCACATGCAGATTCCCATCACCACAATGGCCGAAAACATAACAGTCAAGACCAAGTTCCTTCGCGGATCCATGTATGAACGATACCGCTTCCGAAAGCCTGCCGAGAGGCAGCGAAATATCTTCGTTTACCTTGGTTATTCCTTTCCTGGCAAGGCTCGGGCTGATCGACCTTCTAAGCTCCCACAGGATTTCACGTTCTTCATCATTGAGTGCTGTAAGTTTCTTGAGACTTCTTTCACGGCAGAACGAATCGAAGATACCGTATTGGGCTTCTACCTCTGTATCTGAACCATCAATCTCGAAAAACAGGTAGCTCATACCTCTATCAAACCCGTTAAGCTCCTTGAACTGCGTTACACATTCCATCGTTTTTGAATCAATAAATTCCATAACACTCGGGCAAAACCCTGTCGCCAGAAGTTCTGAAGCTACGTTCATCGCATCTGTATCACTTCCGGCCGGCACCAGAGAAGTCTTGTAGGCTGACGGCAGTGGTAATATCGAAAGTGTGGCGGAGTAAATTACTCCGAGTGTACCCTCAGCCCCGACAAGAAGCGAAGCAGGGCCTTCCAGGGGAGTCTCCAGCACCTCACCTGATGTCGTTAGCCATGTAAGTGAACGGACGTATCGCCTGGTTACACCATATTTATACGCTCTTGGGCCCCCGGCGTTTTCTGCTATATTGCCACCGATAGTCGAGACCTTCAGGCTCGCGGGATCAGGAGGGTAAAACCATCCGCCGGGTTCGAGGAATTCCTGTAACTCTCCGTTCACAACCCCTGCCTCCACTTCGACCAGACCGTTTTCCCTGTCGAAATCGAGGATTTTTCTCATCTTCTCTGTAGATATGACTATCCCTCCACCGACAGGGATCGCTCCTCCTGAAAACCCGGTTCCCGCCCCCCGCATGAAAAAAGGGAGCTGAATATTTGAAGCCTCTCGAACCAACTTGACGAGATCATCCAGGCCACCGGGAAATACGACTCCGAAACATTCGCCCTTGCGTCCGGTTGCATCGTAATTATATGCATACCTGTAAAAAGCCTCTGTGTTGATCTCGACGTCAGTGACCCTTCTGGCCAGCTCTGTAATTTTGTCAACCATTCCGATAGACACTTTCACAAGGCGAGGGAATCCGTCGCGGTTCGGAAACCGGCCGACAGAATGAGTATTGCACCACCATCCCCCTATTTATCAGGTATACTTCGCGACAAAGCTTTCAAACCTGTCGAGAGCCAGATTAAGCTGGTCCACGCCAGCCGCAAAGGAGAATCTGATCATATTGTCGCATCCGAAAGGTCCGCCCGGGATCAGGAGAAGTCCATTTTCTTTTAAAAGTTTTTCACAGAATTCGCCGCTTCCCGACACACCGCATGCTTCGTACAATCCGGAAACGTCGGCAAGAAAATAGAAAGCTCCTCCCGGGTCAGGAAATCTTATGCCGGGCACTTTTGACAAGCGTTTTCCAAACATGTTTTTTCTTTTTTCGAATTCATCTCTCATCCTGTCACGCTCTTCTCCGCCGTTTTTTACGGCTTCGAGAGCCGCCCACATGGAAATCGCATTCGGGCAACCGGTAGCATGAGCCTGATACGCACCCATCCTGAATGCGATGTTTTTTTCGGCAAGGGCAAACCCGACACGCCAGCCGGTCATCGCATAACTTTTGGACACTCCAGTGGCCACCACGGTCTGATACTTGAGCTCAGGAACAAGTTTGACCGGCGATATATGTTTTGCATCACCATATACCAGAAATTCATATATCTCATCACTGATCAGGGCTATCCCCTCATCCAGAAGAAACCTGCCTATAGCCTCCATTTCACCTGGTGTATACACGGTCCCAGCGGGGTTGTTCGGAGAATTCAGCATTAGAGCCCTGGGCTTGTTCTTGTCAACCTGCGCCTTCAGGTGATCCAGAGTAAGCCTGTAACCTGTTTCTTCGGTTAACTTGATGATCGCAGGCTTTGCGCCAACGAGCTTGATCATCTCGGGATAACTGACCCAGTAGGGTGTCGTGATCATCACTTCATCACCAGGATCGGTGAGAACGAACAGCGCGTTGAAGATCGAATGCTTCGCCCCATGGGATATAACAACTTCCTTCCAATCATAATCCACACCGAGAAGTTCTGAATATTCCTTTGCCACTGCTTTCCTGAGCTCCACTATTCCTGCCGCGGGAGTGTACCTTGTCTTGCCTTCCCTGATCGCCCTTATTCCCGCTTCCTTGATTATTTCCGGTGTCTCAAAGTCCGGTTCCCCCGCCGCCAGTCCAACGACATCCTCCCCAGCTTCCTTGAGCGCATTGGCCTTTGTGTTCAGGCTGAGCGTTATCGATGGTTCAATAAGACTTGCTCTTTTGCTCACAAATCCCGCCACTTCGTTTCCTCCTTCAAAAACACTTTTCCCGCTGAAACGTCTCTTTCCCTTTCAGAACCGTCAGGAATTCCACTCTTTTAATTTATTGACGACCACTTGCGGCACGAGGCATTTGATATCTCCACCGAGCCTGTATATCTCCTTGACCAGAGAGCTGTGAAGATAGATATACCTTTCATCCGGCATAAGGAATACTGTTTCGAATTCGGGGTGCAGTTTCCTGTTCATAAGCGCGATCATCAGTTCATACTCAAAATCAGATACGGCCCTCAACCCCCTGATGACAACATCCACCTTGCGTTTTCTAAATTCATCGACAAGTAATCCATCAAAAGTAACGACTTCCACTCTTTCCATTCCAGCAAGCGTTTCCCTGACCAGCTGGTGCCGGTGTTTCAGATCCAGCAAAGGAGATTTATGTACACCCGCAGCAACGGCTACGATCACTTTGTCGAAGATCCGTGATACACGTTTGACCAGATCGACATGGCCATTGGTGATCGGATCGAATGTTCCAGGGTAAAGTGCAGTCTTACCTTCCAAGGCCTGATACCTCCTTTATCGGGAATCAATCCTCATCTTTCCTGAACCTCAGATACGTAACAATGGTCTGCCCGAATTTCCTTGTCCTCAGTTTCTCCATGCTGCCTTCATCCTCGATATCGAACTCCCCATCTGTTTCGACAATAAAAAACCTGCAAACTTCCCTGTTTGCTTTATTAAGCATTTCGGACAGTTTCTTTCCGAGAGAAGAGATATAAGGAGGGTCAGCAAATATGATATCGTAACTTTCACCCGACCTTATGACTTTTTCAAGGAATCGAACAGCATCAGCGTTTTTTACTTCCACACAGGAAGGTTCTATCCGGCATCTTTCCAGGTTTGTTCTCAGTGCCTTGAGGGCGGTTTTGTCCTGCTCGACGAATTTCACCCTGGAGGCTCCCCTGCTGAGAGCTTCAATACCCAGCGATCCGGATCCAGCAAACAAGTCCAGGACTACCGCCTCCTGCACCTCCGCATAAAGAGTATCAAAAACAGATCCCTTGACGATCTGGGCTGTGGGCCTGAACTGTATACCCTTACCACCTCTCAGGGCAATCCCTCTGTATTTTCCGGCAATAACTCTCACTCAACCATCTCCTGATAAAAAACCACTGGTTTTGTCACTCTGTTCCGCCAAAAAGGACAATTCAGAATATAGAACATATGGCCCGGTAGCAAGCGAAAACGAGTCATACGCCAAATAGATATTCACCTGTCACATGGAACCGATCAAGGAATAGTTCTGAGCGGGGGGGAAAAAGCCCCCGGGTGTCAGGGAAAACTCCCGGGGGCACGACGGTCGTGGAGGGGGCAAAATTATTCCACTATCGTCGGAGTAACAAATATCACAAGTTCCGTTTTCTTGCTTATTTTGCTCTTCGAAGAAAAGAGCCTGCCAAGATACGGTACGTCCTTCAGGTATGGAATACCGCGTATTACTTCGGTGTCAACCTTCTTGATCAGGCCTCCGATAACTGCTGTTTCTCCATTATTCACAGTGACCCTTGTATCGGCTTCCGCCATGGTGATAATAACGCCACCCTGGGCTGTAGCCTCGGACTGAAGTTCACTGACCTCAGGATGAAGGTCGAGTGTTATAGTCTTGTCAGCATTGACATGAGGCGTAACCCTGAGGATAATACCGATCTTGGTAAGCTCGGTAATAGGATTACCAGCCTCATCGGCGACGATCAGGGGAATCTCCTTGCCGACAAGTATGCTGGCTTCCCTGTTATCCATGGTCGTTATCCTGGGATTGGAAATGATGTTTGCCCTGTTGGTTTTTTCAAGCATCTGGATCATGGAAGTGATTTCGCCCCACGAGCGGACCATGCCGAACTTCAGGTTTCCCGATGAAATCGGTATATTTTCGGTAACTGCGGCGCTTCCTGTTGCTCCAAAACCAGCCTTGTGTAGATTCAGAACTCCCCAGTTGATGCCGAGTTCCCTGGAAGCTTCAACATCGATCTCAACCAGTTTCGCGTTGATATCAACCTGGTGGGCCTTCAGATCGAGCTTCTTGATCATTTCCGATATCATTTCGACATTCTTTTCAACGTCAACAACGATTAGGGAGTTGCTTCCAAGATCGACGCTGATACTGCCGCGCTGGCTGACCATCTGGTCAAGAGCGTTCTTGAGCTCTTCAGCTTTGGAGTTATCGATAAATATAATCCTCGTAATGAGTGGAAGAAGGTCGATTTGTTTCTTGGCCGCTGACTGGATCTCCAGTTCTTCCCGGAGAAGAGTCGACAGCTCGGCCACCCGGATCATTCCGAATTCTTCCCTGTAACCGTAACCGTGGGCCTTGAGAACAACATCCAGCGCCTCCCGCCACGGACAATCCCTGATATGGATATGTACTTCACCCTTGACACCCTTACCAGCCACGATATTGACGCCTGCAAATTCTGAAATAGTCCTCAAAACCGTTTTGATATCAGCTGCCTGCGCGTCTATCGTGATCTTCCTGGTCCCCATTCCGAAACCACCACCACCGGCAGGTGCACCCCTTACATATGATTCTGACCATGGAACGGTCTCGTTCCTGACGGGAGTACTACTAACAGGCGCCGTATACTGCTGCTGTATCACAGCAGGCGAGGTCTTCTGATGAATAACGGCAGGATTTTTTTTAGCCTCATTACTGTCTTTTGCAAGCCAGGGAGAATCGGTTCTCTCGACCGGTTTTGCCGCGGCTGTCTTGACCTGAGCCGAAGCCTGATACCAGCCTGTATCTTCGACTTTCTCCGCAGGCCTTATCACCGGAAGTACAGGCCCCATTGATGCCACTGAAACGGTTTTTGGCTTTTCTGCGACTACCGGCTTATTCTCCTCGATGACCTTTTCGGCCAGAACGGTCGACTCGGATTCGGCATTGACGGATGACAATTCCATATCACCTCTGCCGGTCAATTCAACAACCTGACGATCTCCGTCTTCAAAGATCCTGAAATCGACTTGTTTCTTCAAATCAACGACTATCCGGCTGATTCGTACGGGTTCTACCTTATACTGGCTTGTACGTACCCTGTGTACAATATCATTCGGAACACAGTTATCGACATTCCGAATGTCATACGTTGCGCCTATACAATCGACTACAAGCCTGTCAGGGTCACTCATCCTGAATACCCTGAATTCCATAGTCCCGGCTTTGCTGATCTCGATCCTGATCCTGCCGTCGACTGGAACGACTTCAAGACCATTGATCTCAGAATCGTAATCGCCAGCGGAAAGACTCAGGCATGGCAGTAGCAAACCCGTGAGAACAACCAGAGCAACTTTGCGTATACTCAGCATCCTATTCTCCTTTTCCCTCTTTACCCTCCAACCGGAGGGTTACGCTGTTTGTCTGTCCGAACATAGTCAATCTCGCGACAAGGCTCCGGTCACTAACTGAAACGATGCTGCCATGTCTTATGGGATCGCCTGCTTTTATGATGTAACCAAAACCATTCTTGTCTTCGAGCATTGCATACTTTTCCATTCCACCAGAAAGAACCCCGACCAGCTTGACACTATAGATATCAACAAGGTCGAATTCGTTCTCTTCAAATTCACCCGCTACCAGGCTCTTGAATGGGTCCCTTCTGTTAAATGCCTTGTAGTAATAACGTTTTTCCCGGAGAACCTTCTTTTCCGTATTCTTTTCCTCAGCCAACACCCGCAAAGGCAGTGTTATGACCACGAGAAGTAACACAGGAACTACAAAGCTCAGCAGGGTTTTCCATGCTGATCTAAGATTTTTTCTTCGCGTTATCATCAGCTGCTACACCACCTTCCTGCAGTGTAAAGGCACTCATGATCATCTCGACTTCAATCGTATGATTTCTTCCAACTTTGTTTGTGCCTGTGTTTTTTTCCTTGAGGGGCCTGACATGCAGGCCACTTACATTTATTATCCTGTCCAGGTTGGCTACTTTTGACAGAAATACACCTATATCGTGATACTGGCCGCGCACGATAATTTTCACAGGGTTTTCCGTAATAAATTCCTGAGCTACCTGGGGCTGCGGCTTAAAGAGTTCAAACTCTACTCCCGCCTGGTTCCCCGCCCTTGTGATTTTGCGCAGAAGCTTGGCAACTTCTTTTTCCTGTGGCAAAAGGTCCTGGGCGGCGTTCCATTTCTTGTGAAGCCTGTTATATTCACTTTCGAGTTTCGCCAGGTTTCCAACAGTCTGCCTTGCTTTCTCCAGTTCGGCGTTCATCTTCTCATACGTACTGCCCAGAGTATTGATCTTCGCCTTTTGAGGCTGGAAAAAGAACGGCATAAAAGCCGTAAAGAAGTACACGTAGCCGAAAATAAGAAGAAGAATCCCTACTATTATCGACTTCTGTACCTGTGGGTCTTTAAAATCCATTTTCTAGGCCTCTCTTCCCTATTGCGGCATTACGTTAGCACTCAAGCTGAATTTCATAACTTCCCTCTTATTTATCTCACCCTTCTTGGCTACCAGAAGATCAACGTGAGTGAAAATGGGAGAAGTTTCCAGATTAGATATAATATCGGCAATCGTGTAGTTCGAAAATGTAACTCCTTCAATATTGAAATTGTTGGGAGAAATTTCATTGATCTCGGTCAACCAGCAATTTGAAGGCACATTGAATCCAATATCGTTCAGAAGCTTCACCCTGAAATAACGATTCCTGTCAAGTGATGTAATAAGACTGAGTCTTCGGTCGACCTCTTCGCGTTCCTTTGTAATCTGCTTGATCTTGGCAAGCTGGGGTGCAAGTTTCTTCGATTCCTGAGTCGCGATCTCGATCTTTTTCTCGAGATCCCTGGCCTTATGTGCCTGTATCATTCCGACGGCGATTATTGACGCAAAGAAAACTATGACACCTGCTACGAGATATATTGTCGACATTTCCGGCAGATGGAACTGACGTCCCTTGATCCGATCTTCCGTTGGAAGAAGGTTGATTCTTATCATTATTTTCCCGCCTTTCTCAAAGCGAGCCCTATTCCAACAGTCAGCAACGGAGCAATTTTTTCAATATCCTCTTCATACTCTCCAAAGACCCCCTCCTGGTAATCGATTCCTTCCAGGGGGTTGTGAATTGAGAAGTCTATGCCGTGTTTCTCTGAGAGGATCTCTTTGAGGAACGGAATCTGTGCTCCGCCCCCACTCAGAACAACCTCGTCGAGGTTTTCCGCATCACCTGCCGCTTTGAGGAATGAGATGCTCCGCTCGATGCCCAGTGAAAGGTCGCTGGAGGCATTTTTGATAATTTCCCTGATCTTGTCCTGATCCATTTCTCCCATGTCGCCGGATATTACTTTCTGAGCTCCTTCGTAGTCGACACCCAGCTCCTTCTGGATACGTTCTATAAAGCTGTTTGTACCGACGCTGATATCTCTTGTAAAGTGAGGACTGCTTCCTTGTATGATATTGATGTTTGTTACATCGTTGCCTATATTGATAAGCCCGATGACCTTTCCGCTTTTTTCTTCGGGCATCTCATCATCGGAAAAGGAATCTTCAACAAACATTCCCTTATTCACCTCGAAGCAATTCTGAACAGCGAATGAGTCAACATCGATTATCTTTGGCACGAGTTCAGCATCGCTGATCATTGAAGAATGTGTATTGACCATCTCCTTCTTTGCAGCGACCAGAAGAACTTCCATCTGGTTTGCTCCTATATCTTCACGAAGGATCTGGAAATCCAGGCAGACATCATCAATATCAAACGGTATATGCTGCTCGGCCTCCCAGAAGATAGCTTCCTGCGCATCTTCAGGGGCCATTTTGTCCATTACGACCTTTTTAACGATAACTGCCCGGCCTGAGACGGCGGAAACGACCTCTTGCGAAGTAATTCCTGCCTGGATCATACATTCCCTGATGCCATCGACAACCAGGTTCCGGTCCATGATTTCGCCTTCAACAATCGCTTCAGGCAACAATCTGTTCATCCCGAAACGCACGATCTTGGGAATATCCCCGGAGTGATCGATCTCGATCACCTTGATCAAACTAGAACCGATGTCCAGGCCAACAGTATTAGCCTTTTTTTTGAATGGTAGAGAGATCATTCTCGCACCAGCCTTTTCCAATTACAGAAAAAAAGTATCCGTTCCTGAGTCCACTGCCCCCAAAAACGCTCAATTAACAACCATTTTCATATTAAAAACTCTGTTTTTTTCCTCGAAACCCTGAACACGCAACAAATGTGCCAAAGCCTCCAACCGTTCTGTCGCTGTATTTGTTTTACTTATTGCCAGTTACACATAACATTGTTATTCGCTCCACCGTTACCGAACTCTAATGCATGATTTTTGTGCAAAGTGCCTGTATGCTTCGGGCGGGAGGAAATACCAGTCAAAGCACAATCAACTGACGGCGAAATCATGCTCTTTTTTTTGATTTGATATATATCCGTGGAAAATACAGATCAGAATTTTGTGAAATACCATGTGAGAAGTTGTGTTCCGAAAAGCATGCATACCGCTGCGGCAGGCGCGAGAAAAGAACCAAAGGCAACCGCCGTTTTGCTCTCTCCACCCCGGGACTTCAACAGAAACACGCCATATATCGAACCGAAAAAAGAAGCGATTACGATCACGGGTAATACGAGGCCGATACCCAGGAACGCGCCAATCATACCCATGAGTTTTACATCTCCTCCACCCATTCCATCCATATGCCTGATCATCTTGTAGATCGCTCCGACCAGCCAAAGCCCACCACCACCAACTACGGCACCAAGAACGGAATCAAGCAATGTCAAACCGGGGGTAAACAGGCTCCAGGCGATCCCGATTAATATAAAAGAAAGACTTATCTCGTCAGGTATGATTCTGTAATCCCAATCAATAAGAGTAATCGCCAAAAGAGCCATCAAAAACGCGAATGTTATAAGAGCATCTATACTGTAGCCAAATCTGTATACAGCCACTACGGCGATAACAGGTCCCATGAACTCTACGACAGGATACCTTACAGATATCTTCATCCCGCACTGCCCGCATTTCCCTCTTAATACAATGTAGCTTATTATCGGAATATTTTCATACCAGCTGATGATATGCCCGCAGCCCGGACACGCAGAATGCGGCTTGATTACCGATTTGCCAAGAGGAAGCCTGTATATGACTACATTGAGAAAACTGCCGGACACCAGTCCAAGCAAAACAGCGGGTATCATTACGATCATGTTTGTCATTCTGTCAGCTTTCTTTCCGCCATGCGCTTTTGCAGATCTTTGATGTACCTGAACGCAAGTTCGCGTATATATTTATTTTCAGAATTTTCCGCAAGGTCGCCCCAGAGGGCGACACTGTCCTCGAGGTTTTTACCCTTTGACGCTGCGTCTGCGGCAAATCTTGCTGCTTTTTCATTTGCACCCGGCAGCGACGCCGCAAGCTCGAAATATCTCTGGGCTTCGCTGTAGTTCCTCCCCCCAAGGTAGTGGATGAAACCCAGCTCGTACATCAACCAGAAATCACCCGGGTTGTTACGCACACCTTTCTCCAGGAGTTTCACGCCCTCTTCATAATTATCCAGGTCTTCCGAAATAATCAGGGCACTGAGTTTGTACGCGCCTGTAAAATTCGGATCGAGGTCTGTTATCACATCCGCAAGATGTGAAAATAACCTGATACCGTTTTGAGCCAGCATGTAGCCCCCGTAATATTGTATGGCCTTGAACCAGAGCAGATCAGACGCGAGATTTCTGTAACCCAGCGATGCCATCCTCATGCATTCGCCCGATGGAAGATACATCACCTCGATCGCCGTTTTTTCCTGCGCGATAATCTCAATACTCCTGGTGGCCTGAACCAGTACCAGGATAGCGGCCATAGCTATCAGGAAATGTGTAATTCTGCTTTTCATTTCTATCGCTCCGCAAAGGCTTTTCGCATTATTCCACTCACTACTGCCCAAAGATCTACTATCCAATTAAAGATTCACCCATCAGGAAAATTCCCTTCTCCGAAACACGAGGTACGCGAAATACAGTATCACGCTGCAGTAAACAACTGCATACACAGTTGCCAGCCCCAGATCGGTTACATTGAATCTAAGATCGTGGACCGCCTCATGCCTCATATTGAAAATCTTCATATTGGGCAATATGTAGTAAAACACTTCCATCACATACTTTAAAGCTGCGCCTCCAAATTTTTGCGCAAAAGACCTGAGATCCCCACTCAGGCTTCCGGCTACAAAAAGACAGATCGAGAAAAAGGAGGTCAGCACAGGTGTTGTAAAAGTACTGAAGAATATCACTACGGCACTGATAACGGTCATTTCGAGAACCGAAAGATACACCGCTGAGAGCACCGTTATATTGACCTGCCCCTGTCCCCCCATCGTAACCATAACAACCATCACGGCAGCCATGATCGCCATCAATACCGTTAGCGCAAATACGATCCCTGAAAATTTTCCGATCAAATACTCATGCCTGGATACAGGCCTCGTGAGAACCACGTATATTGCTTTCTTCTCTGTTTCCTTGTGAACCAGGGTGCTTCCAACCATGATAGCACTGAGAACACCCAGTAGCGAGATACCGGCAAGCCCTACATCCATGATAATCTTTCCCCTTGCAGCTCCGACTGAAAGAGGGGAAAGAACAAATGTACTCAACAGAAGAATACCGGCATAGATAAGGACGATAAACAAAAGTTTTTCACGAATCGATTCCCTGAAAGTGTTCATAGCTACACTCGATATCCTTCTCACAGCACCTTCTCCTTTTTTTCGTTTTTTTCCGTATCTTTTTCAGCGATCAGCTCACGTCGCTCCACCGGATCACAGGAGATCTCGTCCATAAAGATATCTTCGAGGGAAGAATGTTCATTTACAATTCTCAGTATTTCCGCTCCGGAATTGTACAGATGCTGGACTACCGTTCGCAGATATTCCTGTTTTTTTACCACAAGAAACGTTTCTTCGCCCGTGATATTTGATGACTCCAGGTAGTCTTCGACCATATCGAGCATGCCGGAGTCACATCCCCTCGCTGTGATCTCTATCCTGTTTTCTCCAATCCGGAAAATATCATCAAGATTCATGCTTTTTGTTATTATTCCCCCGCGTATTATACATGCCCTGTCGCAAAGAGCCTCCATATCCGGAAGGATGTGGGAAGAGAAAAATATCGTCTTGCCTTTTTTTTTCAGATCGAGAAGAATATCCCTTACTGTTTTACGCCCGATTGGATCGAGCCCGGAAAAGGGCTCATCAAGAATCAGCAGATCGGGATCGTGAAGTACCGCCTGTGCCAGCCCGGCTCTCTGGAGCATCCCCTTTGAATAAGATTTCATTCTCTGTTTCTCATGGCTTTCGAGCCCGACGATAGAGATTACTTCATCACATCTGTCCCTTAGCTTGTCGCCCGGGATCCCACTCATACTCCCACAGAACCGCAGAAACTCAATGAGCGTAAGATGCGGATAGAAGTAAGGGTTCTCCGGAAGATATCCGAGCCTTGCCAGGACATGCCTGTCGCCAGCCGGCTTTCCAAATATCGTTACGATTCCTGAATCGGGCTGTATAAGACCAAGGATAATCTTGATCGTAGTCGTTTTTCCCGCACCGTTCGGGCCGAGAAACCCCAGGATCTCGCCTTCACGTGCATAAAAGGAGACTCCATGAAGAATTTCACGTACCGAAAATAACATGCCCGATTTGAATGATTTCGTTATTTCTTTTACGTCCAGAACATCCATTTCTTGGTTCCACTCTGAAAAAGGTACAGGCAAATCTCACACAGAATATGCCAAATGGCTGATATTTACCGTTAAGTGACAGATTCTCTGCATCAAACCAGTATGTCTCGCAGCAAACACCATTACATTGCAGAAATCGTGCCTTAACCCCAATCCGTCAAAAAAGGATCCATATCCAGTGATGTATCGAATATTTTTAAGAAAATCGAATGCCCATCGGCTGACATGTTAAAGATATACCGAGTAGTCAAGCTGCTTGTATCGTATAAAAAAAGGGCGGCCCGCGTGAGCCGCCCTCGAGTAAACCTGTTTGCGAATTATCCTACTGACCACTGGTCAGAGTGATAACCGTCGTACCTGCAGTCTTGCCAACACCTGTAATCGCGTAACCAATATTCACACCGTTGAGAAGTACAGCAGCATAGCCGATTTCACCCGGCTGAGCAGCAGCGGCAGCCCAAACGGCAGGCTCTGAAGCGATCTTGGTGAAAGAGTTCTCCATCAGGTTGCCTCCGGGAAGCAGATCCTGGATGACTTCGCCACTAGGCGTAACATCTGCAGCGGCACCCGCGTAGACGCCATCGTTCTGTACCGCGAAATCCTCGGCGGCAAGCTGAAGTGTATGACACGAAGACTTGGTCGAAGCTTCCTTGGCTCTTGCCTGCATGTTGATGAAATTAGGAATCGCAATTGCAGCAAGAATACCGATAATGACCACTACGATCATAAGCTCGATAAGAGTGAAACCCTTGTTATTCATTTTGCACCTCCCAGGTACAATTCTCAAGGCAACAGAGCCTTGAATCCTACGTTATCGGTCCCTCAAGACCGCGCATCTCTCATTACCGCCGGTTCCGTGCCAACCGGGTTTAACCTGCATATTGCAAGTACTGTGCCAACAACCTGCCCCCCCTGGTTAAGTCTAACATGTTGCCGGAACAAATCTTATATCGCTTCCTCCTTTCGCCTGCTGTCGCATACAGATTGTAATTTGCCAGATTTTTACTTCGTTTTGCAATCAATGCCAAACCCCTTATATAGTAACTTTTTCCTGTTCACGTTCGAGTTCATATCTCTGGATCTTTCGGTAAAGCGTCGACGCATTGATTCCGAGGATCGAACTTGCCTTCTTCTTCTGCCAGTTAGTTTCCTCGAGGACTGAGATCAGGTATTCCTTCTCCAACTCTTCAAGAGTCATCTGCGCCTTATCCATAACGAGTGTTCTTCTGTTCCTCGAGTACAGCC